>CAYFUB010000392.1:0-1854 GCA_964346195.1 uncultured Pirellulales bacterium
CTTGCCTAGTCTGTCATGTCGAGCGAAGCGTCAGCGCAGTCGAGACATCTGGCCGCGAAGGGAAGGTGCCTCTTGTCCATAGCCAGATTTCTCCGCTCCGGCCTTCGGCCTCCGGTCGACTTGCCAGTTCCAGAGGGTCTTCGCCGAATCTACCTACAAACATGACGTGCACCCCGCTTGTCCTGCCAAAGCCTTTTTGCCTTGTACTCGGCGTGTCGCCGGGTTATATTTCCGGGGTACCGATATCATACTCTCAAACCTGTAGAAGGGGACAATACATGACTGGCGAACATACGACAGGACATCCAGTTCGAACGACTTGTTGTCCGTGCGAGTGCGGGCACAGGTCTGCGATGGCCGGCATCAGCCGCCGGGGCTTTCTACAAGGGGTCAGCGGGGCCGGGGCGCTGGGCGCGGCGTTGAGCGGATTGACGTGGTCGGCCGTCGCCACGGCGGCCGAGACCGGCGATCGGGCCGGACCCCAGCGCCGGGCACTGGTGGTCCAGCCGATCCTCACCTATGAGACTCCGCCCCGTCGGCCACAGACGAGCTGGCGCTCCTGGGGCGGAATCGAGACGGCGGAGCAGGCGGAGCAGGAGTTGGGCCGGATACAGCAGGAGTTGAGCGAGATCGAGAAGCGCGCGGACTTCCCGGTCGAGTTCCTCAAGCCCGTCGGCGTCCGCAACATGAACGAGCTGTCGAAGGTCGGCTACCTCGACCAGGCCGATGCCTTCATCGTGTACGCGGCAGGCGGGCCGATGGGCATCTTCGACGCCCTGAACAAACGCGGCAAGAGCGTTATTCTCTTTTGCCGGCACAAGTCCGGGCCGGTCTATCTCTGGTACGAGATCATCAGCCCCCGCTACCTGCGGCAGCACACGGACGCCCTGAAGGTCCAGGGCATCGATGACGGCGACGTGGTCGTGGACAGCCAGGAAGAGATCCTGTGGCGGCTGCGGGCCCTGTGCGGCCTGCAGAACACGCTGGGCACGCGGATTCTCGCCGTCGGCGGGCCCGGCGCCTGGGCCCAGCCCCGGGACGTCGTGCCGAACCTCGTGCGCGAGGTGTGGAAATTCGACATGCAGACGGTCTCCTACGACGAGCTGGGCAAGCTCATCAAGGAGGCCCGGGCCGACGGCGCTGCGGTCAGCCGGGCCAAAGAGCGGGCGGGCGAGTACATGAAAGGCCGCGGCGTCAAGCTGGAGACGAAGCCCGAGTTCGTCGAGAATGCTTTCCTGCTGGAGCAGGTCTTCATTGGTCTGATGAAGAAGGCCGACTGCCGGGCCATCACGATCAACGGCTGTATGGGCACGATCATGCCGCTGGCGGAGACCTCGGCGTGCCTGACGCTTTCGATCCTGAACGACGCCGGCTACCTGGCGTTCTGCGAGTCGGATTTCGTTGTGATTCCTTCCGGCGTGCTGCTGGTAAACATCTCGGGCAAGCCCATGTTCCTCAACGACCCGACCTATCCGCACGACGGCATCATCACCCTCGCCCACTGCACCGCTCCGCGCAAGATGAACGGCAAAGAGCTCGAGCCGGTGCGACTCATGACGCACTTCGAGTCGGACTACGGGGCGGCGCCCAAGGTCGAGATGTGCAAGGGCCAGGTCGTGACGAACATCATCCCGGACTTCCTGATCAAGCGCTGGGTCGGCCTCCGGGGCGAGATCATCGACGCCCCGTTCATGGCCATCTGCCGCTCGCAGATCGACATCCGTTTCGCCTGCGACAGCAAGTTGCTGGCCGAACGGATGCCCGGCTTCCACTGGATGACCGGCTACGGCGACTACCTGAAGGAAATCGGCTACGCCTGCAAGAAGCTCGGCATCCAATGGGAAGACCTGACGG
>CAYFUB010000393.1:0-20579 GCA_964346195.1 uncultured Pirellulales bacterium
CGAAAAGTAGCACGGGCATCTTGCCCGTGAGTCTCACGGGCGTCTCGCCCGTGGAAGGTTACCTCTTGGCAGGGCCAAGATGGCCCTGCGACACATGGGCAAGATGCCCATGCTACGACGAGTCGGCGTCTCAGATATTCTCTCAACGATGGCTGGCCCTGACGAGAAAGACGCCGAATTCCGCTTGCAGCGGGACGCGGATCTTGCCGCTGCCGCAGAGCGCGGTTGCCACCGACTTACCGAATGGGTTCTTCGGGTCAACGATTTCGGCGGTATCACCATCCTGAAGAAAATCGCCGGTCTCGACTTCGACGGCGTCGGCTTCATTCCAATTGTAGATAGCCAAATGTGCCCGATCCGGATCGTACCGGTTCGGCAGGAAAACAGACCTGGCCCCTGCCGGACGGCTATCGTTGGGTTTGAGGACGAGATTATCCTCTTGGACCACCTTCTGGTAGCGCGTGATTTCCAGGCTGCCATTGATAATCACGTTGTCCTGGACCTCGCAATCCTCATTGCTGGGTGCGTTGCAGCCGATGCGCATGTCGACGCCGTAAAGGTAATTCCGCAACACCCGGATGCCGTGGCTGGGCCGACCGCCGCCGATCAGGAACGGGCCCCGACCGTAGCAGATGTTCTCCGTCGCGAGGTAGTTATTCACGTACGCCCGCTCAGAACCGTAGGCGTGCATCGTGTAGCTGCCATTGTAACGGCAGGTCATGATGCAGTTGGAGATGGTTTTGACGCCTTCATCGTTCTGGGTGTAGATGCAATGCCCGTGGCCACGGTCCACGCCGAGCCAGCCGTTGTCGTAGATGAGGCAGCCGTAAATCTCCGGGTTGATTTCCCCCTTCCAGCAGCTTATGCCCTGGTTGCAGTGGTGGATGACCAGGTTAATGTACTTGCAGTTCTTGCCGCCGTGCAGGTGCAGGCCGCCCCAGGGCCGGTTCAAATCCTGCGGGTGCGAGCCGGCACTGACCGGCTTGTCCGGCACAGGCTCCGAGACGTAGATTTCCAGGTCCCGAATCCAGACGTGTGCCGACGGGCTTTGGACCGCCAGGCCGCCATCGATGCGAACACGCTGACCCTCGGCCGGTCGCACCTGGATGGGCTTCTCGGCCGTGCCCGTCAGCCGGACATCGAACAACTCGTTCGGTCTCCTGCGGTAGACGCCTTCCAGCAGGCAGATGGTGTCCCCCGGCCGGCCCTCCTGACGGCCATCCAGAGCCGACGCGATGTCCCAGGGCGACTCCCGGGTCCCCCCATTGGCTGATTTACCATCGGGCGAGACGTACCAATCTGCACCATGGCCCGCCGATGTCAACAAAAACAGGCACACAAGAACAACGGATTTGTATGAGCACATCAGGACCGCCTCTGCAATCCGGCGTCAACACCAGCGTTTTCTCTTGATAGTCGGGCGTCCCCGCGGGTACTATCTTCGTTGGATATGCCCGGCTACCGGCTCTCAGAAGGTGTGTGAGGACCGCGTCTTCAGTAGCATGGGCATCCTGCCCATGAAGGGTCCCGAAAACGCGAGCTTCGCGTTTTCGGAGCCCCGTCGCAGGGCCATCCTGGCCCTGCCGCGGATCAACCTTCCACGGGCAAGATGCCCGTGCTACTTTCCACACACCCTCTCAGATAGATTACTGCCATACGGCACGAATATCCATGACGAAACGACGGGGTCCGGGCTCCAACAGATGAGGACTGCAATGGCCAAAGGAGGACATATCATGCCAGCCATCGCCAAGAAGATCCAATGTCTCACGTCACTCGCGCTGATGACCTTATGCGCGACCGTCGCCCGCGGCGAGGAGGCCAACTACGATGAGTCAAAGGTGCCGCAGTACACGCTGCCCGATCCGCTGGTCTGTTCCGACGGCACGAAAGTGGAGGATGCGGGCACCTGGCGGCAAAAACGCCGGCCGGAGATTCTGCGGCTCTTTGAGGAGCATATGTTCGGCAAAGCGCCCGGCAAGCCGCCAGCGATGACCTTTGTGACCACCTCGGTCAACAAGAACGCCCTCGGCGGCCAGGCGACGCGCAAGGAAGTCACGGTCTACTTCACCGGCCGCGAGCAGGACCGGGACCCCAGCCGCGAAATCATGCGGCTGGGACCCGACCCCAATATGAACATCCTCATTTACCTGCCGAACCAGGAACCCAAACCCGTCCCGCTGTTCGTCGGGCTGAACTTCCAAGGCAACCATGCCATCCACCCTGATCCTGGCATCACCATCTCCAAAAGCTGGATGCGAGGAAACAATGGCCGCCGTGCGACGGCGGAGTCCCGCGGCAGGGCCGCGAGCCGCTGGCCGGTCGAGCACATCCTCGAACGAGGCTACGGGCTGGCGACGATCTACTACGGCGACATCGACCCGGACTTCGACGACGGCTTCCAGAACGGCGTCCATCCCCTGTTCTACAAGGAGGGCCAGACCCAGCCCGCCCCCAACGAGTGGGGTTCCATCGGCGCCTGGGCGTGGGGCCTGAGCCGGGCGATGGACTACTTCGAGACCGATCCGGACATCAATGCCAGGCGTGTGGCGGTCATGGGCCACTCGCGGCTGGGCAAGACCTCGCTATGGGCCGGGGCGCAGGACGAGCGCTTCGCCATCGTGATCTCCAACGACTCCGGCTGCGGCGGTGCGGCCCTCTCGCGACGAGCGTTCGGCGAGACGGTCCGGCGGATCAACACCTCGTTCCCCCACTGGTTCTGCGATAATTTCACGAAATACAACGGCACGGAGAACGAATTGCCCATCGACCAGCACATGCTGATCGCGCTGATGGCCCCGCGGCCGGTGTACGTCGCCAGCGCCGAGGAGGACCGCTGGGCCGACCCGCGCGGCGAGTTCCTCTCCGCCAAACACGCCGGCCCGGTCTACAAGCTGTTCGGCCTCGAGGGCCTGCCCGCCGACGAGATGCCTCCGCTCAGCCGGCCGGCGCTGGGAACCATCGGCTACCACATCCGCCCCGGCCGACACGACGTCACGAATTACGACTGGGACCGCTACATGGACTTCGCGGATAAGCATTTCAAGAAGTGAACATTGTTTGTAGGGTGGGTCCTTGACCCACGCGGTTGCCCGACCGATGCAGTCGTGACGCGTGGGTTGAGAACCCACCCTACTTGTAACGAATACGACGGGCAATGTATCGAATTGAGGATCGATTATGATGACTCCACAATCCATTCGTAGGCTATGGTTGCCAGTGTTATTGGGTCTCTCTGGCGTTTCTCTGGTTCATGCGGCGTCTGACCCGGCACAGATAGCGGAGGACTACGTGCCGAGGCTGGAGAAGATTTTGACGCAGAATATCGAGCCGTTCTGGTATGAGAAAAGCCTGGACCGCACCAACGGCGGATACATTATCAACTTTGACCAGCAGGGCAAGCTGAAGGAGCCGGTGACGAAGATGATCGTGACACAGGCCCGCCAGGTGTGGCTGTTCTCCCGGCTGGCCCGGGCGGGGTACGAGCCCCAGAAGCACGTGGAGGCCGCGGAGCTTGGGTATCGCTTCCTGAAAGACAAGATGTGGGACCAGACCCACGGCGGTTTCTATTGGGAGGTGGATATCACGGGCAACCAGAAGCTCAAGCCCAACAAGCACCTCTACGGCCAGTCGTTCGGACTGTACGCGCTGTCCGAGTATTATCTCGCCAGCGGCAGGCAGGAGGTCCTTGATTTCGCCATGCAGTTCTTCAACCTGCTCGAAGAGAAATCCCATGACAAAGCCTATGGCGGTTATATCGAGTCCTTCAATCCGGACTGGACACCGTCGCCGGCCGGCGAGAACTCCTACATGGGAGCGCCGGCGGGTTTGAAGCTGATGAACACGCATCTGCATCTGCTCGAGGCCCTCACCACCTTCTACCGCGCGAGCGAGTTACCCGTGGCGCGGGAGCGGTTGCTGGAACTGGTCAATATCGAGAGCAACACCGTCGTGCGGAAGAACCTCGGCGCCTGCACGGACAAGTACGACCAGGATTGGACCCCGCGACTGGAGAGCAGCTATGCGCGTGTCTCCTACGGCCACGATATCGAGAACGTCTGGCTGCTCATGGACGCCTGCGACGCTGCGGGCGTGTCGAATTACCCCTTCATGGACCTCTATCAGACCCTCTGGCGGTACTCGCTGCAATATGGGTACGACGCGCGCAACAGCGGATTCTGCTATAGCGGCAGGTTCAATACAGTAGCCGATGACCGGGGCAAATCCTGGTGGGTGCAGGCCGAGGTGATTATCAGCGCCCTGCGCATGTACGAGTACACGAAAGACCCCAGGTACCTCTCGACCTTCGAGAGCACGTTCAAACTCATCGAGAACAAGATGGTCGATTGGGAAGTCGGCGAATGGCACGCCACGGTCACGGCCCAGGGACAGCCGCAGGGCGACAAGGCCAGCCCCTGGAAGGCCGGCTACCATAACGGCCGGGCTATGATCGAATGCCTGGAAATTCTCAAGGGATGGAAGAATTGAGCGCGCCGAAGGGCGTGGAAAGGAGTCACAAGATGGCCGATGTCAAGGAACAGGCTCTCCAGGTTCTCCAGCAGCCGCAACTCTGCGGCCTGGCTACCATCACCCAGGACGGCAAACCCTGGGTGCGTTACGTCATGGCGGCTGCGGCGCCGGACATGACAATCCGCTGTGCGACGTTCGTCGGTGCCCGCAAGGTCAAGCAGATTGAAAAGAATCCCGAGGTCCACCTGCTCTGCGGCGTCACGGACCCACAGAAGATGACCCCCTACTTTCAGATCCAGGGCCGGGCCGTGCTCAACACCGGCAAGGAGGCCCGTCACGGCTTCTGGAGCGACATGTTGGCCCCTATCTTCGACGGCCCGGACGACCCGAACTACGGCGTGCTCGAGATCACACCCTACTACATCGAACGCTGGACGCTCGGTGTCTTCGAGCCGGAAGTCTGGAGGGCCGACTGACGCGAGAGCGAAGGAAAGGGAGGATACGGAATGATCGTGTCCTCCGCGAACCGAAAGCCGACTCAACACGGTGCACGACCAGGCTTACCCTCGTGGACTGCACCATATGAATGTGAATAGACCCCCTCCGGTCCGGACTCTGTCATCCTGAGGCGAAGCCGAAGGATCTGGCCCCCACATGAGACGTTTCTCCCGTTCGTAGCCCAGATCCTCCACTGCGCTGCGCTTCGTTCAGAGCCTGCCCTGAGCGTAGCCGAAGGGATGACACACGCGGCGCAAGAATTATTCTCAAAACATGTTATTGGATGCGTTTGCGATACAGGCGCGTCTGGAGGGTGTTTTGCCAGGCGGTCCAGTTGGACTCGCTCATCTCAGCGTCGATGGCGGCCGTCACCTGGTCCATCTTGGCGTCGAGGTCGTCGAGGTAGTAGACCATGAAGGCTTCGGCCGTGGCCGGCAGCTTGGGCGAGCCGAACTCGTATTCCCCGTGGTGCGAGAGAATGATGTGGCTGACGGCGTCCAGGACCTCCGGGGCGATGGTGACACCGCTGCCGCGCAGGGCATCGGCCTTGCGATGGACCATCAACAGGCTCTTGCTGATATGGCCGATCAGTTGTCCCGAGTCCGTGTAGGCGAAGGCCATGTCGTAGGAAAGCTCTTCGGTCTTGCCGATATCGTGCAGGAATACGCCGGCCAGAACCAGGTCCGCCTGCACCTGCGGATACAGCGGCAGGATGGTCTTGGCCACGCGCAGCATGTTGTGCGTGTGTTCCAGCAGGCCGCCGATGCAGTCGTGGTGCATCTTCATGCCGCCCGGCGCGGAGCAGAAGCGCCGCATCAGGTCCTTGTCGTCGAGGAACGCCTGGCACAGGGCCGCAAGCTGGGGGTGTCGAATCGTGCCGACGATCTCCCGCACCTCCTTGAACATCTGGTCGCAGTCTTTCGTCGTGCGGGCCAGATAGTCCTCGACGTCCACTTTGCTCGGGTCGATAGCCGCGACGTTGTTGACCACGATTTGCAGATTGTTCTGGTACAGCTCGCTGCGGCCCTGCACGTGCACGAAGCCGGGCTTGGGCAGGGCCTTATAGACGGCTTCGGTCGCCTGCCACATCCGGCCGTTCAGTTGGCCCGTGCGGTCGCAGAGAAACATGGCGATATACAGGTCCCCCCGCGTGGTGCTGCGCAGAATCGGCTCGCGCACCACGTAAACCCCGTTAACGGTCTCCCCCGGCCCGATCGCGTTGATGAACTTATGTGCTGCCTGTGCCATCATGGACTCCGTACTCATTTATATCTCTTCAAAGCGCCGCCCCATCTTAGTGACCGATTGGTGTTTATGCAAGTGACGGCAGACCGGATCGTAGCCTGAGTTCCACAAAATGGACGTCAGGCCGATTCCGATTGAACTTTTCGTAGTGTGGCATGCACGCCGGGTGGCAGCGTCAAGACCGGAGGTCTTGGCGATGGTTCCCGCGCAGGCAACCAGGCCATCGCCAAGCTGCGCTTGACGCTGCCACCCGGAGATACGAAATTCTCAATGGTAATCGGTATCAGGCCCGTTGGCCGGACGCTACGGCTGTTCGCCCGTCCAGCGGGCCAGCACGACCGTAACGTTGTCCAAGCCCCCGTGCGCGTTGGCCGCTACCACCAGGCTCTCGCAGGCCGTCCGGCAGTCAGCGGACGATTGCAACACCGCCCGGATGTCGGAATCCGGGACCTGGTCTGTGAGACCGTCCGTGCACAGCAGGAATTGATCGCCCGGCCTCAGCGCATACGAGCGCACATGTGGCTCGGTCTGGTCGGGCATGCCCAGATGTTGAGTCACCATGCCCACCGCCCGATGGTTTGCCGCCTCGCCCGGCCCGATCCGCCCCTGCTCCACGAGCTCACGAATGACGGAATGGTCGCGGCTGAACTGAACGAGCTGGCCCGCCCGGAACCGGTACACGCGGCTGTCGCCCAGATTCGCCACGTAGGCACGCCCGTCCAGAAACAGGACCAGGGCCAGCGTGGCTCCCATACCTTCACAGCCGCCCGGAGTCAAACCCTGGAGATGAATCCGGCGGCTCTGCTCGTCGATGACGCGGGCCAGCCACCGGCGGACCAAGCGGGGCCCACGCGTCTTCATCGACCCGAGCTGCCCGGCAATCGCGACGGGCAAACCGTCCGCGGCCGCTTGGGCGGCCACGTCCCCGCATGGATGGCCCCCCAAGCCGTCCAGGACAACGAACACCCCGAATTCCGGGGCCACCACCAAAGCGTCTTCGTTCTTCTCGCGCACGCTTCCGATATGGGTGGCTGCCCCCCAGTGGAATGGATATGTCATCTCCAAGGCTCCCGTCATTCCGTGACGAGTCGATCCTGCGCCGCACCGGTTACGTCACCAGGCGCAGCTCGCACCACGGACAAAATACCCAGAACTGCGAATCCACGGACCAATGGCAGCGTCCGCAGACCTCCGGAAACGGCCGGACGCGCCAGGGCTTCCGCACCTTCCGCCGGCACCACGGACAGTAGCGCATGAAACGCATCAGCTTGCCGCCGCAGTGGCTGCACTTCCTTTGGTACCGCACTCCGGGCGTATGGGTCTCGCTCGGTTCCTTGAAGCCGGGGCCGTAACACCATGGACAGAACCGCCACTCGGGCAGGACGCCGCGATGACAGCGCGGGCACACGTAGCTGAAGGATGTATTCGCATCGAAACGATTCCGGTCGCTCCCGCACCAGGGGCAGACCTCCATGCTCTCCGCCATTGGCTCGCCACAATCGACGCAGCGAAACGGCACGGGCAGCACCTTGTCGTAACGTCGAATGAACGCGCCGCGGCGCATCTTGCGCCAGTCGAGCCTGCGCCGCTCGATGATGCGATGCCCCGGGTGCGACGGCAGCCCTTTGGGCACGGCCTCCAGCAGCGCCGCCAGCATTTCTCCCGCGTTGGCGAAGCGCCGGGCCGGGTCCACGGCCAAGGCCTTCTTCAAAAACGCGACCATCGCCATGCTCGTCCGCTGGCGCAGCCGTTGATGACCGCGCGGGGGCCAGCGAAACGGCCAGCGCGGCAGGAAACCCGTGAGGTACTCGTACAGAATCAGGCCCACGGCGAAGCAGTCGCTCTGATACGAAGGTCGGCCGTACGCCTGCTCCGGCGCCACGTAGCCGGGCGTGCCGAAGTCTTCCACCGTCGCCATGCGGCCTTTGAGCCGCAGGCTGATGCCGAAATCGCCCAGGGCGGCCCGGCCGTTCGGGAACAAAAAGATGTTGCCGGGCGTGACATCGCAGTGCACGACCCGCTGGCCGTGCGCGTAGGCCAGCCCTTCCAGCACCTGGATGACGATCGAGAGAATCCGGCGCACGGACATCGGGCGGGAACAGTCCTCCAGCGTGCCCACGGACAGTTCGGTGGCCAACACGGCGTAGCCGTCGATGATATCAGCGTTCTTGACCGGCATGATGTGCGGGTGGCGCAGCCGGGCCACCAGCCGAACCTCACGCAGCAACTGCTCGCTCGCACGCTTCCCATCGAGACCCACCAGCGGGATCTTCAGGGCCACGGGAATGTCCTCCACGCAGTCCTTCGCCTGCCAGACTTCGCAGCTCCCACCCGTGCCCAGGTGCTTCTCCAGGCGATACTTGCCCAGGCATCGTCCGGGGGCCAAGGGGACCTTTGTCTTGACCGGAGATATTGTGCCATTCTTACGCAAAATGCTGCTCCGTTGCTGAACCTCACGGGCGAAGGACCGCTCCCGTCACGCCGCCTCCGGAAAGGCCCAATGCCTCCCGGCGAAGCCGGACATGAGCGGCCGATTCTACCGCCATCCAGGGGCCGCGACAATAGGCTCTCACGCCGGCTTCCACCACGATTGGCTTTGTTCTGCAAGAATTGGCTTTGTTTTTCCGCCAGCGTAATCCACAGTTTTACACGTAACCTCTTTTTCGATGGATACTTAACGTCCATCGCGCCCACGGCAGATTGGCTTTGTTTGGCGCCGGGCGTCCAGCGAATTGGGTTTGTTTGGCGCGCACGGCTCGGGGCGAATTGGGTTTGTTTGACATAGTCCCGTTTGCCGTCCCCGCCCGTGCGGGCCCGTCGATGGAATAGTGGAATGCTGGAACGATGGAGCACGTGGGCCTTACCGTCACCGGTTTGCCCCTCGCGACTTCGTATTTCCTGTGGCCTGCTCGTCATCGAATCGCTATCCTGAATGTTCTGTGAACATAATACAGATGGCCTTGTTCGGCGTCAAGTAAAAAAGACGCCAGGGCCGTGTTTTTTGTTGGTCATCGACGGGCGCGCATAAGCCGTTTTCTGAATTGTATTTGCGCGAAGTCAATAACCGATTGCAGATCACCAACGATCAACCCAGCCCGGCCTCCGGCCGGAACCGACGCAAGATATCCTCACACAGAGGCACAGAGCCACAAAGAACAACGCATCAGACATGGCTGCCAAGCTCTGTGGCTTCATGACTCCGTGTGAGATTAAGCGCTTTATCTGCCTTGACCTGTATTGCTTGCTCCCGAACCATCATCTGGAAAGGATTTCCAGTTGTTCCGAGTCAGCAGTACAGATTCGACCTTGTCATTCCCGCGGAGGGCCTGTCCTCGACCGGATCGGGGACGCGAATCCACATCTCTTCACCACGAATGGCAGGAAGAACCCGGAGGAAATGGAACCAGCGGCCGGCCTTTGACCGGAACCAATGCGTTTAACGCTTTCATAGGTGCCGGCGGAGACGGCGCCCGGCCGCCTTTGGGTCGGTGGTCGGGATGTTTCTCCGCCGTCATACGGCACGCCCCTCTCCCCGCCGGTACCCCAAATGCGACAAACGCTCCCTTCGCCTCTCACATAAAAAGCAACATGAAAACGACTTATGACACAGCCGTGGAATTATTTGGAGGGAATCTCCCGTTGCTGAGAGTATGCAGTACGGATTGTTCGGGGCTGGCTGCCGAAACCTGGCAACTGCCTGTCAACCGCGGAGGACGCCGTGAAACACGCAGGAAATAATCCATAACGAATCATCGATAATCAATGGAGAGCGCCTATCACGTACCACTTTTCCGCTTGCCTGCTCAGTACGCGTCAGCCACAATACTCTTCAGATACGCACGTTTTATGAAGCTGCGACGAGCGGGCCTGGGCCCCATGTGGGCCGGACGGATATGGTGAGGCGGTAGTCTGGAGAGGTCGACATGATTGGGATGACCGGGCAAGGGCGAGAGCCCAGAAAACGAGACAGAACGAGGAAAGAATAGGTCACCACCCCAAATGCCCCTGGTTTCCCCAGTGGCACATTTTCTTGGGGGCGGGCAGGCCATATGAAACGCGAAAGCGGGCGACTTCTGCGTTACTTAACAGCGTGCAGATTTACGTGCTTGGCCCGTAGATGAATCGCATATAGCCTTGCGTCCTTCTTTCTATTCAACGTTGTGCCTGCGCCTTCAATCTTTCAAAAGTCCTAAGACAGGGTTCCGCTTCTCCTGGCTTCCCCAAATGTACCAGAGCAGACCATTTATTGTACCATGAGTCGGGGAACTCCGGGTTCAACTCAATGGCTTTGTCGCAGCATTCGACGGCAGCTTCGTATTCCGCCCGGCGTATCATGGCAACTCCCTTGTTCGCCCAGGCGCGTTCAAATCTCGGATTTATTTCGACGGCCTTGTTCCAGTGAGCTTCAGCCCCATCATATTTTCCTGAGTCCCAAAGGGCAATTCCTAAATTGTATTCGGCTGTCGCCCATATTCGAGCTATTAATTGTGCTCTCGCTTGAAAGCGGTCGGCTTCCTCCGCTTCTCGAGATTCCTGTAGAAGACAGATCTTCTCTTGATGTGACTTGTACAGTATCGAATACATTTGGACCGCACGGCCAAGGTACCCTATTGCTTTCTCATAATCTTGGCTAAGGTAAGAAGCTTGTCCCTGCTCCACCCACTCAGCGGCTGCGTCAGGGTCATAATTAGGGTATCCAAACTCGTCCAGGGCTTCTGGAAGTTTCGACAATTGCTCGTCTGCTTTCCATATGAGTACGGCCGTAAGAACATTGCAGCAAATCGCCTTTCTATCCTCGGTTCGAAGGTCAGCAGGGGTGGCTGTTTGTTCGGATGATACGCTCTTGCTGATCCCTGCGGGGCGGATGATAGCATATGAATACCCTTTTGCTCCTGCCTCAGTTGCCACAAAGCCAGCGAGGTTACCACAAATCGTTAGAGCACCCACATGGGATTCTGTTTCACACATTCGCCGTATAAAATTCCCGAGGATTGCATATGCACGCTTCTTTTGAAGCTGGATGAATTCATCCACTCGGTTGGATCGCCAGACGTGCAAGGCCTCCACGTACAGCTCTCTATCGTCAACTCCCCATAGTTCGAAAGGCTCGTCGAACACAATATGACAGAACTCAGCTCCTCGAAGGCCCAGGTTTTTGACAAAGTACTCCCCGGTCTCCTTTCGAATATCCTCACCTGGAAAGGCACGGAACCACCTAGTATCGACCGGACCAAAAGCTCCATCAATGCCCACAAGACTGGTGATTCGAGTACTGAGGATCGTGGATAAAGCGCTATGGATCCGTATCCCGATATCCCCGTTTGCGGGATTGTCCTCGAACAGCAGAACAAAACGGGAGTCATCTGCGCGCCATATTTTGTGTACAGCGCCGTACTTAGCAGGGAACATGCCGAGTGCAGGGATTAAGACTTGGTCAACTGTGTGCATTCTTCACCCTTCCGCCAAATGTGTGTTCTTGCTATGTGCTACAAGTTCCGCATAGAACGCCACGACATTCTTAAATCTTGAGTCCCAAAAACGATCTCCGATCCATTGTGCTTGCTTCTCTCCCTTCTCGTTTCTTTTAAATCTATATCGAGCAACGAAGAATTCCTGGAATAACGGGTGACAGAATCGATGGTTACCCATACGATCGGATACCAAAAGGCCGCTTCGGTTCTTAATCTGAGTGATGATTTCGTTTGCCGCCACTGCAGCACGCAGCTTGTGCAGCAGTTCTTGCACACAATCCGTCAGCTCTCGTTCGTCGAAGACACGCTTGCCGCGTTCGAAGAAACGAGAGGCGACTGCTTCCAATATGTGAAGCTTTAGATCCAGAGGAACACCATTCCTGCGATCAGGCACAAGCCCAACGCCACGTTCCAGGTCCCAAAGCTCTAGCAGAGCCCGAACGAATGTCTCGAAAATCGCCGCCTGCGAGGTTGATATACGATTCGTCACCTCAAATTCAATGCACATCATAGTGAGAAATATAGGTCTCGCAGCCATCTGGAGTAATCGTGGCGAGTCATTAAGTTCCTTCATCATCTTATTGGCCCGTCTGGCGTCGCCGCTGGATTTGAACCATCGAAATACAAACTCTCTCTGCTGGTCTGAATTTAGAGGGCTTATACCAAAGCACTCACATTGCCCTTTCGCCCTAAGAACTGCAAAGAGAAGCCCTGCATCGGGTCTCGATGTAATCACAAGCGGGCACTTTGGGGCGGAATGGCGGATCCTGTCAAGCCAGCCATGAATAGCGTTGCTGGCTTCCTCGGGAACCTCGTCAATCGCATCAAACATGATTATTGCATGACCGCAATCGATGGCCGAAGCAAGGCAGTTAGACAGCTGTTCCGAGACTTTTCCATCTGCGCTGGGAAACTGCCTGGCAACCAACTCAACGAGGGGCACGTCCCATGACGGATCGTCACCACATAGCTGGCCTACGAGGCTCAAAGGTATGAGAATTGGCACATGTTCCACCGCGCCCCCTTGGCAGGCAGTTCTCGCCAACGTTAGCGTCCAGTACCGGAGAAGCGTCGTTTTCCCGCTTCCCGCCGGTCCTTCGATTAACAGGTATCGACCGGAATACTTCGCTTGAAGCAGATGGTGGAGCAATTCTGTGTCGCGAACGGTCTCCTTTTCTCGGTTCTCGCGCACGAGATTGCTGCACTTGTGGCCCTGGTACGAGCTTGCTTGCACATAATGAGCGACATACGTTTCCTGGAGCCGAACATTGCGCCCCAGCCCCAGGCCGCTCCATAGGCCAAGGTCACTGACAACAGCGAGAAGGTAATTGCGCAGGATATCGGTATGTTCCTTGAGGAGGCCACCCACTGAGTGACAGGGAGTATTCTGTCCCGCCTGCGCGGAGGGCCCAAGAACCCGGCCTTCACCAATTCTCTCACCCAATCGAGTTATCAAACCTTTAATATCATCTTGCCCAGCGAGGAGGGTTCTTGCCTGCTCTTCGTTGCTCGTGAGCACCCGCTGCACAGCGTTCGTCAACCTACTGGAAATCGCTGCTCCATTAGGGTCTTCTAAGAGAGCAATGACTTGTGCTATCTCGGCAGTGGTTTCCTTGCGGAATTTGGCCTGTTTCGCTAAATCATCCAGTAGTGCATGCAGGTCTATATCCTTCACCTTCGCTTGGCTGACAATCTCGCCCAGAGCGGAATGCAGTTTTCTTGTTTCTTCTTGTGCTGCTTCTTTGTCCAGGGTTCCGTAGATGAGTTGTTCTAGAAATGCGCCCAAAATCGGAGCAGACTTCACGAGGCCTCTGATGAAGTTGTTGACTAAGTTTCTTGTGATTAAGGGTTTATCGCTATGAAGCATGCGTTGCCTCTTCTTCCTTCGAGGGCAATATAAGTCATCCGAGGGAACGGATAAATACTCTTAGCTCCTTGATTTAATTCTAACTCCTGCCGGAAGCAGACGCAACCTTTACCAGCAGTTCCGTTAGAAAGGTGAATTGTGCCTGCGTTCAGCAAGGCACGCCTTCCCAAGTACATAGCCAACAGTTCATTCCTGGCGGATTCACATGCGAAGTACAGCAGGCCGGGGGATTAAAAGCACCGGCGAGTCAAGAGTACGCCGAGAGGCAGCGGGGTCGGAGCTACACATTTTGCGGACGCCACGAAGCTCTGAGCGGCTACTGGCGGTCGAGAGGCCGCCCGGACTGATGATTCTTTATTGACGAGTTTCTCTGTGTACTCGGCGGTTGAGAATACGTGGCCCGTGTCTCGTGGGCCGTGTAGCGGAACCGTCGCGTGAAACGTGCCAAGCGTCTAGTTGTAGCATTTCTTCCCTTGTTTTGGCTTTTTTTCTTGACCTGCCGGGAGCGATGTGGTACGAAGAAACTACTCCGGGCGTGAAAGGCGTTCGTATCTTCTTGAGGAGGATGACTCATGCGTTCCACGACGACTCCGGCACGAACAGCGGCGATCGTTGTCCTGCTCCTGGGCGGGCTGAGTCCCTGTGCTCCGGCCCTTTATGGGCTGCCCGACCTGTCGATCGAGAAGACGGCGAACGTAACCAGCGTTCAGCCAGGCGATCCGATTGATTTCAGTGTGTACGTGGTGAATTTGTACCACGGTCGCAAATCCCACGCCGCGTATACCATTCGGTTGATAGATATATTGCCCGCCGGTCTTACCCTGGAGACGTGGACCTCGTACCCCTTGCTGGCTGGTGATCTAACAGATCCGCTTCGGCCCTACCTGGACGAAATTGCTCCTGGTATTTGGCAGACGGACCGGTTGGGTGTGGTCTACTACTTCTGGCTGTTCATGACGGTTCGAGTCGATCCATCATACGCGGGCGATACCATCGTCAACACAGCGACAGTGACGTGCATCGACCCGGAATACGACTACTCCAACAACGTCGCCACGCTTGTGATCGATGTTATCCATGAGACAGTGCCCGCACCCGGGGCTTTGCTGCTGGGCGGTATAGGCGTCGGCCTTGTTGGCCGGATGAGAAGCCGCAAGGCGCTGTAGGCAACAGGCGGCAGTGCAATGGCGTCTATCGTCTGGGGGACAGACCCTATTTTCTGAGGAAACCCTCGACCATTTTGATCCTGATTTTCTTGGGGCGGTTGTGAGGCCGTCTGGATCGATGATACTTGGTTGACGATACGCAACGTCTTTTGGTGGGCGGCGTGCGGTTTTGTCTGGCCGTGAGGTCGTCCCAGGCATGGTCAGCCGACGAGTTTGACGGTGTGGTTGAGGACCCAGGCGGCGAAGCTGGCGTCATGGTACCGGCAGACCAACGCCCACCAGGCGTTACTGGCGCTGGAAGACGCAGATCCCGTGGCGCAGGATGTATTCGGCGAAGCTGCCTCGGGGTGGTTTGTCCAGGGACGAGACGGGAAAGAGATGCGCTTCCACGTCTGAGCCCACCTTCGCCATAACCAGGGCCATCGCTCCTACGTGTTGGTGGATATCCCACTGCTCTATCCCCTCCATGAAGACAGCGACATCAATATCGCTCCACTCGTCCGGCGTACCCTCCACGTGAGAGCCGAAAAGATACGCTGCCCGCACCGCCCCAAGCTGGGACAGAACCTTGACGGCCGCCAGAGCCCGGCCTTCTATTACAGTGTCGACAGTACCCATTTGACCATCTGCTCCGTTTTGCCAAGGACCTCCCGCGCCAGCCCCTGTGTAATTGCTTCACCTGCCGCCCTGATCTCATCGGGATAACGAGACTTGATATAGTAACCCGACAGCTTTGCGAGAAGATCGATCCGTTCCTCGCTTGATTCGATTCCTGCGGTTTCCGCGAGACGAAGAAGGTTGTGTATGCGCGGAGGTAGCTCGCCCGTTTTCTTCACGATCACAGCCTTCAGTGCCTTCTCCACCGCCTGCTGGCAGCAGAAGAGCACATATAAGTAGCGTCCTGTCTTGAACATTGCGTCGGCGGTGTCCAAGTCGTACCGTGCTCGCTCAGCCCATTGTCGGGATAGATCATCCATGACGTTATCATAGCGGCGGGCACGGACCAAGACAATGGAAAAGGCTGGCAGTCCAGACTCTGTATTTGCAGCCTACTTCTTGCATACAGGGCTGGCTTCGGCTATAACAACCGGCTCTCTCGGAGTTTAAGTGGTTTGCGGCAGGCCAAGGAGCACGAATTACATGCGCTATAGCCAGATGTTGATTCCGACGGTCAAGGAAGTGCCGGCGGAGGCGGAAATAACGAGTCATAAGCTGATGATCCGGGCGGGGCTGATCCGCAAGGTCGCCAGCGGGACGTATACCTATCTGCCGCTCGGCTGGCGGAGCCTCAGGAAGATCATCAACATCGTCCGCGAGGAGATGGACCGGGCCGGGGCCCAGGAGGTCTCCGTGCCGATCCTCCAGCCACTCGAGCTGTGGCAGCAGACGGGCCGTGACATCGACTACGGCGAGAACCTGTGCGTGCTCAAGGACCGGCACGGGCGGCTGAACGCGCTGTCGCCGACGGCCGAAGAGGTGATGACGTTCCACGTGGCCAACGAGATATCGAGCTACCGGCAGCTTCCCATCAACCTCTACCAGATCAACGAGAAGTTTCGGGACGAGTTCCGGCCGCGGTTCGGCGTGCTGCGAAGCCGCGAGTTCATCATGAAGGACGCCTACAGCTTCGACGTCGATGAGGCCGGGCTCGACGCGTCCTACCAGGCCATGTACGATGCGTATTGCCGCATCTGCGAGCGCTGCGGCCTGAAGTACGTGGTCGTCCAGGCCGAGGCCGGCGAGATCGGCGGCACCGGCAGCCAGGAGTTCATGATTCCCTCCGACAACGGCGAGGACATCATCGTCCGCACGGAAGACGGCTCGTACGCCGCCAACCTGGACAAGGCCGCCGTGGACCCCCTGCCGAAAGCTGCGGCGATTGCGGACCCGCCGGCGATGGAGCCGGTCCACACGCCTGGGGTCGGCAGCATCGAGGCCGTATGCAACTTTCTGGGCACGCGGCCCGAGGAGATGATCAAGACGCTGATCTACTCGGCCGGCGAGCGGACGTACGTGGCGCTCGTCCGGGGCGACCACGACGTCAACGAGGGCAAGCTGCGCAGCGCGACGGAAAAGGACGCGGAACTGGCCGCCGAGCCGGTCATTGTCGAGTTGACGAACGCCGCGGTGGGGTTCGCCGGTCCGATGGGGCTGGCCGGGAAGGTCACGAAGATGGTCATCGACCACGCCGTCGCGGCGATGGCGATCGGCGTGACGGGCGCCAACCGCTCCGACTACCACGTGAGGAACGTCGTGCCCGGGCGCGACTTCCCGCTGGAAGGCGAGAACATCGTCGTCGCCGACATCCGCAAGGCCGTCGAGGGCGACACCTACGGGGGCCGGAAGCTGTGCTTCTCGCGTGGAATCGAGATGGGACACATCTTCAAGCTCGGCACGAAGTACAGCGAGGCGCTCGGCGCGACCTTCCTCGACGAGCACGGCCAGGAGAAACCCTGCCTCATGGGCTGTTACGGCATTGGGATCAGCCGGATCATGGCCTCGGCCATCGAATTGTACAACGATAAAGACGGCATCATCTGGCCCATCTCGATTGCGCCTTTCGAGGTAATCGTTACGCCCGTGAACCAGGATGAGCCCGAGGTGGTCCGAGTTGCGGAACAGATGTACCAGGAACTCTCGGCGGCAGGTGTGGAAGTGCTGCTGGACGACCGAGACCTGCGCGGCGGCATCAAGTTCAAGGATGCCGACCTGATCGGCATCCCGATCCGCGTTACTGTCGGCAAGAAATCCGTCGTCGAGGGCAACGTCGAGGTCAAGCTGCGCTCCGAGACCGGGAGCGAAAAGGTCGCCATCGATAAGGCCCCGGCGAGAGTGATAGAGCTGATCCGGTCGCTGAAAGAGAAGGCGACCGCCTAGAAACCATCGGCAAACGTGCGATTGTTTCTGTTTGGCCTTAGCGGGGTGGCAGCGTCAAGGTCAAAGGCCTTGGCGATGGTTACCCTGTATGCCGACGATGCCATCGCCAAGCTGCGCATGGGGCCCCCAACGCGATACATCGCGCTGGGGACCCCTTGACGCTGCCACCCATTCGATGGCTTTATTGAAAAAGGCGGTGTGCATGGCACACCCTGTAAAAGGAGAAGACCGATGAATAGCAGTCAGTTGACACGAAGAAGCTTGATTCGCAACACGTCACTGCTGGCGGCCGGGGCCCTTGCCGCCCGGCTGACCGGCACGACCGCCGCGGCAATCGATCTCGACAAGGTCGAGACGGTCGCCACCAAGGGCCGGATCAACCAGTCAGTGAGCCAATGGTGCTATGGCAAGTGGTCACTCGACGAGCTTTGCCAGGTCTCAAAGAAGCTGGGACTCAAGGCCATCGACCTGCTGGGCCCGGCCCAATTCGAGACGGTCAAGAAATACGGGCTGGTCGTCTCGATGGTCAACAGCCACTCGCTGACAGACGGCCTGGCCGACAAGAAGTTCCACGACGCCTGCCTCGCCAAGCTGCGCGAGACCATCGATGCCACCGCCGAAGCGGGATTCCCGAACGTGATCTCATTCTCGGGAAATCGCCGGGGCATTCCGGACGACGTCGGGATCGAGAACAGCGTCGAGGCCCTCAAGAAGATCGTCGGCCATGCGGAGAAGAAGAACGTCACTATCTGCCTGGAGTACCTCAACAGCAAGGTCAACCACAAGGACTACATGTTCGACAAAACGGCCTGGGGCGTCGAGGTCTGCAAGCGAGTCGGGTCGGACCGGGTGAAGATTCTGTACGACATCTATCACGCTCAGATCATGGAAGGCGATATCATCCAGACGATCAGGGACTACAGGGACTACATCGGCCACTACCACACGGGCGGCAATCCCGGCCGCAACGAGATCGACGACACCCAGGAGTTGAACTATCCGGCCATCATGCGCGCCATTGCCGAGACGGGTTTCAAGGGATATGTCGCTCACGAATTCATCCCGAAGAAGGACCCGCTGGCTTCCCTCACCTACGCGGCCCGCATCTGCGACGTGTAGCCGCCGGGGCGACCCGCGGATAGGTGAGAGACGTACCGTCCCTGCAACCGGCGCATGACAGGTCCGAGCCGGTTTTAGGTATCGTTGTGCGCCGGCGAACGTGGGGTTCTCCGACCGACTCTTGTGGCCGGGCCGGGCAAGTGCCGGATTTCACGTAGAGCGAGCGTTCCCACTCGCCTGTTCTAAGCAGGGGCGAAGCATCATTATGCGCGCCTCTTGCCATGATTATCGGAAGTGTCGCGCGAGGGTGAACGACAAGCAGGTGCGCGCGGACGCGCGCCGCAGAAGTGGACCGAACCCGCCAGCGAATGCCGACCGCACCCCATGCCTTGACGGGAGTCACATTTTTCTTGCACAAGGGACGAAGGACTGCTACAATAAATTTTTTGGGTAGGCTCTGGCTATTCCACAACAGGTTGCAGGTGATTTCAGTGGTTTCGAGAGGGGATCGCGCCGCTATTGTGTTGTATCTGTGTGTGCTTGGGTGCCTCGCTCGCGTTTCAGAGGCAAAGTCCCTCAGCGCACGGGACGCGCATAGCACCCCTCGTGGCCGAATCGCCTGCCTGCCCAGTTCGACGCTAGGCACCCGTTATCCGGACCCGGACGCTCTTGGCCCTCACACGTATGGTTTCAGCCTGTCGGAGCGTAACGGCATCGTCTATACCTGCTCCGGCGGTCACATCGATATCACGCACGCCAGGAAGGTTGCCGATTGGACCGCTTATCTGGCCTACAAGACCTGCGAGGCACTCACGGAAGACCAGGACGCCTTCTCGTTCAGGATGAGGGAGCCGTCGGTGTATCACGTCTCTATCAAGTACCCCAAGGGCTGGAAGTATCTGCCCCGGCGTACGAAGGAAGAGATCGCCCGGGACATCTCCATCGGTGTGGGGCAGTACTTCGCGTACACGGGCAGCACCTGGCACGAAATCCTCACGTGGTTCGGGTTCAAGAGCGTCGGTTTCTATTCGGAGTACTTGTCCGCCTTCTCTTGGGAGGACAATTACTCGAACGTTCTGGGCAGTCACATCGGGGCCGCCGCCTTGCGCGATCCCGACCATGAGTACAATGACGCCGCGACCCTGGCCCTTGACAACGAGCTCAAGCGATTGGGCGTGCAGCCCGGGTCGGCCGCGCGGCAGGCGGGAGAGTTGGTTCGAAATCTGTGGTTCACCGGCGATTTCGTGTACTGCGATATGGTCAAGCGGCATTTCGACACAGGGCTTGACGATGGCTTCGTGACGCCGTGGCTGGTCCCCGGTCTTCCCGCGTGTGACGGGGCGGAGCCTCAGGCCTGCCCCGTTCCCACGATCACCTTTCTCGGGGAATACGGCCTCTCCATTCGATTGGAGATCGAGCCCAAGGAGTGGGAAAAGGACCAGATCCTGCAGATCGTCTACCCGCAGGACGTCGAGGGCAAGAAAAGCATCGAGCCGGCCGTGCATTTTGGTCCCATCATCGAGTACATCCGCGCCCAGGCCATGGAGCGCTACGGGCCGCAGGTTGACGACTGCTATGCCCGCGCGCGGCGGACCGCGCCGTCCGACACGTCTGAGGATACCGGTGCCGGCGACGCTCTGATCGCCGCCTCCGCGGAATAGACGCCGCGCAACACTCATCGTGTCAGAAGCTCCAAAGAATGTGTGATACGGATTAGGAAAAATTCTTGCGCGGTGGGCTCTGTCATCCTGAGGCGAAGCCGAAGGATCTGGCCCCCGGATGAGACGTTTCTCCCGTTCGTAGGCCAGATCGTTGGGGCCCCCAAACGCAATCATTCGCGTTTGGGGAACCCCTTCACTGCGCTGCGCTTCGTTCAGAGCCTGCCCTGAGCGTAGCCGAAGGGATGACACACGGGGCGCAAGAATT
>CAYFUB010000394.1:0-3405 GCA_964346195.1 uncultured Pirellulales bacterium
GCGCCCTTCGGCACGGGCATGGTCTCCGTGACCGCCAGCTCCACGGCCTTGGGCAACTCGAGGGAAACGATATTGCCGTCGTGTACCAGGACCGTGACCGGCGTGTTCGGTTTGAAGTACTTCATCGCATCGCCCAGCAGCTCGTCGGAGACCATGGCCTGGTCGTAGGTCTGGGTGTCCATGAAGACGTGCGCGTGCTGGTCGGAATAGAGATACTCCATCTCGCGGCGGTCGAGATAGGCCTGCTCCACGTCCTCGGTGGAGCGCAGGCGTTTCTCCAACATGACGCCGTCGGAGAGGCGCCGCAGCTTCGCCTGCACGAAGGCCCGGAGATTGCCGGGGGTGACGTGCGTCGCCTGCGTGCAGACACACAACTGACCATCCATGATAAAAGCCATGCCCGGCCGCATATCACTCGCTTTCACAATACTCACCTCTGATTAGACCCATACCTGGACTCCGCCGCGAGGCACCGGAACACGCATGCAGCCGGTGCGCCGGCGTCCGCATGACCGGATTCATCGGTCCGGGCGTAGAGCCCCAACGCCATACATTGCCCTGGTGACCGGATCCCCAAGCCGACGTGTCGGATGTAGGGGCCCGAACCCGTGCAGTCGTGAGCGGGGCCCATCGCGGCACGAGAACATCCCATCCGTCGTGCAAATGGGATGGTGGATAACAACCAAGCATATCGCTTGCACAAGCCCTTGTCAAGCGCGCAAAAAAAAGCTGCAGAAGAACTCTGCAGCCTCGAAAAGGTGCGCACAGGAAATAAGGTTAGAATTTCCTGCGTCTGTACGCTGTGATAACGGCACTGCTACCGACGAGGGCCAGCAGGACGGCGGCCGGGGCAGGTGCCGGCGGGGGCGGCGGGGGCGGCGGCGTAATATCGCCGATCCGGACGGCCCATTCTTCAAAGCTGCCCGAGTTCGGATACAACGAGCCCTCGCTCTCACCGAACTTGGAGTACAGATAGACGTAATCGTCGTCATCGCCGCCGGCGAAGAGGCTGTCCGGGATGTAGGCGAACATATCTCCGAAGCCGTTACCGGAATTGAGGTTGCTGTCCAGAAGGACGTATGCATCTCCATCCGGACCGACATCGAGATCGAATACTTGCGTACCCAAAGCCGGGTAGCCCGTCAGATCCGGGTCATCTGCCAGATAGATCTCGATGGTGTCGAGTGACAGCAGACTGGCGGAACCAGGCTCGCCGATGTCGAGCAGGAATTCGCGATAGTCAATGCCGCCTATCTGTACAGTTGGAACGCTGCTCAGCAACAAAGAGTGTGTGTGAGGGTCGGTCTTAGTATCGAATTCGACCAAGCCATCGGTGTTGTAGCCCTGCTCGATGTCCTGATTCGTGCCCATGCGGACAAATGAATCGATGACACCGGTTCCGGTCGAGCCTTCGTCGACCCACAGGAAATAAGCACCATTGGCGTAGCCGGACGATCCGACCGTCGTTAGATCCACTGTCGGACCGCCTTTTGCCTGCGGTGCGCATATCGATACCGATACCACAACCGCAATTACAAAGAATACTCTCCACCCTGAAGTTCTCATACCCTGCCTCCTTATCCTGATAAAGAGCCGACTATCACATGTCTTTAGACTGCCGTCCAGCGGTAATTCTATGGATTTAGTCCTATCGTGTCAATGGGAATTTATAGGCATTTGCCATTTTTTTTATTTTCCCTATTTTACCCACGCGGTGGGGCGTCCGAGTCAAGGCGCTGGCGTCACAACGGGCAAGGGCTGCCCAATCGTTGGAAAGAGACGTAATCCATCGTCGTATAAGGACATACATGGGATGCGCAGAGAAGGCGGCGTGCCATAACGGGTAAGTCTATTGAATCAGTAGGAATAGAGACGATCAACGTCCAGCCGTTATTTTGAGGAGGGCCTCGAAAGAGCCGGGGATGGGGGCCTCCAAAGTCATCTGTTCGTTGCAGGGCAGATGAAGGGTCAATCGGTAGGCATGGAGCATCATGCGGGGATAAGTGCTTTGAGTTTCCCTGTCGCCGTAGAGCGGGTCGCCGGCAACCGCGTATCCAATGC
This sequence comes from uncultured Pirellulales bacterium, assembly GCA_964346195.1. Classification (GTDB taxonomy): domain Bacteria; phylum Planctomycetota; class Phycisphaerae; order Sedimentisphaerales; family Anaerobacaceae; genus PLanc-01. The sequence goes on from CAYFUB010000394.1 coordinate 2,062, forward strand.
TATAGAGGTGTACGCGAATCTGATGCCGTCGGCCGGTGCGGGGGTAGAGTTCGACGAGCGTGGTGGTCTTGAATCGCTCGACGACACGGAACTCTGTGGTCGACGCCCTGCCATGCTGGGCATCGATTCCCACCCGACCCGAGCCGAACCGCCGCAGTGGTTTGTGGATCCTGCCCCAATCGTCCGTGACGACCCCGTGGACCAGAGCCAGGTACACTTTGCGGGCAAGACGCTTCTCGAACTGCAGATTCAGTCGGCGGTGGGCCTCGGCGTTGCGGGCAAAGACGATCACGCCACTGGTCTCCTTATCGAGGCGGTGGACAATGTAAAGCCTCTCGCCCCGCTCGGCACAGAGGATGTCGAAAAGCGAGGAAGGGCTGTCAGGCCGTCGTTCCGGCACCGCCGCCAAGCCTTCCGGCTTGTTGACGGCGATTATATCCTCGTTCTCGAACAGCACATCAACCATGAGGCGGCAGCAAATCGAAGTCGTTTCAAGTCATGAACGCGCGCTCAGGCACGATCACAGTGTTGCCTCGACGTGCCATGGCCGCAAGGGAAAAAAACCGCAATTCAGTTGCCTCGGAATAGTCGTCCCGTGGAGAACCGCCCTAATTGCCAATGGTTCCTCCGGGCCGGCGGACCAGCACTTGCCCAAGTCCTTGATTCAGGGAACTCCTGCCGACGACACTGTGCACATGGGAATCTCGTCTCCGTGTACCCTCTTGTCACACTTTCTGACCGAACAGTAGAATAGGTAACTACATACTACCAGAGACTGCAATGGCATTAATGGACGATGAGCACGAATCGCTTTTTCATTCCGGCATCGAGTCTTGAGGACGAGCAGGTTTGGCTGGGTCCGGAGCAGTCGCACCAGGTCTGCCACGTGCTGCGGCTCAAGCCGGGCGATACCATTGTCGTTCTCGATGACAGCGGTCTCGAATATGATGTGACGCTGACGGAGGTCTGCCTCCCGCAGACGCTCGGACGAATCACGGGTAAACGCCAGGCCGGCGGCGAACCGGCGACGCACCTGGTCTTGTTCCAGAGCCTGCTGTCGCGGGAAAAATTCGAGTGGGTCTTGCAAAAGGGAACCGAAGTGGGCGTGGCACGGTTCGTCCCGGTCTTGACGGAACGGAGCATCGTCCGGGCCAAGCTGATTGAGGAGCGAAAGCTCGACCGCTGGCGCCGCATCGTCGTCGAAGCGGCCGAGCAGTCGCACCGGGGCCGCATTCCGAAGATCGACCAGACCATCGGTTTCGAGCCCGCGGTCTCACAGCTGGCGGATTTCGACCGCCGTCTCATCGCGGCGCCGTCTGTCGAGGCGGTGACGCTCTGGGATGC
>CAYFUB010000395.1:0-3924 GCA_964346195.1 uncultured Pirellulales bacterium
TGAACTGCACGTTCGGATGGTCTGCCAACAGGGACATCGGCACGGCACTGTCGGGGATACGCTTGCCGATCATCAGCGTCGTCAGCCGCATGCCGAACGGATTGTCATGCGTGCCCGCCTGCCAGATACTGACTTTCTCGGCCTTCCAGGTCTCGACCGGCCCGACGGAGATCGCCTGCGTCGGCACGCTGGTCACCACGCCGCCGCCGCTCGTGCGCGCGTTCTGCATCACCGTCACCGGGTGCAGGTCCACCACCCGCGTCGTGAGCCGGCGATATTCCTGCGGCGTGGGCGGGCGGTCCTGGTATGCGCCTTCCCGTCGGAGGGGGTCGTTGAACGCCCAATGCTTGATATCGCCCTGGCCGCCCTGCATGACGACGCAGCGGACGCCCTCCCAGCTTTTGACGTATGCCGACGTATCGGCCTTGGGGAAATGGAGGTTGCGCTCGGGCATTTTCAATTCCGGCCGGATGCGGTCGAAACACAATTCCCGGTCCGCCCGGGCGAACGACAGCGGATGGGTCTGCGGGACCTCCCGCCCGTTCATATACCACTCATCCATGCCCCAGAAGTGCGCCTCGGTAAGGTCCAGCTCCAGTTCGTTCACGAGGCGCGCCACCAGCGGAAGCTGCTCCGTCGGCCCAATCGGCCCGCAGATGCCGGCAGGATTGGCCGGCGTCGCCTGCTTCCACGCCGTGATATACTCCAGGGCCTCCGCCAGATAGAAATCCTCCAGCGTATCGTAGAAGACGACTTTGAATCCGTCCCTGCTTAAAGCCGCCATATCCTCGGCGGTCAATTTGGCCGCATCGTTGAGGATCTCATCGTCAAGCGTCGTATAGTCCCACCAGTCCGGGGCGAGAATGCTCGTTTTTCTGGCCATGGCACATCTCCCAACAAACGTAGCACGGGCATCTTGCCCGTGGAAAGGCAACGGTGTGCAGGGCCAGGATGGCCCTGCGACTGGGCTCGGGGTCCCCAACGCGTGATTCCGCGTTGGGGGGCCCCTCCCAAAACGCGAGAGTCGCGTTTTGGAGACCCTTCATGGGCAGGATGCCCATGCTACGATTTCACCCACACTCTCACAACGCGTGGACCAGCTCGCCCAGCTCCTTCTTGAGGATGTTGTCCTGCAGGTAGGCATGGCCAAGGTGCTGGCGGAAGCCCTCGCCGAAGCTGCGGCTGATCCGGGCGCCGCGTTTTTCGGCGAACGCGCGCATCATGTTGACGTACTCGTCCATCCCGTGATGCTTGCGGAGCCAGTCCCGCTGACTCTCATGACAGCAGAGCATCTTCTCTTTGATGTCCATCACACTGCTGATATCGACAATCATGCCCGGCTCGATCTCGTTGCCGAAATTGTCTTTGCCTTCGACGGCATCCATGTAGTACAGGTACGGGATCGGCTCGAAGGGCCCGGCTCCCGGCGTTTCGACGTTGACCACGCCACAGCAGAAACAAGCCGTCTGGGCCAGCCGGCTGGCGTTTTCGTGATCGACCATGTAGTCCGAGGGGCTCAGCGTGAAGACGATTCGCGGCCGGACCTTGCGCACCAGCTCAATGGCCTTCAGCAGCGTCGGCCGGTCGTACAGGATGAAGATGTCGCCGCATTCGAGACAATGATAGGTGCCGTCGAGCAGCGCAGCGGCGCGCGCGGCCTCGCCCTTGCGGATTCGGCTGATCTCCTCCCGGCTGTATTGCACCGTCCCACAATCCCCGGGCGTCATTGTGGCGATGTGCACCTGCCAGCCGCGCTCGTGGAGCAGCGCGAGCGTGCCCGTGCACATGAACTCCGCATCGTCCGGGTGGGCCCCGATGCTCAGCACAACCTTATCACTTGCTAACATCCTGATGCTGGTCCTTTTCCTGTACACTCACGCGTATCCTGCCTTCGTCCGGGTGGCAGCGTCAAGCGCAGCTTGGCGATGGCTCGATTCTGTTGCGAAAGGAGCCATCGCCAAGGCCTTCGGCCTTGACGCTGCCACCCGCCTCAACGTTCACGCCGGCCAAATCTCAAGAACTTGGGACAAACCCAACACGTTTGTAGTGTGCCCATAAGGGCATACAAGGTAACGCCTCACGGCGTCACTACAACCACTCTTATCCGCCCATCAGATGGTTCATGATGAGCATATCCAGTTCTTCATAGTCACGTTCGGCGATGAGCCTCTCGACCCTGGTCTCGTCGAGGCTGCGGGCCAGCTCCACGAGCTTTAGAAAGACCGTCCGGCTGTTGCTCAGGTGCTTCGTCGCCATGTCCTGTTTCTGCGTCCGCATGGCCTTGACGTCGAGTCCGACGAATTCGCCTCTCTTGCCGTAGTCGTACTTGTCGAGGATGCGCACCTGGTTGAACGCCCGGCGCAGGTTCACCGAGCCAAAGCTCTTGTCCTCGTCGAACTTCAAGCCGTTCTGGTCGTTCAGGTGAACGGTGTAGAGCTTGTCGTAGGCGAGCGCAAACCCCATCTCGTCCGAGGGGTCCAGGCCGGCCAGGATTACGTGGGCGGTCTCGATGTTGACACCCACCCGCTTCGGGTCCTTGGTCAGATAGCCCAGCGCCAGGGCGTGGCCCGTCGTGGGGATGTAGGCCTGGTCCATCGGCTCATTAGGCTTGGGCTCGATGGCGATCTTGATGTCCGAATTGTAGTCCAGCATGTCGTTGATGGCCGCCACGAGCCGGTCCGTCGCGAGCTTGCCGTCCTTGGCCTCGCGTATATAGGTCCCTTCCCGTGCGAGCCACAGGACGATCAGGTCCGTTTTGAGGGCCACGGCGATGTCGATCGCGCGCCGGCTGCGGTCTTTCGCGTATTGCCGGGCCTCGGCGTCATTCGCGGTGTAACCGCCGTCGATCGTTCGCGGGTCCTCCCAGAGCCGCGGGGCGACAAACTCGGCGGCCAGACCCTGGTCATCGAGCATCCTGCGAACTTCTTTGGCCTGCTTGTCGATCTCCTGGGGACCGAGCTTGTTCACATCCGGCACGGCGTCATCATCATGGAACTGCACGCCATCGAAGCCGAGCTTCTTATACAGCTTGAGTTTCCGGGCGAACGTGAGGCCGGCTCGGACCGTCGGCCCGAACGGGTCCGCCCCCTCATGAATATTCCACGGTCCGAACGAAAACCGATATTCTCCTGCCATCTTCTTACCTCCTTAAACGTTGTCTTGTCCTTCACATCAGCCGTGAGCACATCATAGACGATGAACGCCATTCCGTCTACCTCCCCGCAGCGAGGATGGCCAGGGCGTGGCGGGCGTAGTGGCCGCGCAGGTCCTGGGCGTACTGGTTCAGTATCTTCTCACCGAGACCCTGATGATCGCCGCAGCGATACAAGGCGCGAGCCAGAATCAATTCGCGCAGCGAGGACTCGCGCGTCGAGTTGTCCGTCGGGCTGGGCGGGATGTTCCTCGTGGCGACGTTGATGTCGGCGTAAGCGTGGCCCGCCATACCGGGCTTTTGTAGCAACTCGGCGAGCGGCCCGGCGGCGGTCGGGTCGGCGAGGGTCTCCAGTGCCATAGCCACGGCCCGGTGATGCGACAGGGCGTGCTCCGGACCCAGTTGCCTGACTTTCGTGAGAATTGGCGTCGACGCCTTGGCCTGCCGCGTTCGGCCCAGCGCGACGATCAGGCTGTCCACCGGGCTCATGCTCGCGCCATACTGCCCCATGCCGGTGTATTTCCAGCCCTGGTCCCATTTCTTCGCCGTGACGGCGTCAACCAGCGTGTCCACGCCGGTGGGGTCACCCAGGATACCCAGAATGTGAGCGTACGTGAGCTTCGCCTGCTCCGAATCTGCGGTTGCGTATGCCTCACGGAGCCGCGGCAGGGCCTCGTCAAGCTGCGCGAAGATGACCTCAATGCCGTCAAAGTCATTCAGGACGCTCCTGACGGCCTGCTCGATCCGCTCCTTCGGCAGGGGGAATGAATCCT
>CAYFUB010000396.1:0-3377 GCA_964346195.1 uncultured Pirellulales bacterium
GGCGAGAAGGCCCCGAAGGCCGTCCGGGAGAAGAAGGCCGGAGTCGGAAAGGGCAAGAAAGACAAGCGGGTCAAAGCCGAGAAGCCCGCCAAAGAAAAGAAGAGCTTCTTCGGCAAGAAGAAATAGACATGGCGAGCATACGCGGGGCTTGAGCCTGTGCGTGCACGGGAAAGAAAAACCTCGCCGGCTTATTTCAAGGCCCGCCTGGAAATTCTCTCCGCCCACACGTCATCATTCGGCCGGAGACGTACCCAGTGCTATTGGATTGTCTGTGGTCGCGACGGTCTGCACGCGTTGTCTCCTCCAGAGGGCCAACGCCAGGATGATACCGCCAAGTGCCACCAGATTCAGTTTGACGAACAGGCAATCGTTCGGTGTTTTCTCCCATCCGAGTTGCAGGGCAAAAGTCACGCCCGGCGGCCAGTGGTATAGCGAGTGGGAAACGGCCCGCGATTTGTCCGGCGTGAACCGCCAGAATTCGACCCTGACAAGTTGTGGAAGCCACCATAACACGTGAAGCATTGGGACGATCGATGGTCTCAAGAAGAGGCACGCAACGATCACCGTACCCATGACGGCCAGCAACACAGACACGGCCGTGTGGAGCTGCCAAGACACCGGATCTGCAAAGAGTTGTTGAAATGCCCCGTGGTAGACGGATCCCGCCAGCATTATGCTGATGACAGCAATGTATCCGCTGACGATGATAATACTCGCCTTTCTCATAGAGACCCCACGATATCGCGGGGAAAGTCATTAGCTGTTGACCGAGAGGGTGCACATCTTCTCCGCAGCCATGCCGACGTCTCGGCACACGTATTCTCCCGACTCTGACGTATTGTTCCGCGCCTGGGAAAGTATATTTAACCCGCAATCGAACTGCAACCGGTCCGTCTGAATTCAAGGTGATCCGGTCCTGATCTTGACGTGAAATGCTCCCGGGACGGGCTCATCCGATGCCACGTACAGGTAGCCACCGCCGCAGCCGGAGTACATGGCGCCGGCGTATCGGGACTGGTAGTACTCCAAGAGTCCGAGCAGGTCGATCCGAATGGTTCGATGGCGGACCGTGCCGGGCAGGATGGTCTCCCAGCAGAGCATGCACTCGTTCATCGATTTGCCCAGACGCGCGATGTCCCTGGCGACAATGGCGTCGTAACATTCCGTGCCCGAGTGCCCCAGTCGGCTGATCCAGTGGGGGTCGAGGTTCCTGATCTCCAGGGGATTGTATCCCTCCGGTCGTTGTGCCACCGGCAGGACGTGAATCGTCTGTTCGAGCCATTGGGCGACCTGCGGGTCGTTGCTTGACTCGATGTGCCGGGGAAAGATGCCGCCCAGATGGGCGAAGTCATAATCGAGCCGATTGACGCCGGGGTAGACCAGGCCGATCATGTCCTGCGAGCCCGACGGCTCCGCTTTGCCTTCGTTCTCCGCAGCGTACAACTGTTGCACCAGTCGCGCCGGGTCCCCCTGCGGCAGCACGCCATGCCACAGTTTCAGGGCGACGTTACGGGTGCCGATGCAGATGCCGGCCCGCTCCATGAACCAGAATTGGGGTTCCACGCACACGACGACCATCGAGCCTGGCGGCGTGGGGTTGTGTCTCGACATAAACGGCTGGTCGATCCATCCGCCGGCCAGCGCGAGCCGGTACGGCAGACGACCGAGAAGATCCGTGATTCTTGAAGATTGACTTTTGAAGTCTGATTCTTGGCTGTTCATCGTCAGGCGCCGGCGGCTTCGTCAGTCAAAAACCTCAAATCATCAAACAACAATCAACTGACCGTTCGTTTGCCGGCCTTGCGGTCTCTGTACTGCTTCTCGATCCACGCATAGGTCTTCCGGAGGCCCTCCTTCAGAGGCGTGTCGGGCTCCCAGCCGAGGACCTGCCGAATGAACGTGTTGTCGCTGTTGCGTCCCCCGACGCCCTTAGGGGCGTCGAGGTCATACGTGCGAGTCAGCTTGATCCCGCCGATTTCCTCCGCCAGAGAGACCAGGTCATTGATGGAAATCAGGTGGTTCGATCCGAGATTGATGGGCGTGGCGATCAGCCTGTCGCAGTGCATGATCCTATCGATGCCCTCGACGCAATCGTCGATATACATGAAGCTGCGGGTTTGGTGCCCGTCGCCCCAGATCGTGATCTCGCGTGTGCCCATGTCTTTGGCCTCAATCACCTTGCGGCAGATCGCCGCGGGGGCCTTCTCGCGGCCCCCGTCCCAGGTACCCCACGGGCCGTACACGTTATGAAAGCGGGCGATGTGCGTCTGAAGTCCGCGCTCGGCCCAGTATTCCTGGCAGAACATCTCGGACATGAGCTTCTCCCACCCGTAGCCGCGTTCGGCCATGGCCGGATAGGCGTCGGATTCCTTGAGCGCCGGGGCATCCGGGTCCTTCTGCAGCTCGACGTTGTAGGCACAGGCCGAAGACGAGAAGAAGTACCTCCGGACGCCGGCCCGGTACGCCGACTCGATCATGTGCGTATTGATCAGGATGCTGCGCAGGCATTCCACGCGGAACCGTTCGATGAAGCCCATGCCGCCCATGTCGGCAGCCAGGTTATAGACCTCGACGGCCCCCTCGCAGGCGCGCCGGCAGTTCGTCTCCTCGCTCAGGTCCAGGCACAGACTCTCCACGCCCGGGACGTGCTGGTACCACTCGGGCAACGGCTTCTTGTCGAGGGCCCGAATCCGCGTGAAGCCCTGCTCGTGGAAGTACCTCGCCAGCGCGCCGGCGATGAATCCGCCGGCCCCGGCAATGACGATCAGATCATCCTTCCTGAGCACCGAAGCCGCCCTTGAGTTTTCCTTCACGGCCATCATCTTCCTTTCCATAGCCCGTTCGTTTCGCCATAGCGCATACCCGAGTGGCAGCGGCAAGGGTCGTCAAGAGCAGCGCGCCGATGGTCTTCCTCCAGTACCAGCCATCGACGGTGCTGCGCAGGCGATTATCAAGTATAGCGGTCGGAAGCGGGCCAGGTAGACCAATTGTTGTCCAGGGCGTGACTTTTTTCAATCTGGAGGCCGGCGCGGCGGCTGCGAGGAGGCAGCTTCGCCCACGAGGGCGGTGGGAGGTTCCGGGTCCCCGTTCTCGCTCGCTTATTCTGAGGACTCACGATTATCGGAAGTGTCGTGCGAAGACGGACGATAAGAGGTGGCGAGCGGGAACGCTCACCCTGTTTTGCGGTCCGAATCCGCCACCGTATGCCGGCCGCACCGCGTGCGACTGAACTTTGTGGGGTCTGTGCCGCCATCGCCGTATTCCCTGTGCGGCGCTGCGTGTATGCGTTGAGCGCCAGCTCCGGGTGGCAGCCTCACGCGCAGCGTGGGGATGGCGGCAGGGTCTGTGTCCGGCGCGCGCCACAGGCACGCGGGATT
>CAYFUB010000397.1:0-7115 GCA_964346195.1 uncultured Pirellulales bacterium
CAGGCCATCGGCGGCATCGCCTACGACGACGATACGAGCTGGCAGATGGAGTTCGAGGAGTCGTTCCCGTACCAGGAGACGCCGGACCAGATCAGTACCGTCCGCGAGATCAAGGCGGACATGCAGGAGCCCGTCGCCATGGACCGCCTCCTGTGCGGCGACGTCGGCTACGGCAAGACCGAGCTGGCCATGCGGGCCGCGTTCAAGGTCGTCGAGAATGGCCGGCAGGTCGCCGTGCTCGTCCCGACGACGGTCCTGTCCGTCCAGCACGGGCGGACCTTCACGGAGCGATTCGCCGACTTCCCCGTCACCGTCGAGGTCCTCAACCGCTTCAAGACGAGCCGGCAGGCCAAAGACATCATCGCCCGTGCTCGCGCGGGCAAGGTGGACATTTTGATCGGCACGCACCGGCTGCTCAGCGGCGACGTCGCCTTCAAGGACCTGGGTCTGCTCGTCATCGACGAAGAGCAGCGCTTCGGCGTCGAGCACAAGGAGCGGCTCAAGCGCATGCGCGTCAACGTGGACATCCTCACGATGACCGCCACGCCGATCCCGCGCACGCTGCACATGGCCCTGCTGGGCCTGCGCGACATCAGCTCGCTGACGACCCCGCCGCTGGACCGCCGCAGTATCGTGACCAGCGTCACGACCTACAACCAGGACCTGATCCGCAAGGCGATCTACCGCGAGCTGAACCGCCAGGGCCAGGTCTTCTTCCTGCACAACCGCGTCAAGTCGATCGACAAGAAGGCCTGGGAGATTCAGCAGTTGGTCAAGGACGCCAGGGTCGATATCGCCCACGGGCAGATGGCCAAACGCGAGCTGGAGGACGCGATGATCAACTTCGTGCTCGGCGCGACGGACGTGCTGGTCTGCACGACGATTATCGAATCCGGCCTCGATATCCCGAACGCCAACACGATCTTCATCAACGACGCGGACCGTTTCGGCCTAGCGGAGATGCACCAGCTTCGCGGCCGGGTGGGGCGGTACAAGCATCGGGCCTATGCCTATATGCTGATGCCGAACACGCGGCCGGTCTCGCCGGTGGCTGCCAAGCGCCTCAAGGCCATCGAGGAGTACTCGCATCTTGGCGCGGGCTTTCGCATCGCCCTGCGCGACCTGGAAATCCGCGGGGCGGGCAACATCCTCGGCCCCGAGCAGTCCGGCCACATCCAGATGGTCGGCTACCAGATGTACTGCGAGCTGCTCGCTCAGGCCGTCCGCGAGATGAGGAACGAGAAGGTCGAGCCTGTGCCCACGGCCACGATCGACCTGGGCTCGCCCACCTACATCCCGAAAAACTACATCCCCATCGACCGTCATCGCATGGACACCTATCGCAAGATCGCGGTGGCCCGGACGCCCGCCGACCTCAAGCAGATCGAGGCCGAGCTAACCGACGTCTACGGCCCGTTACCCGACGAGGTGAAATTGCTGCTGGAGATCAGCGAGCAGCGCATCGCCGCCGCCAGGTGGGACATCAAGAGCATCGTCGCCTCCGGCAACGACCTGGTCTTCTCCTTCAAGCAGAGTGTCGAGGGCGTCTCGCCCTCGAATCGCGGGCAGGATGCCCGCGACACGATGAACGCGCTCTTCGCCAACGTCCGCGGTCAGGTCCGCATCTCCGACCCCAGAACCATCCGCCTGCGCCTACCCCCCAGCTACTTCGAGCCACGGACGCTGATTAGCCTCTTGCGAAAGACCCTTTCGACAAAGAACGGATAACGCTCTTGAAAGAGTGCGAAGCATTCGAATAGAATGGTATTCGGCAGCGTGCAAGCGCAACATCCGTGAAGGTCGGAGGTGCCATCATGACAATCTACTCGATGCGGGGGTGTCACAGGGTGGCACACAGATGGGGTTCCCTCCTGTATGCAACAGCCCTGGCGTTGTCGGCGGCCGGAGCATCCACGTCTGTGCCGCGTGTCGATGACCCCGCGAAGACGTTACGGGAAGCAGTAGATGCGGGAAGGATCGCCTACAAGCTGACGGAGCCCGAGGAACTCATCGCGATTTTCGACCAGCCCTTGCTGCTCGGGCACGAGGAATATACCTCGCGACTGATTCGCTACGATGCCACGCAGGCAAGCTGGTTTTCACCGCAGTCTCATGGTTCGCCCATCGCTGGCATCGCTGTCGGCCAGACGTGCGGCGTCGCGCCCCACGCGTTCGTCTTCTATTACGCCTCGCCCACGTCGATGGAACATCGGATGCAGGCGGACTACATCCGTGAGATCGTCAAGCACAACGAGAGTGCCGGCGCTTCGGGTCGCATTCGGGTCATCAGCATCTCCGCTTCCCCCGAAGAGGAGCGGGGCAACGAGGCGTTCATGAGGGCGCGCAAGGAGGCGCTGGACGCCGGTATCCTGGTTGTGACGTGTTCCGACACGTTCCTGCGTTACGGCTGCGCGACATTGATCGAGGGCCGGGATCCGGACAAGCCGGAGAGCTACCGGCCCGGCAGGTATGCCGGCCCGGGGGACATGCTCCTGATGCCTGCAGCCAACAAGACCATGGCAAGCTATCAGGGAGCAAATGTGTATACCTATGAAAGAGACGGCGGGATGAGTTGGGCCGTACCCTACATCGCGGGGCTGGCCGCATTGGCGTTCCAGGTCAATCCGGACTTGCAGCCTCAGACGGTCGTGGAGCAACTGGTCAAAACGGCTACCCGCACCGAAGCTGGGCCCATCGTGAATCCCCGTGGATTCATTGAGAGTGTGAAGCGCCCGTAGCTGATTTCGTGCAACTACGTTGCCGGCGGAGAAAAGAAATGAGTGAAACTGAAAAGAGACCGCCGCGAAGGAACACCTTCTCTCCCTTGAGAGTGCTTTTGGGCGTGCTCATCGCCGCCATACCTTTATCTATCGTTGGATCGATTCTCACTCCAAACCGTCCTCCTCATTGGGGCCGAGTCAAATGCGCGGCGAATTTGAAGGGGCTGTCCGTCCATCTGGCCATCTATGCAGTGGATCACGGCGGTGTGTACCCAACGCCTCAGAAATGGTGTGATCTGCTTATCGACAAGGCGCGCGAGGACTTCGGTGATCCTAATGGGCCGGAGTTCCTCAACGGAATTCTCCGTTGTCCAAGAGGGGCCGAAGGCCGATGTCACTATGCGATGAACCCATACGCTGATCCGTGTTCTCCTTCGGACACGGTCCTTTTGTTCGAGAGCAAATCCGGATGGAACCAAAGCGGCGGTGCGGAGTTGTTGGCACCCGAGAACCACGAGGGAGAAGGCTGCAATGTCCTGTTCATCGATAGTAGTGTGATGTTCGTTAAAGCCGAGGACGTTAACAGTCTCAAATGGGTGCCCGCTGATAAGGCACAAGGAGAGACTTCTCCCGGCTCCACGAGCGTGGAACGACGTAAGACAGGTGGCGAACTGGAGTACTGGCTGGAGAACATGATCACGTATCACCGCTTCACCTCCGAGGAGGTGCGTGCGGCCACAGGGCTGACCGAAGAAGAAGTTTCCGCGGCGCAGGAAAGTCATGGGATCAGTTCGCGCAGTCGGGTCGTGCGCGGTGAACGTGGGCCGCTGTTGGTCCTGCCGTATCCGGGGGGGCGGCATCCGCGAATCGGTTTTCTGGAGGGGGCCATCGACCCGCAGCGGGAGACGAAGTTCAGCGTGTTCACGCCGTGGGACCCGAACAGCTATGTCGTGGTCGATGTGCCGGAGGCAATCTGGTCGAACCTGGGACTGACGTACCTCGCCCATACGCATATCGATACGATCTGGACGAAGCAGGGGATCGAGCTGCCGAAACTCGAATGGAACCGGCGGCCGGGCGGGAGCCTGGACATCGAGCGGACCCTGCCCAATGGCATCGCGTTCGGCGTCAAGGCGGTACCGGATAAAGAGGCCGTGCGCATGGAGATGTGGCTGAGGAATGGGACCGACGAGCGACTGACGGACCTGCGGGTGCAAATTTGCGTGATGACGAAAATGGCGGCGGGATTCGCCGGACAGACGAATGAGAACAAGGTCTTCACAAATCCTTATGTCGCCTGCCGGTCTGCCAGCGGCAACCGCTGGCTCATCACGGCCTGGGAGGGCTGCGACCGGCCCTGGGGCAACGAGCGATGCCCATGCTTCCACTCGGACCCGAAATTCCCCGACCTGGAGCCGGGGCAGCAGACTCGCCTGCGGGGCTGGCTGTCGTTCTACGAGGGCCCGGACATCCGGGCCGAATTCGCTCGCATCGAAGCCACTGGCTGGCGTCAAAATTGATAAATTGATAAACAGGCGACCCGTCGTGGCGTATAATCAAGGCACTTGCATTGCCAGGCGTGAGTGATTTCGCTGTCATGCGGCGATGCATCGTGCGCGTTGTCATTCCGACCGGAGGCCTGCCAGAGGCGGGCCGTAGTGGAGAAATCTGGCTACGAATGGAAGGTGCGCCGTATTCGAGGCCAGATGTCTCGACTGCGCTTCGCTCCGCTCGACATGACAGGTAGTTACTGTCAAGGTGCACAGTTACGCGACTGGTAGGAGAGAATCAATGTCCAAGCTGCTCGTTATCGCTGCGGCCGTAATTGCCGTCGGTCTTTCCATCAACGCTCTCGCGGTGGCGGCCCCGCCGGAGATCAAGACACTCGAAATTGGCGCAAAGGCCCCCGATTTCGCCCTGCCCGGCGTGGATGACAAGGTGCATCGGCTCGCCGAATATGACAAGGCGAAGGTCCTGGTCATCGTCTTCACCTGCAATCACTGTCCAACGGCCCAGGCTTATGAGGATCGGCTCATGAAGCTGGCGGCCGACTACAAGGAGCAGGGGGTGGCTCTGGTGGCGATTTCGCCAAACGACCCCAAAGCGGTGCGCCTCGATGAGCTGGGCTACACCGATGTGAGCGATTCGCTGGACGAAATGAAGATTCGGGCGAGGGACAAGAAGTTCAATTTCCCGTATCTTTACGACGGCGACAAGCAGGAGGTCTCCAAGGCGTACGGCCCCGTGACTACGCCGCACGTATTCGTCTTCGATGCCGAGCGCAAGCTCCGCTTCGTCGGCCGGGTCGATGACAATGAACGGGACCCCAACGCCGTGAAATCGCAGGACGCCCGCAATGCCATCAAGGCCGTTCTGGCGGGCCGGTCCGTGCCGGTGGAGAAAACCCGAACGATGGGCTGCTCCATCAAGTGGTCCGACAAGCGTGACTCGGTGCAACAGGCGTTCGAGAAATGGGCGCAGGAGCCCGTTTCGGTGCAGACGGCCGACCTCGGCGCCCTCAAGCCGCTGCTCAAGAATGACACGGACAAGCTGCGTCTCGTAAATTTCTGGGCCACGTGGTGCAGCCCCTGTGTGCGGGAGTTCCCCGAACTCGTCGAGATCAACCGGATGTATCGCGGCCGGGACTTCGAGATGGTGAGCGTCAATCTCGAGGGCCCGAACCGGCGGGACAAGGTGCTCGCCTTCCTCAAGAAGTACGAGGCGTCATTTACGAACCACCTCTATGACGGCGACGTTTACGCCCTGATGGACCTGGTCGATCCCAAATGGCCGGGGGCAATCCCGTACACGGTCCTGATCAAGCCCGGCGGCGAGATCATTTACCGGCGCCTCGGCCAGATCGACCCCCTCGAACTCAAGAAAGCCATTGTCGAACACCTCGGCCGGACGTATAAGTAGCATGGGCATCTTGCCCATGAGTCACAGGGCCATCTTGGCCCTGCCTTCACGGGCGAGCCGCCCGTGATACACATGGGCGGGACGCCCAGGCTACGGAAGATGCCCTGTGGTGTCACAACGAGATGTGCTTGACGTTGCGACCCGGACATGGGAATTCACGAGTGGAGGTACACTATGTGGGTCGTGAGGACAGGGGTTCTAGCCTGGTTCATCGTCGCCGTTGGTGTTGGAACGAGTGCTGCCTCCTCGGGGGCCGGACAGGGCAAGTCACCGCTTGACGAGCTGCCGCCGTACATCAGGCAGGTCACGCACTTCGGCGAGCGGGCGGACTGGTCGCACGACGGCAAGCGGCTGCTGTTCATCGAGAAGACCTTCGGCGACGCGTACGAGGTCGAGCTGGCAACCGGCATCATCCGGCCGATGACACATCGCTACTTTCACGAGGGCTACACTCGGGCCCTGTACCTGAGCAACGGTGACATCCTGCTCTCGGGTTCCCGCACGTTCGACGCGAACGACCCGTGGCCCAGCCGCAGCGAGAAGAAGGCCGAGCTTTGGGTGCTCAAGAGAGACCTGTCGGGTCCGCCTGTGCCGCTGGGCGAGAAATGCTCGGAGGGACCGGCCGTCTCGCGCAAGAATATGCGGATCGCCTGGACGCGGGGCGGGGCGTTCTACCTGGCCGACGTGGTGTACAACGCCGGCAGGCCGACGCTGGCGAACAAGCGAAAGGTGCTCGACAAAGAGGACCTGCCGTTCGAGTGCGATATTGAAACGCAGAATTTCCGTCCGCCCCAGGAAGAGGAGTTGATCTTCAGCGCCTATGGCTACCAGGGTACGGAGGTCATGGGGTTGGACCTGCAGACGGGCAAGGTGACCAACTACTCGAATGCGCCGGGGCAATACGATGAGCCGGAGGGCATCTTTCCCGACGGCAGGCACACGCTCGTCGAATGCGACAAGCACGTCCTCAAGGGCAGCCAGTACGACGATATCTACAAGCTGGCCCTGGATGGCTCGGGCGATACCGAGCGGCTCACGCATTTTAACGATTATCCGGGCTACAAGGCATCCAATCCCGTGGTCAGCGATGACGGACGATTCATCGCCTTTCAGTTCGCCCGGGTGGGCGACCCTGCCGGCGTCGGCCGCGGCCTGCTCGTTCTGAATCTGGAAGAATACGAAAAGGCGAAAACCCGAATACCCTGAACGGGCCGGAGATTCTCAGAGGGTCTGTGAGAAGTCATATCTTCTCCGGGTGGCAGCGTCGAGGGTCCCCAACGCGACGTATCGCGTTGGGGGGCCCATGCGGAGCTTGGCGATGGTCTTATACGGATTAGGAAAAATTCTTGCGCGGCGGGCTCCGTCATCCTGAGGCGAAGCCGAAGGATCTGGCCATCGAAAGGGAGGTTTCTCTCGCTCGCAGGCCAGATCCTTGGGGCCCCCAAACGCAATCATTCGCGTTTGGGGAACCCCTTC
>CAYFUB010000398.1:0-22811 GCA_964346195.1 uncultured Pirellulales bacterium
TCACGGCAAGGGACCGCTCGCCCCCGCCGAGAGCCGGAACAACCGCCCGGCGGGATCGCGCCGGGCTTCAGACAATGGGCCCAATCATTCGACAACCGGACGCACGCCGGGGATGGTCGCGTCGATGAAATGACGCTGCTCCTTTCGTCCAGAATCTGCGTGTACCTCACCAATACGCGAACCCTGGCGGCGCTGATTATCAGGCAGGACCCGGAGAGTAATCGCCCGGGTACGGGCGCCGACAAGATCCTGCACCTCCTGGACGCACAACTGAGAGCATTGGCCGATTGTTCGAGACGCCTGCACGAATTGTCCGCGCCGGGGTCAAAGGCAGACCCCTGCGATTGTTCGGACAGGGTCAACAGGCTGATTGAGACGATCCTGCGCATCGGCGATTTGGAGAAACAGGTCAGGCAGATTGGGTTGGAGTTACCACGAGATCCTTACAGGTTTCCAGATATTTGATCGTTTACGAGAGCCGTTCCGGACCGCACTTCCTCTTCAACCAGGCGCGCTTCCGGCCCATCCGCGTCCAAGGTTCGCGCGAAGAAGTGGATTCGCTGGTGAACTGCTTGCAGGGCGGCCATGTACGACAACTGAGCCAGCCTGCCCTGAATCTTCTGCTCGACCATCATATACTGGTGGAAAGAGGGCAGGCAGAGGTTGGCCCGTTGGATGTCGAGCCTTCTGATGCGCGCCAAGAGAATGCAACCATATTCACCATCCGGATCGAGACGGATATCCGCAATCGCGAGACCCTGCAGCAGTCCCTGCACCTGGTGAAGGACTACTTGGCCGCCAGGGAGCGAAAATGTAAACGCCTCAATGTTAAATTCATCGGCAACTCCAGGCGTCGCGATTCTCTGTACGATTTTCTCCTTCCGGTGATTCTCGATATCCATGGGATCTTCGAGTCGAGTGGGGCCGAATCAGTGTTCTACGTGAACACGTCCCTCGAGTACGCCATGAGCACGGCGGAGCGGCTCAGATTCTTCATCGTGCCCAACGTCCGGTTCAATCTCTCCCTGCGCGCCAACCTGGATCTGAAAGAACTTTCGCGTCTCGATATGATGGTGAATCGCTACGGATTCCTGCTCAATTTCGTGTTTGTCCTTCGCGCGGACAGCATCGAGCGGGTTCCCGAAGTGCTCGGTGCCCTGCGGTCGCGCTGGAAGGCGGATTTTCTGTATTCACTTTCCATCCCGCTGCGGGAGCCCGGGGAAAGCATCCCCTCGTATCTGCTGCGGCTGCCGAGCCAAGAGCAGATGGCCGCCCTGCTGGATGCCACCCTGGACGACCAGGCCCCCAGCATCGCCCAGAACACCCTCTTGAACATCCTGCGCGAGAAAATAGGAACGTACCCGAACACGTGCGCGTGTCGCGCGCGATCGGGCGCTGCGGTCTATCTCAACGGCGACGGCGAAATCGGAACCTGTTATCGCGCGTACACTCGGAATCGCGCCACCGCCCGATCTCCTTCCCCCGACGCGCTGCGGGATCTGGTGGCCGGCCTGCCCCGGGACGAACAAGTCTGTGGCGCCTGCGCCGCATGCGGTCTCCGTTACTTGTGCGGTGGCGAATGCCCGCTGCTGACCCACGGCTCCGCCGCGACGGAATGCGACCAACGGGCCTTTGCCCTGCGCTGTCAACAGAGGACGGCGCTCCTTGAGCGGCTGCTGCTCGAAGTCACCACCGGCACGCAGGAGGCAGAGCCGAGCGCCGCCGTCCTGCAAAACTACCGGTGGCTGTCGCGCAGCGGACAACTCGAGTTGCGTGCCGACCCGCCGATTCAACTGACAGGGAAAGGAGCATGAGGCCATGCCCGCGTTCTACAACCGTGTATTTCAGAAAGACATTGATTTCCCCGAGGTCGATCCCAGCGCCAGTACTCCGCCGGTGAGAGCCCTGGACGTGGACATCACGGAAAGGTGCACGCTGCGCTGTACGTACTGCTTCAAGGGAACCCTAGGACTGCGGCGCGACATGTCGTTTGAGACGAGTCAGGAAATGGTGCGCTGGCTCGTGAGAAACTCGCGCGAGACAAAGAAGCTCCACATCAATTTTCTGGGCGGCGAGCCAATGCTGGGTTTCGACCTGCTCAAGCGCTGGATCTCCTTTGCCACGAACTACTGCCAACAGCGCGGCAAGCGACTGACCGTGGGCATCACCAGCAATCTCACGATCTTCACGGAGGAGCACCTCCAGACGTTTCGGTTCTGGCACATCGGCATCCATTCCTCGATTGACGGGATGCCCAAGGTCCAGGACATGTGCCGGGTGTTCCCCGACGGAACAGGCAGCTCGCAGGCCGTGGAACGGAATCTGCCCCGGATTTTCGCGGCGTGGCGCACGACGCACGCGCGGAGCACCATCGTGCCGGAAACGGTGGCGTATCTGTCGGACAGTTACCGGTACTTCTTTGAAAAGGGTTTTCTCAAGGTGGCCTTCTCGCTGGCCGGCAGTCCGAAGTGGAACGAGCCCCAGTACCTCAAGACGCTCGAGGAACAGATGCAAGCCATTCTCGAAATCCACCGCGAGCGCATCAAGGCCGACGGCCGATTCTACTCCCTGACCGTATTGGATGAGTTCATTCGCAAGGAGGGACAGCCGCAGCAGCAGGTGCACTGTGGCGCCGGTCGAGGCCTGCTGCATGTCGATGTGGACGGTTTCATCTGGCCGTGCCACCGGTTCAACTCGAGCGTTGCCTGCCACGAGGAACTGCTGCTGGGGCACGTCCGCGGCGGCTTTCATTCGGGGCGGCGGTGCGCCTACCTGAACATTCTGCCCAGCCGAGACATGAACGCTCCCTGCCAGCAGTGTGAGGCCAGCAGCTACTGCGGATGTCCCTGCATCGCCGCGAACTGGCAGGAGCAAGGGAGCCTGTTCGATCCGGGAGACGGGTTCTGCAAAGCGAAGGTCGTCCAGTATCGGCAAATCAGGCAATACGTGGAGAAGATCAAAAACGACGATCCGGCCTTCTACAACCAGTTGGTGGATTGGGTACACAATTACGAATGGTGAGACGAGGCAGAGTGCCTCGTCCGTGTGAAGGAGCAGATGGAGTTATCACAATGATCAGGAGGTACGAACATGGAAACGGAGTATGTCAATCAGTACGAAGCAGAATCGAGCCCGGCCGGGGGTGAGACCCGGCGCGATTTTTTGAGCAAGTACGGCCGGAGGGCCATCGCGGCCGGGATTGGCGGGCTTCTCCTCTTCGGCTCCGACGTCGGTGTGCAGAAAGCCAAAGCCGATTGCAGTTGCAGCCCTTCACATTCCTGCACGGGCAACACATGCACCGGCACGAATACCTGTAGCTCCTTTACCTGCCACAGCCACAACACCTGCGAGTCCACAAACGAATGCACCACCACCTTCACCTGCGATGACTGCAACGACTGCACGGACCTCAACACCTGCGGCTCCTCGAACGCGTGCAACGTGGACAACGACTGCTCGCGCAACACCTGCACGGCCACGGACTCCTGCGCCGACAACACCTGCTCCACGCAGGATACTTGCAGCACGAACACGTGCTCGACCAACACGTGCAACAACGTCGATACGTGCAGCGGGACTCTGGACTCGTGCGGCTCGAACACCTGCACCACCGACGGCTGCGCGACGACCGATACGTGTACCTCATCGAACAGCTGCACGACGTCGGATTCGTGTACGAGCTTGGATCGTTGCGAAGGCACCAGCAACACCTGCGAGTCCGATGATTCCTGCGGGACCAACACTGACGCCTGTACGGCCACGACCAACGTTTGTGAGAATGATCAGTGCAACAACAACGATGGCTGCCAGGACAGCAATTCCTGCAAAACGAGCGATGGCTGCCATGCTCACGACTTCTGTCAAGACGACAACTGGTGCCGGCAGTCAGATAACTGCGAGGAGAATAACCAATGTGGTCACAATAACGCTTGCGAGCAAGACACTTGTGAGATGAACTTTGGATGCAAGTCGGACAACAAATGTAGCTCGAACTCCTGCGACAACGAAAACATCTGCGTATCAGAAGACCACTGCTTGCAATCTGACAACTGCCAGGCGTCCCACGTGTGCCGTTCGAAGAACCTTTGCTCTACCAGTGACTTATGCACCGCCACCAATGCCTGTGAGTCCGTCAACATGTGTATCCAGGGGACGTTCGACTGCAGCACGAACAACTACTGTACGACCAACAATACGTGCAATCCGAATCAGTGCGGCCCCACGAGTCAGAACCTCTGTGGCACCAACAACGAGTGCGCGACGGCGGATTCCTGTCCTTTGTTTGACAGCGCCTGCGACGATTACGATTGCGGCACCAATGACGATCCCAGCGACATTCCTCCGGCGATCATCGTGAGTGCCATCACGGGTCTGGTGAGCAGCGGGGTAGTCGCGGTTACGTTTGGGTGAGACTGCGGCCGCGGTTCGGGCCATCGACCGGCCGGCCTCTCCCGGCGCAGGCAGATGCTGCTGTCCGCGGCCGGCGGAAGCTGCGCGGCAAACAGGCACAAGACGTCAGTCAGTACGAGGACCTTCCTATGAGCAAGTGGTACGGAGCAATCGCCTTCCTGTGCTGCACGCTGTCTCCGGCGGCCTGTTCCACCGCGGAACAGGACTTCGGGCGGATGGCGGCGAGGGAAATCAGGGTTTCCATCGATGCCGGGAAGTACGCCCAGGCGTTGAACGATACAGAATCCGCCTTGCAGCAAGTGGAGGCACGGCTGCAAGGATATGACGGACAGCCGATCCCAATGACGCTAATTGGGGATTACGCACGTCTGGCCAGGCTGCTCTCGTACGGCGGCAGTCACATTGTGGCGGATAAGCAAAGCACCATGGCGCCGGATGACAGAGCGACTCTTCAGATGAGATTGGGGCAAGCGATGGAAAAGGCCGCCGGCCGCATCCAGCACTATGCCGCACCGGAACCACGGCTGTACGTCCACCTGGAGGACGCAGCCAGCCTGTTCACCGATGCCGCGCTCATCCTCTGCAATTCCGGCGCCACGGATCGGGCCGGGACATGTATCCAGGCCGCCGTGAACCTCACAGAGCAGATGGCCTCCTTCGAGCAGGCCGGAGGAGCCCTTGTCGTCTGGCAACTGGACCGACGGCTCTTCACGAGAGAGTTCCTCGCGTGTTTCATCACGCACACAGGAGACGACCCGAAGGAGGTATACCGCCGGGCGGAGAGCATTATCCGGAAGTACGCTGCCACGGAGTGGATCTGCAAGACCGCGATGACGTTGGAGCATCGACTGCCGGGCGGGCCGGGAGCGGCGAACGATCTGGCTCACTACCAGTATCTCATCATGCTGGAAAGAAATCTCCGCGATAATACGAGCGACAAGACCCTGGGACGACTGTACTACGAACTCGGCATGCTTGCCGATCTGTTGGATTTCCTGCCGGACCGTGTCAAGTGGTACCGGCGCGTCCTCGAGGTCGATCCCAATTCGGACTTCGGCTCCGCGGCCCGACGGCTGCTGGAGGCGCAGCCCGATCCTCTGCTGGCCGGATACGACACCCTCGCGCCGCTCCTTGCCGAGCAACATGCCGCTTCCAGCGAGGATAATCCGAGCGCCCCTTCTTCCACAACGAAGGATACTAATCAGCCCGGGAGCCGCATCACTCCGACAGGTAGTCTGCGCCCGCCGCCGCTCGCGGCACGGGAGGATCTGGGAGAGACCGGCGCCAATAGTCACAGGGCCGGGACCCTCCTCCTCGTCGTATCCGCCGGCCTCGCGCTCCTGCTGCTCGCGGTTATCATCCAGAAAGGAATGAAATGTCGCTAAGCAACGCCCGGCGGGTGCTGTTGATTTACCTGCCTATCCAGGCTTCTGCCGGACCCGCACTGGATCGCAAGTGTCCGCTCGGCCTCCTGTACCTGGACGCCGTGCTCCGTTACGACGGATTCGCCACCCGAATCATCGATTTTCAGGATCCGGCCACATGCTGGCGGCACGTGGAAACCGTGATCGAGGAATCGGAACGGTGCCTCGTAGGCTACACCTGCGACAGCGACAACATTTTTCGCGTGATGGAGAGCAGCGAGCGGTTGCTGCGGAAGTACGCCCACGTTTCCACGGTACTGGGCGGGCCGCATGTCACCTGTGTGGCGCGGCCCTATGTGACGGAACGATGTCACGTGATTCGGGGCGAAGGAGAGTATCCGCTGTTGTTGCTGGCCCGCCACCTCTTACGGGATGAGGGAACCCTGCAGGACATTCCCAGTCTCACGTATGCGCGTGAAGGCGAGATCCGAGAGAACGAGATATCGCACGGCCCGTTCGAGGATATCGACAAGCTGCCGTTCCCGAACCACGCCTTCATGGTAAAAAAGGGGGCGTCGGAATACTTTCCGACGATGGTCACGTCCCGTGGCTGCCTCTACAATTGCCATTTCTGCAGCGAGGGACGCCGCAACCATCGGTACCGCCCCCGGAGCATCGACAACGTGGAGCGCGAGCTGAGCGCGCTGCGGGACCACGCGCAGGGAAATATTCCCTTTCTAATGTTTGCCGACGACACGTTCACGGTTTCCTGTGAACGGGTCATGCAAATGGCGGATGCGCTGGATCGGGTGTTTCCCGACAAATCGGCTTTCGGCTTCTACTGCGAAGGCCGGGTGAATGTCCTGGGTGCGCACCCCGAATTGATCTATCGCCTGAAACGCGCCGGACTGCTCCGGCTTCAGATCGGGATTGAATCTGGAAACCAGGACATTCTGGACCGCATGAACAAGGCGATACGGATCGAGCAGATCGAGAGAGTCGTAACGACGTGCTACGAGGCGGACGTACCAGCCGTTTTCGGGGCGTTTATGTGCGGGTTGCCGGGACAGACGATGGATGACCTGAAACGGGATATCGAATTCGCCAAGCACCTGGCGGACCTGGCACCGGGGCAGAGCGAGCTGGAATCATCCATCTTTGTGCCCCTGCCGGGGACGGAGTTGCAGGAGAACGCGGCGAAGTGGGGCATTTCCATCTTCGATCCGCAGTACGTCGGCGGCCTGATCACCAATGACTGCTTCTCGGAAACCGCCCTGCTGTCGCGAAGCCAGATCCAGCATTTCCGCGATGTGTTCCGCAAGGAACTGCAGAAGCACTGCCTCGACCAGATTCCTTCCCTGCCGATGTCACGCGTGAAAGAATTCATCGTGATGTCCATCGAACGCCATATGGTGCCCCTGGTCGTCCGCTTGTTGAACCGGTTCGATCATGCCAAATGGATCTTGACACTTCGAGCTCGGCAGGATCATCGATTCCTGCATGAGCTTCCCGCGCCCCAGTGGCATGACTGCTTTCCGCTGCACGTCGTCAATCAGGCCCGTAACGTGGGCGGCCAGTACTGGGTCAATGAAGGATCTCCGAAGGCCTTTGCGATGAATGATCGGGAGAAGTCGTTTTACGATCACTTCTGTGGCAAGCTCACCTTCTCCCGGGTCGCGGAGTGCATGTCGCGCCGTCTGGGGATATCGCCAGACGCAGCTTGGAACGAATGCCTAGCGGTGTATCGGAAATGTGAAGACAACCTGGCCGCTATTGTCATGATTTGAGACGGGCAGTATGCATGAGGCCAGGAGAAGGAAGAGAAGAGCATATGCGGATTCTGAGTCTGTCGATGCCTGGCCCTCTGGAGTGGGCGGTTCTCGGACTCATTCTGCTCCTGGTGTTCGGGAGGCGTCTACCGGAAGTGGCCCGCAATATGGGCAAGAGTCTCACCGAGTTCAGGAAGGGAATGAAAGAGGTCCAGGACGTAAAGACCATGATCGAGACCGAAACGAAAGACGCCTTGCGCGCGGATAAGCTGGATGCCGACGTGTTCGACCTGGAACTCCCGGCTCATTCCGAGACGACGCTGAGGCCCGGCGAGAGAGTCGTTGCCTTTGACACGAACGATGGGTTGACGCTGGAAGGCAAGCTCAGTGTTCCGGCGGACGCGAGGGGTAAAGTCCCCGCCGTATTCTTTGTCGGTGGGGCCGGTCCCTGGACCTTCGATCGTTGGATCGAGCACCCGGGGACCCCCAAGGCCGCCATATTTCCCGATCCGAATGTCGTCAACTACTGCGGTTTCTATGCGGAGCAACTGACGCGACGCGGTATCGCGGTTTTCTGGACCAACAAGCGCGGCTGCGTCCCGCTTCGGGATCGGCCGTATCAGCGTGTCAACCGCATGGTCTTCTCGCAGGCGACGCCCCGCGTTCTGCTGGAGGACTACCGCTGTGGGTTGGAGGCTCTGCGCCGACAAAACGAGATCGATGCGAACTCCATCGTACTGGTGGGGCTCAGCGAAGGGACCGTACTGGCCCCGCGGCTGGCCGTAGCCTCTCCGAACGGAATCGTGGGCGTCGTCATGGTTGGTTATGTCGAGGACAGCACGAAAGATGTCATTGCCTGGCAGAACACCGTGGGCCCCTGGCGGAACCTTGCCCGGCTCTTCGATGAGGATGAGGACGGCAAGATTACCCGGCAGGAGTTTGATGCCGTACAGAAGGGCGCGCCGGGGAACGCCGGAGCATCGCTCACTTTCGGTCTGCTCGACAGGAACCGAGACGGCACGGTCACGCCGGCGGACGTGAAGGCACAACAGCGGGTGGAGACAATTCGCCGCGCCGTTCAGGAAAGGGATGACGACTACCTGTGGCAGAACCTCGCCAATCTGTCTTCCGCCTATTGCCTGGAGGACTGGAACCGGCCGCCCAATCATACGGTACTTCTGAAACTGAATATCCCGTTAGCCATATTCCATGGCCAGGCGGATGGATCGTGCCGCGTGGAGGGCGTGCGCGAGGCGCAGCAGGCTTTCGCCGAGGCGCACCGGGACAACCTGACCGTGCGGATCTATCCCAAGGCAGATCATGATTTGAACTGGGCACAGGTGCTGCATGATGGTGGCGTGCCGGAACCGTTCCGCGACATCTTCGCCGCCATCGAACGAATGACCGCGGGCCGGTGACCGAGGGGAACGTCAAAGGCGAAAGCGCTTCAGGCTGCATCTCCCAAGAGCTGTTCATCGTGCTATGGATCGGCTGAAACCGGGCCCGTTCTGCCGGTGGCGGCTAGGGGCGCGTCTCCAACCTGTGCCGGGCACGCCTGAAACTGAGAAGCCTCACCCGCGTGTCGCAACAACGGGCCGACCGCCGCACGGCCTGCCTGAGGCCAAGTTCCCCTTGACCGGATTCCAGTTTCTCCTCTTCGCGAATCTACTGACGAATTCTCTACTCATGCAGGGCCACGGGGCCTGCCGGGAAGAAGAGCCTGCCATGATCCGACCGACTCGGCATGCGCCGGATCGCTGCGAAGCTCCTCCGGTCGCGCGGCCCGGGGCCGTGGTTCAGCGCCAGACCAAGATTGAGGATTGCGTGAAGACTGACGGATACGGCTTCTTCGTTCCTGAATTGGGTGATTCATTGACCGTCATCGGCAGGGAGGTACTGCTATGAACGCCGCCAAATATCGAAACTACCCCGCACTGTTCCTCATCGTTCTGGTCCTGACGACTCCTTCTTTTGCGAGTTTAGCCATTCGAAACTACGACCAAGACCCGGACCTGGCCGCCGCACTGGAGTATGACCGCGGGGAAATCACTGATAGGTCGAAACCGGAACATGACCATGGAAGAACCACCGACAGGTCGAAGGCCGACAGGGAACTGGCGGAAAAATACTATTTGGAGTACCTCAAGAAGGATATTCCTTCCTTTCAAAAAGCGCGGGTGTATCTGCGGCTCGGCGCCTTATACACGGTGGAGTCCGACCCCGGGAATGGTATCATGCCCGACCGCGAAAAGGGCATCGGGTATCTTGAGAGGGTACTCCAGTCGGAGCCGCAGCGTATCGACGTGGCGACCATTCGCGCGCGGACACTGCTGGCATCCGCCACGTCACTCTCCGGCGAGGAGAGCCTGCGAAGAAGACTGGACGTATATGAGTGGCTTTCTTCCCTGGACGAGGAGAAGCTTCAGAGACTCTGGCTACCACTCGAGCCCGGGCAAAAGGCTATTCTTCCCATTACCTTGAAGTATCTACAGAGCTATGTTCCGAACGTCAAACGCACTACGGCGGTGAATGCGGTGGCTTTGGCGGCTCACATGCCCGACCGCGAAACGCGGCTCGCGGAAATCATCGGACGATTCCCAGATACGGAAATCGCCCACATGGCCCGGCGGGAACTCAAGCTGCTGCTGGAACAGGTGGACGAGGAAACGTTCAACGATTTGACATCAGCGAGCAGCGTGGGTCGCAACGCCCCCCCGGGCGAGGACGCAGGGCTGCCGTTGAATTTGGAATCACAAGCAGATGGGATAACGCAGGAAGCATCGATACCATTGCAGAAGTCTTCTACGCAACGAAGCGGCGCGGTGCCTGCCTTGGCCGATACTCGTCCCGTAGAGGGTGGCACGCATACCGCCCGGATTGTCTATTTTCTCATCGGCTGTGCTGCCCTTGCGGGAAGCTCCCTATTCTACGTCGCCTGGCGAAGAAGACATTCTGCCGGAAACGACGAATCGTAGACAGGCGCGGACCCCGTCTCACCGGGTCGCACAACGCCTCACACCCCGATGAATTGCCCCGACCACCCGGCTACCGGCCCGCGACGGAAGGGCCTGTGGGCTCGACGCCGCCGCACCATGGCCAAGCCTGTCTCATACCGAAGAAGATTTCTCCCGACGCTCACGCCCGGGTGGCGATGAAAAAAATGACAAAACGGCCGGAATTTACCAAATGTCCTGGCGGGATCTCTCATTAAGAGGATGAAGGGCCGGGATTTCGGCCGCGACGGGCAACTCCCGGCTCCGATGAGACGGCGAAGGAATATGAGACGACTGGCCGCCGGTGATATCGTGTCGAAGGCCCTGGGCCTGCTGCTGTTCACCGTGGCGATGCTCAAGGGCTATGAGCTACTGACCGTGCCGGTGGCGAACAAGGACCTCTGGTCCGGGCGGCCGTTCCTGATCTTCCAGGTGGAGTCCGAATTGGCCCTGGGGATGTGGCTATCATCCGGCGTGTTCCAGCGATGGATCCGGTTGGCTCGCGTGCTCTGGTTGGGCTTGCCTGACTGGATCACCTTTCGACGAGGAATGTTCAGAGACGGTGCACACCTGCACTTGTCCGAGGGTTCCCGTAATCAGGTATGACGACAATTGTCGGGTAATGCCGAACAAAAGCCGGTGGCGCTTTGGAGACATGGAGACATGAAAGGAGGTGGCATGGCGATCAAGACACCCTGAGAGATTCGATACGGTCAACTCGATATCGGAGTGTTGCACCAAACGAAGAAATCTTTCTCTTGTCAAAGAAAGTAGGTGGCTACCATGAAAAGACAAATGACTGCCAGATCGTTCATCATGTGCTTGCTCTTCTGCAGTCTTGTATCACTGCCGGTGGAGGCGGCAAACCCGGGTTGGCTGGGTCACTACTTCAAGTTCAAACATAATGGGTCTACTTATTCCGGCAACAGATATTTTCAGACTCGTTGGAATCCAAGTGATACTCCGTGGGATGGACATTTCACCACGGCCGGCAATAAGTACGACCACAGCCATGCCCCTCATGGTTTTCCCTTCTACGTGATGATTGGCGAGGCTCTTGTTGAGGTAACCGTGGCAAAATCGGACGCTGCGTGGGACGAGCAGTACGCAGGTTACACGCGTTTTGGCAGTTCGACATTTTCCCAAAACTGTCACGGTTATTCTACAGGCTATGGCTCGTGGACGAGTATGCCACAAATCCTCGCGGATGATTATATCAGCGCGGATGAGCACGATGCAGAAATATGGACAAACGGCAATCCGCATAGTATAAAGATAGAGGGCTATTGCCCGAACGGCTGCGAATTCGATACAATAGCAAAAACCTCTGAGAAGAATACTTCAAGCGGTTATTACCGGATAGAGTACTACTGTCCTGGCGGTGCTGGCCGATGGACGAATCTGTACAAGAAGAAGTGACCTGAAAGGCGTTGGTTGTGACGGGACCGATTCCGAGCCAGCTAGGACATGGTTGGCTCGGAGTCGTCTCGTGTCAGTCAAGGTATTCTCCCGAGTAGACGGCCGAAAATGCTAGAATAGCCGCACAAGTGGAAATGAAGGAGATAGTGTAATGTCACTCAAGGCAACGTGTTTCTTGCCGCTGTTTCTCCTGGTTGCGCCAACGTCATTGCTAAGTCTTGTAGGGGATCTAGAAATCAAGGAAGTTGAGTTCTCCCTGCCGCGCAAGGACTATTCAACTGTGGTGCTGGACAATACGGTTTTCTTTGCCGGGGGGAGAACAAATAGGCACGCGGTCAATACCGTCGACATCTACGAACCAGCCACCGAGAAGTGGTCAAGAGCCTCTTTGTCCGAACCGCGATATCTTCTGACCACAATAACATTAGACAACATGGTATTCTTCGCTGGCGGTCATCTTCAACAAGGTAGATATAGCAGGACTGTAGACATCTATGACAAGGATAAGAATAGATGGGCCTCCTTCAAGCTGTCCGAGGCAAGAAGTCACATGACAGCCTATGCAGCCAGCGGCAAAGTGTTCTTTGTTGGAGGACGCATCGGTTCCAGGAACAGCAATGTCGTTGACATATATGATGCCGCCACAGGCACGCTGGAGCGGGCAACACTATCCCAGGCGCGCTATTACCCCACGGTGGCGAGCATAAATGATAACGCGATCCTCTTCGCCGGAGGGTATTTGCGGGAGAACCGGTTCAGCGACATTGCCGACATCTATACACTGGACACCAAACAGTGGAAATCAATACGCCTGTCCGAGGCAAGAGATCACCTTTTGGTAACTCCTATCGCAGACAAGATCCTCATCACGGGAACAGATCATGACAAGAGTCATACACACACAGCAGTCAACATATTCACCATTGCATCTCGGACGCAACGCGAGAAACTTGCGCAGGAACAGTCTGTCTCGACAGACGACCAAGTCATCCCGTCTGATATAGGGAAGGAAATAATCCAAAAAATCATGTATGAGGCTCCTGTTGCGATTATCCAGGAAAGAGTTGACGGGCAAATTGAGACTCTCAGAAAGGAGTCCCTACAAGATAGCATTTCAAAACTAGATGAGGTGGAATCGTATTTCTGGCCAGGGACGAGGGAGCGCGATCCATACGTCCCAGGCTTTCCTCTCGACCCCGACAGTGATCAATGGGACATCAACGCGATTATGAGTAATCGCAGGTTCCTGAAGGTATATCAGGAGATATCGGACATAAGCGCGAGAGAGGCTGCGGCTCTGCTAAACAAGGAAATCGAAGGGACGCTCGCGCAATACCAGTCCTTGCTTGCGGAGTATATGCTCAAGAATAAGCCCTATTTTGATTCACTCAAATCCGGCAAGATGCCGCAGACGGGGCCTATCCTTCAGATTGGCAATAACAAAGACGGCTCACCGACTTTGGCCGGTACGCGCTTCAAAGCATTGTCCTTGGTACTTATGGCAGGGAGTCTAAGATTGGAGGGGACCAAAGAGACAGTAAGAACGATTACGGCATATGCTTTAGAGCAAAGGACGCAGCTGCATGCAGATCCATTCAACAGCCCTATGGTATCTGCTGATTTTCTGAGGAACTTCAGTTTGTGCAATCGTCAAATTCTGGCAACCGGCGTCTTGGGAACGAGCCTCAGTGCTGAAAAGGAAAAGCAAGTCCTGGAAAGCATGAGATCTTCCAAGGAGGAAAAGGTGTTGACACGGTACGATGCGGTCGCCACAGAATATGATCTGCATAGCCAGGCACATGAAGGACCCATCCCGGTTGACTACGCCAAGGGTACTACAAGGGTGGAATACGTCAGACCAATCACTGATTCAACTTTTGGCCTGGTTTTTGAACATCCTGAGATAGGAACCAAATCGCAGTAGACAGGACGTTTGGAAGAGCGGAGGGATAGTCATCCATTTCGGTGGGGTCGGGCCCGGATGGGCGTACCTCAATGCCGGCTCGTTTCCGGCTCTGCTGGTCGCGCGGGATCGGGCGGCCGGTCTGCCATAACAGACTTCCCGCCGTGATGGGGGGATATGCCGCGCAGCCGGGTTCCACCTTTCTCGACCCGTCCAGGGGGTCGCCCCGCCGCCTGCGCCACTCACGCCCGGGGCGGCGAGGAAAAAAAATGACAAAACGGCCGAAATCTCCTTAAGGTTTTGCCGGGATCTCTCATTAAGAGGATGGAGGGCCGGGATTTCGGCCGCGACGGCAATTCCCGGCTCCGATGAGACGGCGAAGGAATATGAGACGACTGGCCGCCGGTGATATCGTGTTGAAGGCCCTGGGTTTACTGCTGCTGTTAACGGCGGCGGCTCCCAAGGGCCACGAGCTGCCGACCGTGCCTGTGACAAACACGGACCTGAGGGGCCCGGCCTCCTGCGGCTGCTTTGGTGCCGTTCACGTCGATCGCTGGATTACGCTTTTCGCCATTGATCTGCCGGCCGTGATCGCTCGGCCACGGACGCATCACCGGCAACACGACGCCTTAACCGGCGACAGCGTCCGCTGGATCATCGCCGAACGCATCACCGCACCCACGACCGACGGCAGCGACATGCAGACGACTCGAGAGGGAGTGCTTCCGGGAGTCCCAGCCGCCTTTACCCTGAAATCAGGGGGATCTCGCCCATGAGCGCCGGGATAAGAGCGTATCCAAGCAGCAACGGCGGTGCGAAATGCGCCCTGGCATTCAGCCTTGTCCTGGCAATCGCTGTACTCACGGCGCCTGTGCCTTCCTTCGCGCAGGATTCGCCTGCCCAACGTCCCACCGAACTCCGACAGCTAGAGGACAAGGAGTATGCGGATGCGCAACAGGCGGCGGACGCAGCGGATCGGTTGCGGGCAACCTTTGAAGCACGGTACTCTTGGCATCCCTCCAGCCCTGCGAAGCCTTCGTCTGAAGAAGTCCGACAAGATGCCGAAAGGGTCATTGCCGCCTACACTCTGGTGGCCAATTCATACCCGCATACTGAGATCGCGGCTCGCTCTGGAATCAGATTGTCCGGCTTCTATCAGTATCTGGGGCAGACGGCCCGAGCGCTCGACAAGGCCAAGGAGATCGCCACTGACTATCAGGGCACAGAGTATGCCCCCAGAGCCATTCTTGCGGTAGGGCTGCTGTACTCGCAGGCCGCCCACAATCCTACTGCGGCGAAGGAATGGCTTTCGAAAATACCACGCCCGAATACAGATTCAGTGGTTGCTGAGCCCGCTTATGACGAACAGGAGAAACTGTACTTGGCGGCTCAACAGCAGATCGCTCACTGCGACCTTGTCATGGGGCGCCGTGACGCGGCGCGGGAACGTTTTGACAGGCTTGCCGAGCGATATCCGATGTACCGGGATGCGATCCAAAGAGAGTACGAGGTGCAGGCCGCTACGGCTCTCCATCCCGCCCTGCGGATCGTCGACGAGATCATCGAGCAGAGCATCGCCAGTGCCCGAACAACCACCGTCCCCCCTGCACGCGTGAGTCACGTCACAGAATCCCCGTCGCCTATAGTCTCTCCTCGCCCTGCTCTTGCCGCCGACACGCCCGTCGCCCTTTCGGACAAGAGCAGCGCAGGGAGACACTGGGCGGGCTGGTCTTTGTTGCTTGTGGGAATCGTGCTGTGTGCCTCAGGAGTTATGTACGGTTTGCGAACACAATAAAGGAAAGGAGAACTGCAATGAACGACTGCAAATCCGCTGGCAAATGTGTTATGGTGATGTTGGTGGCCGTTGCGGCGCTGGGCCTGGCGAACCCGGCCGCTCGTGCCGCCGGAACAATAACGATTACGAAAGCCGTGGCGGTGGAAAAGGACGCGCCCAATCAGGAAGTGACGTCGGGATACGCGGATGCCGACCTGTCCGTGGATTTCCGCGGAGACGCAACGTGCAGTTGCTCCTGCAGCCCCACGCTGACCTTCACGTGGTACTTCGGCGATGGAACGTCGGCCAACGGCAAGAATGTCTCGCATGTCTACGGGACCAGCGGGGCTGGCAACCGCGGGCCCTGGCTTAACGTGCAATGCACGTGCGGTGCCGTCGCCAACAGCAACGCGATCTTCCTGAGCGCCATTGATGACATCCGCGTGGATCGCATCGGCGACATCGCGAATCCGACCAACAATGGACGCCTGTGTTTCAACAGCGAGCTCCGCGTGGCGGGCACGGCCCTTCCCGTCGGCGTCAACGGCAGTGATAAGATCGACTGGCACGTCACGGTCGTCGCAGTGAACGTGGATCTGGCCAACACGGCCAGCGGGTCGCTGCCGAATCTTGCGGCTGGCAACTGGCCCTCCATAAATTCCGCATGGGGCGCCTGTACGCTCTATATCAGCATTGACGGCCCCCATGTCCCCGGCCAGCAGAACGAGCTCAAATTGACGGGAGCCGTCAGCTTCGTCACCAACCCCAAGTCCATCAAGAAGTACTATGATGGAGGCGACGGTGACAAACAGGCCACCGGCGGAGGTGCTCCCAATTGGTACTTCTACTATACGCAGGCGCTGGCCAACGGTCCACACACATATAACGCGGCGGTCAATTACGGTGTGACATGGTGGGGGCCGCCCCGCAACCCACCGCCCGTGGAAGTCCAAATTGGTGCGAATGCGAACGATCAGAATCCCCGCTGGCCGTATCCCTGCATCGCCATCAATAGCTTTGCCGTTATCGTGGAGCATGAGCAGTGGCATCGGATGCATAGGAACCACAACTATGCCAGTCATGGTACAAACGGTATGGTAGCGGCCCCCTATGATCCGGATGCCGACCATGTATGCAGCGGCGGCTGCCAGGCAGGCGGTTGGGAGCAAATATATGGAACGAATGCCTACAATGCCTACACGTATGGGATAAAGGATCGGGAGTGGATCGCGCGACAACAAGAGACCAATACGAATCACAGCAGCATTGATTGGGCCAGGGGCGGATTGCAGTGGTAGCCGACACGGTTGAGTGTCGAGCCACATTCACCCGTTCGCTGGTTGTTGGAAAACTATCCAGCCGGCCCGCATCTGCTTGGATAAGGAGGCAATGGCGTTGTCATAAAGCCCGGAAAAGGGGTGGCGGCGTTGGTCATAGTAGGCCGGCAGAAGCCCAAGACCATGGGCTCCGCCGGCCCTCGCCACGAAAGGTGGGGTGGCGATGACTTGCATGGAACGTCCACGGCTACCCGGCGTATAATACTAAAAGAGCTGGATGTTGCGTGCGCCGTGCAATGTATCTGCACCCGCATTTGGAAGAACGTGATAGACGTCTCGGACGGACTGCCGCAGATGCTGTGGCAGTGTTGTAAGATTGGGAGATATGGCTGCCTGTGGTTTGTCTCCCCAAGGTCGCATATGTAACTGGCGCGTGACTGCTCGTCATGAATGCGACCGGAGCAAGGAGATGACAAATGATGAAGAAGAGTAAGGTTTGGACCAGTACGGGCGTTGTGGCAATAGGGGCACTGTTGTCGGCAACAGGTGTCTGTTTGATTTGGCCGCGCGAGGATGGCAAAATGTCGCGGCCGCCCGCAGGAGCCGATGTGGCGTCGGCGGAGAGTCAAGCCCCAACGGGGAATCCTCAGTCTGATCGTAATGCGGGTTCGCGCTCAAGCGCTCCAGATGGGAGGATGCGGAGCAACTCACTCAGCTACAGCCCCAGGCCCGCCGAGGCGATTATGACAAAGGACAAACCTCACGGACTACCCGGAACGGCAAGCGGAGCGGTGCCACGTCAGGAGGAAGCCCTGAAAGAACGTCTGCTTTCGTCATTTCGCTCTCCACGCGACAGCATGGTACTGAAGCCGGATGAAAAGGCGGCACTGAAGGAACTCCTGGAGTCCGGCGTGAATGTTGTTGATCTACTACTGGCAGAGTACCGCAAGCCTGAGCCGGCCGGAGTGACGGTTGTTGTTAGAAACCAAATGATCCTGGAGGCGTTGGCGGTGCTGAAGACCGAAGACGCACAAGCAGCACTGCTCGGAATTGCCTTGGCAGATGACCCGCAGCACGCTAGTTTCCCCGTTCGCGCTGCCGAGGCATACATCAAGTCTGTTGATACGGTTGTGCAAAAAGCGAAGCTATTTGAGAGCCAGGACCTGAATGTGAAGTGGATAGCTACGAAAGCCGTGAAGGGGGATAGATTGGATGGCAGTACCGTGGCGGGTGTGTCACAGCTCTTGCTGAAGGCGGATCGCGTTCAAGCTCGGTGCGATGCGGCGACCACATTGGGCGCCGATCCTGGCCGGAGCTACACGGCTGCCAAGGTGAGTGCGATTGTCAAAGCTATAGCATCGGAAGGGGAAAGACAAAGTGCGGCGAAGGCCACATACGGGACAATCTGGACCGAAAGAGAACTGGCTCTTATCTTCTTTGCAGAGGCCTTGAAGAGTATGACCGACGCAACGCAGGCAATCAGGCAGGGAGCAAGAGACAGCCAGGGCGATACGAAGTCTATTCTGTTGGCGGCCTTGGCGGGCCGGGGAGAAACGGCAGTGCATGCTGACGTGGTGCGTAAGATCAGAGACAGCCGCGATGGAGTGATCAGAACGATTCTGGTGAATGGTCTGGGGGCAATCGTCGTGGCCGATGATGCGGCCTTTCTGAGAACTCTGGCTGAATCCGATGACCTCAAGAGAGTTGACGAAGCCGGTCAAGATGTGTATCCCGTGCGCGATGCAGCTAAGGGCGTATTGTCAAAACTGGAGGAGCCCTAGGGAATTGGCAGGTCGGCGGGCCCGACACAAAGGCCAAGGGGGACAGCCGTCTGTCTCTGAGACGACGGTTGCGTCCAGCCGTGTCTGGACTATGACCGATTCGCGGTACTCCGAGTCGAGTGAGATCGGGTACCGGATTCTTGGCTGTTTTCGCGTGTGTTCCTCTGGTCCGCTGGGTGGGCGGCTTTGGCACGCCTTCCCTTCTCGTCGGGGCCCTAACCGCGGCCGTCTCCTGCAACTGCCTCGGCACGGCCCATATCCATCCGTGGTTCACCCTGTTGGCGCGTAAAGAGCGGAAGAACGTCTCGTTGCTTGCGGGCGCGGCAACTGAAGCGGAGAAAATGCGTCCCGCCGGCGCTCAGGTTCCATTCTCCGTCACAAACTCGGTCTTACCGCGTGCTTTCGTTGGAGGGCGTGTTGCCTCTGACGGCCAAACCCGTCCAAAGAAACTGAGAAAATCACCATATTCCTCTTAATCTCCCGCCGGGATCTCTCATTAAGAGGATGGAGGGCCGGGATCTCGGCCGCGACGGGCAATTCCCGGCTCCGATGAGATGGTGAAGGAATATGGAACAACGGGCCGCCGATGATATCGTGCTGAAGGTCTTGGGTCTATCAACCTGTTCTCCTGACGGCTGCTGCGCAAAGAAGACCCTGGACGAGGAAGTGGCCAGGCGAGGCCTGTGGCCGTATTGCCGCAACGCGCGTGGTTGATGTAGTCGGCCCGGAAGGTAAGCATTATGTACTGCGATCTCCCAACACGTGGATTCCTTGAAGATACCTGCGCACCACCACGCTTTCGGATTTGCAGCGCCCGATTAGCATGGAACGATTAACCGATAACCATAAGCAAAGAAGAGACTAAGATGAACGACAAATTCTCATACGGTAGTCACAAGATGATGTGCTTGGGTGTCGTCGTGTTCTGCCTGGCTTTTCTCCATCAGCAGCCCTGTGCACAAGGTCGGACACACGCCGATTACCCCGTGGCCGGCATGGTATTCTATGACGGCCAATGGTGGCGTTACGCGGATGCGCAAGGCAAGTATTGGTACTACTTTGACGTCGGCCGTCTTTGGGACCCATGGCCAGGGAGTTCGCTGCCGAACGACTGCAACTACTACAGCGAATTCGACGATTGTGGGAACGCCAGCCATAAGCCTGGTGGGAGCAAAATGCGACACTGCATGTCCACAAAAACTATGAAACTGGTTGGAAGACTTATGGGGTACCTGGTGCTTTTGAAGTCACTCAAAGCGAGTGTGGGAAATTTTGGAATGTCTATATCACGCTTGAGGGCGTGGGGCCGGAAGCCTACCACCCGGACGGTGGTTATGCTGCAAGCGAAACAGGGGAAACCAGGTCAGAGTCTTATGTAGCTGACTTCAGGTACAACTGTCATGGGTACGCATTCGCGAAAGATGGACTATCGCAATACCAACTCCTCATCAACGACGGCACTGGAGGAGCCGGACAGGTGCTATATGCACATTATGACGAATTTACGGCCACAGGTGCGTCCATCGCGGGAGCCCTTATGTACATGGGCTCACACACGAACTTCGTGCAGTACGATTACGGAGCAGCCTGCAATTACAGGGCTGCCCAAATCAGGTTCAAGTTCCGCTGCAGCCAGCTTTTCGTGTTCGACTACGCGCCAATGGGGCGTAACCCCTATGATCCATGGGACGATATGTCGCCAACGTACTATAGAAAGAAATGAGATTTCGGCTGAAGGTAATGCACGAGTTCGGGTCAGGAGCCGTATCCGGTACGGTACAGCAGAAAGGTGCTGGCACTGCATTGCACTGACAGTGGATAGAATACGCGTTCATTCACACTATTGTCTGGCACGCATGAGGGTCATTGCCTGATGCGATTCTCGACCGCGAGAGAATTCTCATAAGTGTTGCACGACCGTGCAAAACGAGGTATCATTGTCGCCATTGATGTGTGGATACATGTTTGCCACGTGTGCGAGTTTCACCGAGGTGATTCGAGGCGGCGTGTCCGTGGGATAGACCAAGAGGCCTTCGTTGGGAGGGGCTGATCATGTTGTCACGACATCGGAGAGTGCTTGTGGTCGCGCTGATTGGCATAACGTTAATCACGCTCGTATGCATTTGCGTGTTTGTTCGGCGTACCTCGACGAAGCAGGCCCTGGAGACGAACCTCCGTCCCGGCAGTAGAGCCGACCTTGCTGCGAATACGCCGGCAGACGAATCAGTTAGTCCGGCCCAACCTGAGCACAGCCCGGAAGGCGACCCGGATCTGGCGTTACCTGCGGACATCCGCGCCATGACACGCTGGTACGCCGAGCCCGGACGCAGGCACATCGAGGATGCCGAGGTCATCTGGCAGAAGCGCGAGGACAATTACCGGGAGTACTTAAGGCAAGAGTCCTTTGCTCAGAGCGCTTTCAGAACCTACATCATGAACGAACTCGTGTTAGTACTCTGCAATTACCCTGATTTTGAACCATCCAATCCTGATACCATTCGGATTCATGCCAGAACCCGGCGGTACTGCAAGCTCATCTACGAGATAGAACAAGCCAAAATCGCGGGCGAACTGTCATCCATCGTCCAAACGCTCAGTGACACAGTGGACCGTTTCATTGCCGAGCGAAAGCGGGTGGAAAAGGAAGTCCTCGCGCTGATTGAAGAGAAACCCGAGCTCTTCCGGCCCGGCCGCGGCGACTACCATGAAGTCAACCTGCTCATCGCAGGGGTCGGGCTGATGGGTCCGGGGGTATCCGGTTTCAACGTCCCTGATCCTGAAAAAGCGATTCCGAGGAGCATTACAGGAACGCAGCTCGGCGTCCTGGCCAACACGTTTCTTCTTGGCCTTACGCATGACTCGCGCGCCGTAGCTCCCGTACTCACAGTCGCAGGGTACGATAGCAAGCCGTTTCTGGAAAAGTACGAGGAAGCGATTGGAATGCGTCCGCCACTCGATCATAGACTGGCCAACCGCTGGGCTGTTGTCGACGCACTGGACCGCATCTTGATGTCTGATGCAACTCAGGCAGCCGGCTCCGCGGCAGGAACCATCGCACGCGACTACGCCCAATGGCGCTCAGCGCAAAGCTGGCCCCTCAGGGAAACGGTGGAAATCTATCCATTTGACGCGCCGCAGACGCCGTACAGTCTCCCAGGCATGGTAACAGGCCGGGTACAAAAGGTAGAGACAAGACCACTCGCACTGCCTCTCAAAGTGAGCGTGGATGGCCGGCCAGGCCTGACCGAAGCGGACGTGGAGAAAGTCCTGGAGTGGGCCCATCGCTATCATCAGGCGCAGCAGTAAAGCCGCGAGAACTCACGGCCCGCATGGTCCACGGGGTTGGTTGACGGTGAACATCTTCCTGTGCCCGGCTGTGATGGCCGTCGGCGAGGGCAATCCCTTTTATTTGATTCCCAGGACATCGGTCAGGGAGTAGAGAGGGGGGCTTGCCAGTCAACCACTTGGCGGCTCGCAGGGCGCCGCAGACGAAGGTGTTGCGGGAATAGGCTGCGTGGAGTATGGCAAGGATTGTCACAAAGGCTGATTTGCCTTTGTTGGAGAACTTGGCAAGGACTGACTCTCTTGTGCGTCTTGATTCGAGCCGAACGCGGGTACCCGGCCAGACCGGTGAATTCTTCCCTGTTCGGGAAGCCGCACAGGAAGCCATCACGCAAATCAAGGCGCGAGATAACTGAAAGGCCACAGATCAGCCCCGGTCTCGCGGGGAAACGGCCGCCAGGTACGGGTGGGTGTAAAGAGCTCCGCGGGGCTGAGGAGCCGGAGGGACGGCCACCTGTTTCTGAGGGACAGTTGCGAACAGCAGAGTCTGAGATATCGCTCGTCTCCGGCTCTGCTGGTCGCGCGGGATCGGGCGGCCGGTCTGCCATAACAGACTTGCGGCCGTGCTGGGGGGACATGCGACGGGGCCGGATTCCACTTTCCTCGAGTCGTCCTGGATATCATTCTGCCGCCTGCGCCGCTCACGCCCGGGGCGGCGAGAAAAAAAATGACAAAACGGCCGGAATCTTCTTAAGGTTCTGCCGGGATCTCTCATTGAGAGGATGGAGGGCCGGGATCTCGGCCCGTCTAAGTCTCCCTGGCTCCGAGAAGGCTCTGAG
>CAYFUB010000399.1:0-13737 GCA_964346195.1 uncultured Pirellulales bacterium
CTCCCGTTCGTAACCCAGATCGTTGGGGCCCCCAAACGCAATCATTCGCGTTTGGGGAACCCCTTCACTGCGCTGGGCTTCGTTCAGAGCCTGCCCTGAGCGTAGCCGAAGGGATGACACACGGGGCGCAAGAATTTTTCACAATCCGTATCACTTCTATAGACCAGGCGGGCAAGTGCGGGTTTTGTTTAGTAGGGCGAGCGTTCTCGCTCGCTGGAAAATGTCGTGCGGCGACGCACGAGCTGCAAGAGCCACAAAATGTAGTCGCACGTGAAAATTTGGATTTGCGCTGTAATACATCGCCGTTTCGGGCGTCTTATGAAGTGGAAAGGTTGCTACCGGCGACACGTGGCGTGGGTAGGTCAAAGGCGCGATATGGAAGGGATTGTCGAACAAGTGAATAGGCTGGGCGAAGCGTTCGTGGGGCTGACGTTCGGGATGCTGTTGACCTCGGTGCTCCTGATCGGTCTGGTTCTGCTGGTGGAATTCTTCCTGCGTACCCGGGTGCGTGCCGGTCTGCGGTGCTGGCTGGTCACGTGCGTTCTGGCTTACCTGATTTTGATACCGTTGCTCTCATTGAATCCTCCTTCTACCCATTGGCCGGCCGGCAGGGGCTGCCGCAGCGCGATCTTGCGCCTCTGGGAGCCCCAAGCTGCCTGTGCAGAGGAATCCCCCGGCGCCACCTGGCGCGTGGGGGATTCCGACCCGACGTTCACCACGCCGCCGAGCCAACACCACGCTCCCCTATCCCAACCCACCACCGAACCGTCTCAGACCACCTCGGCGGGGATAGGGGAGCGGCCACGTTATCTCGGGTCCCCAAACGCGCCACATCTCGTCTGGGGCGCCCTTTCCTGGCAGGGAGTCGCCTTTGGGTTGTGGCTGACCGGCGCCGCCATCACGGGCGGTGTGCTGATCGGTCGCGCGGCGGCCGCCCGCAGGCATATTGACAGGACGCTCGCAGCAAATCACCTGATGGAGGACATTCTCACCTACTGCCGCAAGCGCATGGGTATCCGGGGCAGAGTCCGCCTGCGAGTCGGCGAAGAGGGCACCCGGCCGGTGGTTTGTGGCTTGTGGCGGCCCACCATTATCGTGCCGCGTAATCTCGCCCCGACCCTCGGCTCGCGGCACTTGCGCGACGTACTGTTTCACGAGCTGGCCCACCTCAAGCGGCACGACCTGTGGGTAAACCTCGCCCAAAACGTCGTGCTGGTGCTGTACTTCTACAACCCCTTGCTCCTCGTCATTTACGCCGCTCTCCGGCGGCTGCGGGATGAAGCGGCCGACGAGACAGTGCGCGAGACCCTCGGCGGTTTGGAGCATGCCTACGCTCAGCGACTTGCCGACGTCGCGACTCTCGCGGTCAAAGACCCCGCCCCCAGCCTGGCCGTCATCAGCGTTGCCTGAAGAAAGCAAGGGAATTCACGTTGTCTCTGGGATGCCAAGGTTGCGTTTACCGCTTCTTGGGGTACCAGCGGGGAGCTTGTCGTGCGTTATGACGACAGGAAGGTTCCCTATGGCATCTCATGCGCAGGACCACGCGGATACGGCTCAGGCCCGAAGGTCGCGTTTCCTATCGGATGGGGAATTGTGTTTATTGCTTTTCGGGGTGCCAGCGGAGAGAGCGGGAAGGCCCGCCGTGGTGCCGGGCCTCTGGCCGCCGTATACCGCCGGCTCGGCGCTCGGGTCGCTCGCCAGCGTTGCGGGTTCCCACTCGCGATTCATCGCAAGTGGGGTCCCTGCCCTATCCTCCGAGCCGGTGTGGACATTCTGCCTGTCGCAATAGCGTGCGGCAAGCTCCCCGCTAGTACCGCATAATACCGATTACGAATGAACTTGTCGTAGTGTGGCATGAGCACCGGGTGGCAGCCTCAAGATCGAAGACCTTGGGGATGGCTCCTTTGTCTCAAGGAAAACCACCGCCAAGCTGCGCTTGGGGTCCCCAACGCGATGTATCGCGCTGGGGACCCCTTGACGCTGCCACCTGGAGATATGAAATTCTCGAGCGTAATCGGCATAATGCGTTAAATGCTCTTGTTCCCGACCCTGGATTGTCCGCGGAGTTGAGGCTGAGGCAGTGTCGCATGGACAGGCTTTCCATCCGATGTGCTGATCGGCACAGCGTACCCGCGAGAAGGAGCATATATTCCGTATTTTTGTTGAAAAGTCGGCGGGCGTCCGGTAAAAGTCTGTGTCGCGGCGATTTGGGCCGTGATTTCTCGGGTAGGAAGCCCGTGCCAGGTTGGGTCCAGGGAAGGCGGCGATGGCGGTTCAGTTTATTCTGGGCAGGAGTGGGACAGGCAAGACGAGTTCCTGCGTTCGCTCGATTGTTGACGCGCTGCTGGAACCGTCGGAGCAGCCGCTGCTGTTCCTGGTGCCCGAGCAGGCGACATGCGAGGCGGAGCGGGCTATCCTTTCCGACCCGCGGATCGGCGGTTATCACCGACTGCACATCCTGTCCTTCGACCGGCTGCAATTCCTCCTGTTGGGCAAGAGCACGGCCCGGCCGGCCATCTCGCGGATCGGCCGCCAGATGGTCATCCATAAGATCCTCCGTGATAATCTGGATAAACTGCAAATCTTCGGCTCCTCAGCCCTGATGCCGGGCTTTGCCCGCGAGATGGCCGCTACGATCACCGAACTGCACCAGTACGCCAAGGGCCCCGAGGATATCGAGGCGTTGCTTGCTTGTCTGGAGAAGGGGGAACAGGGGGCAGAAGGTAGGGTGCGTACCACGCACCATCATCCTGCGATACGAGAGTCGGTGCGTGATACGCACCCTACGGACACTCCTAACCGGTTGTCAGCCCTGAAGTTCGCCGACATCGCTCTGGTGTTCCGCCGGTATGCCGAGGCGCTGCGGGACAAGTTCATCGACCCGGACGCCCAGATCACCGGCGCGTGCCAGGCGGTCGCCGGGGCCGATTTCGTCAAGGGGGCCCGGCTGTGGGTGGACGGATTCGCCTCCTTCACCAGCGGCGAAATGGCCTTGCTGATACGATTGCTCAAGGCCGTGGACCAGGCCCACGTGGCGCTATGCGTCGACCCAGCCGAGGTGGGAATCGTGGGTGGTAGCGTCAAGGCCGCGGGCCTTGGCGATGGCTCCATGCCATACGGACAGGACCATCGCCAAGCTGCGCTTGACGATGCCACCCGGGACGCCTCCGGCCACGGCACGTCTGCCACGCCGAGCGCTTCCGGCACGCGGGCCGGGCTCTTCGAGCCTACGGTGCGGACGTATCACGAGATGATTGAGCGGCTCGCGGAGGCCAAGATCAAGGTGCTCAAGCCTGTGACGCTGGGGCGGGCGCCGCGTTTCGATGACTGCCCGTCGCTGGCGCACGTGGAGCAGAATATCTTCCGCCCGGGCGCGGGCAAAGCGAAAGCGGGGGGTGACATCCGTCTGGTCGCGGCGCCGAGCCTGCGCGTGGAGATTCAGTTCGTCGCGCGACAGATCCTCAGCCTGGTCCGGGAGCGGGGTTACCGGTACTGCGACATCGCCGTGGTCGCCTCGGACCTGAGCCATTACGAGCAATACGTGCGGGCCTATTTCGAGGACTACGGGATCCCGTTCTTCATCGACAAGCGCAAACCGCTCAGCCGGCATCCGGTGATCGAGCTGGTCTGTGCGGCCCTCCAGGCCGTCACGGGCGGGCTGGCTCACGCCGACATCTTTGCCTATCTTAAGACCGACCTGGTCCCCATGGCCGGCTCGGACATCGATACGCTGGAGAATTACTGTCTGGCTTTCGGCGTGGACGGACGCGACTGGGCATCCGCTGAGCCGTGGCGGTTCAAAGATGACCAGGACGAGGAATTCGATGAGGCCGAGATCGACCGAATTCGTGCGGAAGCCGGCCGGCCGCTGTTGGAACTGAGGGCGGCGTTGTGTCCCGGCGGCGACCTCACGAAGAAGCTGACCGCCAGTGAGTTCACGCGCGTCATTTTTGCCTTCCTCGACCGGCTGCACGTCCGCCGGACGGTGGGGCGGTGGATCGACGAGGCCCATCGAGGCGGTGACCTGACCACGGCCGATGAGCATCGCCAGTTCTTCGACACCTTCGTGGAGCTATTCGACGCTCTGGTCGAAATCTTCGAGCGTGAGGAGATGACCGCCGAGGATTATTTCGGCCTGCTGTTTTCGGCTTTCGCGCAGATGATGCTGGCGTTCATTCCGCCGAAGCTGGACCAGGTGCTCGTCGGCTCCGTCGAGCGCAGCCGACATCCGAACCTCAAGGCCATCTTCCTGCTCGGGGCGACGCAAAAGCAGTTCCCCGTCCCGCTGGCCGGCGCTGGCGTGCTGAGCGACGAGGACCGCAACGCGGCCGAGGCCGCCGATTTCGAATTGGCCCC
The DNA here is from genome assembly GCA_964346195.1 of uncultured Pirellulales bacterium. GTDB lineage: Bacteria > Planctomycetota > Phycisphaerae > Sedimentisphaerales > Anaerobacaceae > PLanc-01. Next base: position 4,357 of record CAYFUB010000399.1, read on the forward strand.
GTCGTCCACGCAGTCGCTCGCCGACCGCCAGTACCTGTCCTACATCGCTTTCACGCGATCGTCGAAATTCATGTGCATCAGCTACCCGTGCGTCGATGAGAAGGGCAGCCCCATTATGCGGTCGCATTTCATCGACGAGCTGCAATCGCTGTTCGAGGACGTCGCCGAGGAGTTCGTGACGGACCGTCTGCTGAAGGTCGCCGATGTGCGGAGCCCCTGCGAGCTGAGCGAGCTGTTGTGCAGCCAGTTGGGCCGCGATGCGTTTCTGCCGACACATGATATCGAGGACGGGCTGGCCGGACTGCTGCGGGCGATGCAGTCGGATCGCGAGTATGAAGCCGCCGCGGAGTCGATTGTCGCTGCCTTGAGCTACGAGAACCGGGCGTCCCTGGAGCCCGGCGTCGTGAGCGAGTTGTTCGGACGCTACGTGCGGGGCTCCGCAACCCGGCTGGGGATGTTCGCCGCCTGTCCGTACAAGCATTTCGTGCGCTACATCCTGGACCTCAAGCCGCGCCGGGAGTTCAAGCTGGAACCATTGGACCTGGGCTTGTTCTACCACGGCGCCCTCGATTCGCTGCACAAACGGCTCGCGGCCGAGAAATTGTGTTTCGGCGACGTCGAGGAGAGTCGGCTCGTGCAGCTTGTCCGCGAGGAAGTGGGCAAGCTCGCTCAGGACGACGCCTTCATCGCGAACTTCATGCACCGTTCCGCGCACAACGCGTTCGTCATCGACAGTGCGGGACGGATTCTGGAAGAGAGCGTGGTCGGCATCGGGCGGATGGTGCGGGCCGGGTCGTTTCGGCCGTGTCTCACGGAGGTGGCCTTTGGGTATCCGCCCGAGGCATCGGGACGGCTGGGACGCTTCGAGCTGCCGTTGCCGGACGGGCGGGTCCTGTCCCTGGACGGCAAGATCGACCGCTTGGACGTCGCCGAGATCAACGGCAGGAAAGTTGCCCTCATCCTCGACTACAAACGCACGCGCTACGGCGCGACTTTCGACTGGGGCGGCCTCTACCACGGGCTCGACGTCCAGCTTGCGATCTACATGCTGGCCGTCCAACACACCGGTGCAGGCCTCGCCGACGAGGTCGCCGGCGCCGTGTATATGCCCATTGAGACGACGCCCCAGTCCGCCACGCTGGCGGAGTTGGCGGAGGAAGAGCCGCGCAAGTTCCCATACAAGGCCCGCGGTATCATCAACGGCGCGTACTGGCGTCACCTGGACGCCAACGCCGCGAAAGACAGCGCCTTCTACAATTTCTATGTGACCCAGAACCAGGAGCCTTACGGCCGCTACGCGACGAGCAACGTCCTGCGGCCCGCGCATTTCACGCGGCTGCTGGACTGGGCGCGGGAGAACATTATCCGGCTGGCGCAGGACATCGTTTCCGGCCGGATTGAGGCCCGGCCGTACCATCGCGGCAGCGAACGCGGCTGCACCTATTGTGACTACCTGGGCGTCTGCCATTTCGACTGGCAGATCAACGACTACAACTTCCTCGGGTCCGCCGGCAAGAGCGACCTGATCGGGAGGTTCGAGAGCGAATGACGGCCGAGAAGAAAGTCAAGTGGACCGACCAGCAGCGGAAGGCCATCCTGGCCCGGGGCGGCAACGTCTTCGTCACCGCCTCGGCGGGCACGGGCAAGACCGCCGTGCTCTCGGGCCGTTGCGTCAGTCTCGTCTCGGACGGGTCGCTGCGCCCGGAGGTGCTGAACATGCTCGTGCTGACCTTCACGGAGGCGGCCGCCGAGCAGATGCACGCGCGCATCGCGCAGCAGCTTCGCGAAGCCTACCAGCAGACCCGCGACGTGCGGCTCCTCCGCCAGCTTGTGCTGCTTCAGGGCGCGAACATCAGCACCATCCACTCGTTTTGCAAGAGACTCATCACGGAGCACTTTCACAGGCTGTCGCTGGACCCGTCGTTTCGGGTCATCGACGGCGATGAAGCCATGCTGCTCAAGGGCGAAACGCTCGAAGAGACCATCGAATGGGCCTGGCGGCAGAACCATCTCGTTCCGGGCCTCAACGAGCTTCTGCACCGCCGGGACGTGCGCGGCAGCGACGGCTTTCTCGGGAGCGTCATCCGGCTGAGCGATTTCCTCGAAGGGGTCGTCGGGCCGGAACGGTGGTGCGACCGGGCGCAGTGGCTCGCCGAACAGGTCGATCCGCTCAATAGCGAACTGGGGACAAAGCAGCAGCAGATGATCAAGGACCGGCTCGGCACGATTCTCACCCAGCTTCGCCTCGCGAAAACGCTCTACGAGGACACAGTGCGCGATGGCGGCTGGGGTGCAGGAGTGCAGAAGAACCTGATTGAGCCGATCACCACCTGCTTGGACCGGCTGAAAGCGAATGACTGGGCGGCCTGTGCCAACGGAATTCGCAATTTCCGCAAGCCCCGGCTGGCCACGCCCACGGGGCTCCCTGAGATGACGGCGAAGGTCATTGCGGACCTGCAAAAAACGGCGGTCGGGGCGTTCCTGAAGCTCAACGACCTGGCGCTTCTGAATCCCGACTATCTCAACGTAGTGGGGCGCTCCACGAGCCTGCAAACGCGCATCCTCATCGAGCTGACCCGGCAGTTCAATCACCTGTACGCCCGGCGCAAGAGCAAGCTCAACGGTCTGGACTTCGCCGACCTGGAGCGCTACGCGCTGAAGCTGCTGACGGTAACGGACCCGTCGGGCGAGCGGCTGAGCCCCTCCGAAACGGCCCTGGCCCTGCGCGGCCGGTTCAAATACATCTTCGTGGACGAGTACCAGGACATCAACCCGGTGCAGCAGGCGATTCTCGATGCGCTCAGCTCGGGCAACAACGTCTTCGTGGTCGGCGACGTCAAGCAGAGCATCTACGCCTGGCGCGGCGCCCAGCCGGCGATTTTTCTCGAACGCCTGCACTCGGCCTCCTCCACTCCGAGGGATATGGTGCTCGACCTGCGCGTGGACCTGAACTACAATTTCCGCTCGGTCAGGGGGATTTTGGATTTCGTCAACAAGGTCTTCGGCCGTATCATGACCCACGAAATCGCCCACATCAACTACGACGAAGCCGCCCGGCTGCGTCCCGCTCCTGAGGGCGGATTGGAGGAGGATTCTCGCTCCACTCTCCAATCTGCTGGTGACGACCGGCTGGTTGTTGAGTTGCACATCCTCGACGAGAAAGACAATCGTCGTGGGACACCGGACGAAGCGGAAGCAGGACAGGGGACGCGGGACAGCGAACGGAAGACGACGGGTGGCAGCGTCAAGGCCGAAGGCCTTGGCGATGGTTCTCTCGCATCCGGGGACTGCCATCGCCAAGCTGCGCTTGACGCTGCCACCCGAGAAGGTCTGGCGCTGGTCGGTCCGCGGCAGCGCCAGGCGGCGCTGATCGCGCGTCGCATTCGGGAGATGGTGGGCGCACCGACGGGCCGGGCGGAGTTCCAGGTCCTGGACAAACACACCGGCGCGCTTCGCGATGTCGAATACCGGGACATCGTGGTTCTTATGCGGTCGCTGGCGAAGAAGGCGAATGACTACGTCGAGATTCTGCGGCTGGCCGGCATCCCGGTGAACTGCGACGCGACGGCGGGATACTTCGAGGCGACCGAAGTGCGGGACATGCTCTCCCTGCTCAAAGTCCTCGATAACCCGCAGCGGGATATCGAGTTGGCGACGGTCCTGCGCAGCGCGTTCTTTCATCTCAGCGACACCGAACTGGCCAGAATCCGCATGCACGGCCGAGAGAGAGCGAAGCATGCGAATTTCCATCAGTGCGCCGCGTGGTACAGGGAGGACGGGCCGGACGGCAGACTGAAGGAGAAATTGAAAACTGTATTCGAGCGGCTCGAACGCTGGCGGAGTCTCGCTCGCCAGGGGCAATTGGCCGCCGTCATCTGGCGCATCTACCGCCAGAGCGGCTTGGGGTCCCCAACGCGAAAGAATGCGTTGGGGGTCCCCTTCCTCGCCTTCGTCTCCGCGCTGCCGAACGGGCAGGCGCGCAAAGCCAACCTGCTGCGGCTTCACGACCGGGCCGTCCAGTTCGAGGGCTTCGCCAGCAATACCGGTGTCGCCTCGCTGACGCGGTTCGTCGATTTTCTCGAACGGCTGCAGGAGGCCGGCCAGGATTGGGCGCCGGCCCAGCCGGGCAGCGCCGCGGGCAACGCCGTGCGGATTCTCAGCGTCCACAAGAGCAAGGGGCTCGAGTTCCCCGTCGTCTTTCTTGCCGAGTTGGAGACCGAGTTCAATAGGCGGGACACCTGCGCCGATCTGATCGCCGACGCCGATGATGCCGTGGGCCTGCAGGTGATCGACCACCCGTCCAACACGCGGCTGCGCTCGCTGGCCCACGAGGTCATCAGCGACAAGAAGCAGGCCGCGAGCCTGGCGGAGGAGATGCGCGTCCTCTACGTCGCGACCACGCGGGCCCGCGACCGGCTGATCCTGACCGCCGCGCAGAAACGGACCGACTGCGCCAGGACGCTGGCGAACGGCTTGCTCCTGGGCGGCGAGACGGTCCCGGCCTGGCTGCTGAAGCCCTGCAAGAACGCGTTAGAATGGGTCCTATACGGGTTGTGCGACCAGCGCGTCCTGCACGAGGCGTTCCGCACCGGCCTGGCCGACCGTGCACAAGATCAAGGCCTGTTCCGCTTCCAACTCTATGGGGGCGACGAGTTGAAAGACCTGTCGCGGCTTGTGATGACGCTGCGGACTTCCAAGGCAAAGTCGGCCTTCTTTACGCGCAAGAAATCTCCCTCGGGGCCCGACGGGCGCAAGCTGCTTGCGCAGGTCAGGAGTGCTCTGACGCGGGTATATCCCTTTGCCTATGCGATCGATCTGGCCGCCAAGAGCTCCGTCACGAAGCTGACCCACCACGACGACATGTTTGTCCAGCGCGACTATACCGAGGCGCTGGACCGCCAACCCGTCGCTCTGGTCTCGTCCGGCCTTGAGATGTCCGGGTCGCGGCTGGCCCGACAGGTCGGCACGGCCGCCCATCTGGTCGTTTCTTCGCTCGACCTGAAGCAACCCATCACGCGCGAGGTAATCGAGAAGACTCGCGATCGCCTCGTCCAGGACGGCGCCGTACCAGCGAACATCGCCGACAGCGTCGATATTGAGGCCATCCTCGCCTTCTTCGAGACCCGACTCGGTGCCGTCGTGTGCGACAGGCGAAACACGGCTTGGCAAGAGTGGCCGTTCACCTTCGGTCTGCCGGCCAGCGAAGCAGTTCGTAGCATGGGCGTCCCGCCCATGAGTAGCACGGCCGTACCGGCCGTGAGTACCACGGGCATCTTGCCCGTGGCAATACAGGGGCAGGATGCCCCTGCTACTCATGGGCGGGACGCCCATGCTACGGAAGCGTCTCACGGCGTCACTACGAGCGGCAACGAGATCGTCGTTGTCCAAGGGGTGATTGATCTGCTCGCGCAAACACGTCAAGGGCTGGTGGTGATCGATTTCAAGACAGACCGCGTCTCGGGCGACGAGATCGGCGCGCGGGCACAGACCTATCACGGCCAACTGGAGCTCTACGCCAAGGCCGCCGCACACATTTGCCGGGACAAGGTCCGCGAAGCCTGGCTCTATTTCTTCGCCCCGCGACAGGCTGTGCAGGTGTTATGAACGTATCGAAATTCGGCAGGAAGCTGGCCGTGCAGTCGGGGATCGGACAACTCATGGACGATCTCGGCGCGGCGCTGTCCGCCCGGCATGAGATGCTCATGCTCGGCGGCGGCAATCCGGCGCATATCCCGGAAGTCCAGCGGTGCTTTCGGCGGAGCATGACGGCGCTGTTGCAGGACGGTGACCGGTTCGAGAGAGCCGTCGGGAACTACGATCCGCCGGTGGGCAACGTCGAATTCGTGGAGGCGCTCGCTGCTCTGTTGCGCGGGCAGTTCGGCTGGGAGATCGGCCCGCAGAATATCGCTCTGACCAATGGCAGCCAGTTGGCCTTCTTCATCCTGTTCAATCTCTTCGCGGGCGACTATGAGGACGGGACGAAGAAGAAAGTCCTCTTGCCGCTGCTACCGGAGTACATTGGCTACTGCGACGTGGGCCTGACGCGCGATTTCTTCACTGCCCAAAAACCACTGATCGAGCAGATCGACGGCCACACGTTCAAATACCACGTCGATTTCGACCGGCTTCGGATCGGAGACGATATCGGCGCCGTCTGCATCTCACGACCGACGAACCCGACGGGCAATGTGCCGACCAATGAGGAGGTCGAGAGGCTCAGGGCGCTCGCTCGTGCCAGGGGCGTTCCGCTCATCATTGACAACGCGTACGGTATGCCGTTCCCGAACATCGTTTTCACGGACGCCAAGCCCCATTGGGACGAGAGTACCATCCTCTGCATGAGCCTCTCGAAGCTGGGTCTGCCCGCCGCCCGCACGGGCATCGTCATCGCGCGCGAAGAGGTGGCCGAAAGGGTCGCGCGGGTCAACGCGGTAATGAGCCTGGCCCCGGGGGGCATGGGGACCGCCATCGTCACGGACCTGGTCCGCTCGGGCGAGATCATTCGTCTCAGCCGCGAAGTCATCAAGCCGTTCTACCAGGAGAAGGCGCGGCAGGCTCTGGAGCAGGTGCACCAGTCTCTCGCCGGCATCGATTATCGTGTCCATCGGCCGGAAGGGGCCTTCTTCATGTGGCTGTGGTTTCCGAATCTGCCTATCACGAGCCGGCAGCTTTACCAACGCCTCAAGCAGCGAAACGTCCTGGTCATCCCGGGCCACCACTTCTTTCCGGGTCTGGCCGAGCCCTGGCCCCACGTCAACGAATGCCTCCGCGTCAGCTACGCCCAGAACCACGAAGTCGTCGTCGCCGGCCTCCAAGCCATCGCCGAGGAAGTCCGTCGAGCGTAGCGCGTTGCGCGTGGAGCGCAGATGCGCGAAGCGTTGTTGCCCATCGCTCGTGTCACGGGCCCCCGATCCATCTCCAATCCCTGAATTCCCCACTTTCTTCCTATCTTTCCCCCTTCTCCAGCCGCTAGTGGGATAGGGGACGGAAACACGAGCGCGGGATACGCCATTCCTCCGGCGTGGTTGAATGCTGATTCGAAATAGGCCTCGTCTACGAGTGGCTTGACCGATGAGCGACCGTGCGGTAGAATTCAGGTTGAATACGGCAATCAGAATAATTGAAACAGTGAGGCAGAAACCCAATGACGCCACCTATTCGATTCGACGAGTTACTGGAGGCTGTTGAAAATCTGCCTGACGAGGCGCAGGCGGAGTTGGTTGACGTGATCCGTCGTCGGCTGGCGGAGCGCGGGCGTGAGCGCATTATCGAGGAGGTCCGGCAGGCACACAAGGAGTTCGCCGAAGGCAAATGCTCCGTGACCACGCCGGACGACGTGATGCGCGAGATCGAATCGTGAAGCGCGTTCTGATCCGGTCACCCGCCTTTGTGCGTGCAGCCAAACGATTCCTCAAGAGGAATCCTTCCGCCGCGGACGCGATCCGCTCAACGCTCAGGTTGTTGGCCGAAGATGCATTCGATCCGCGTCTGCGAACGCACAAGCTCAAGGGTAACTTGGCGGGCTGCTGGGCATCGAACGCCGGATACGACTTGCGGATCGTCTTTGAGTTCGTCTCGCGAGACGCCGACGAAGCGATCTTGCTGCTGTCCGTCGGCACGCACGACGAAGTGTATTGAGTGCTGACCTGTTACCCGAGATGGCACGACGGGTAGTTGGGACGGAAGTCACATGGAGGCGGGAGTCTGACGGGAAATTCTGCATTGTCGAGTATGTGTCGGCGCGGGTATGCCAGGAAACGGGAGGGCAATTCTTCTGCCCTGGAGCGGCAGAGCGCATCCAGGCCCTGGGCAAAGGCGGGAAGAAGCCCGCCGGAACCGTCGAGGCCTCTGTGTATGAGTATCCATAGACAGGCATGCTGTCATTTCGGGGGCTCTGTCGCCTGGTTTTGAGTCTGAACCCTTGAGGGTCCTTGGATGGGTGTGTCGAGGACTTTGGGTTTCTCCGGCGACCATTTGCCTTCGTGATAATTGAAGGGGACGGCCGTAAGGCGGTCCGGGGTGATGCGGATGACGGTGAACTCATCCGGTGACTTCGGCGCCGGGGAGGGGAGCTGGACGAAATGGATACCGTGGTAGTTGCTCACCACTGCCTTATGATAGTGCCCGCCCAGCACCAGGATGACGTTCGCAGCGCCAACGGCATCCACCAGTTCATCCCGGTTCGTAATCGCGTCGAAGCACAGGTGCGTGGCCACGACGACCGGCTGGCCTTTGGGCGCCTTGGCAAGGGCCTTGCGGAGGTAATCGAGGGCGTCTCTTGATATCGGCTGGGCGGGGTCGTTCAGGTTTTCATCGTACTCCGAGAACAAGGCGATGAACAGGACGCCGCCCTTCTCGAACGTGTATCGCAGTCCTCCGTGGCGCTGGACGAGCCAGTTGAGAACGGTATCGCTCGGCGACAGCCCCCCGATATCGTGGTTGCCGGCGATGTCATAGCTGGGGAACTTGAGCCGCTTCGTGATGAGCTGCTCATAAGTATCCTTGGCCGCCCGGCTCGGCCATTCGCTGATATCGCCAAGGCCGAACACCAACGCCGGCTTGTCAACGGTCCCGCCTACCGCCTTCGGGTAAGGCTTTCCCGGCAGAGCATTCATTGCCTCGATGGCGGGTATCAGATGGTCCCCGTTGCCATCCACCTGCACGTGCTGATCCGACCAGCCGAAGAAGGTCAAGGCATTGCCCTGTGCCACAAGCCCGTGCGCGAGGATCAGCGTGATCAGCCACGCCGCAAACAGAAGTGTTCTTCCGGGAAACCTGTTGTATGAACCCATGCCTGTTTTCTCCCAATAGACACGATGTAATTCTCTACCAGCATACCAGATTCGGCGGCCAAGTCACGGGCATAGTCTCCCGCCAACGGGCGTGGTAGCAATCCGGTGGCGATGGGCGCCGCTTCTGAAGGCGAGCGTGGGTTCCCAATCGCGATACATCGCCGTTGCGGTTCCCATCCCCGCGTGCCTGTTTTGAGGGTCCACAATTGCCGGAAATGTCGTCCGAAGACGCACGAGGGTGGCGAGCGAGGACGCTCGCCCCACTTTGCGGCCCGAATCCGCCGCCGGATGCTGATAGATTGCCTCTCGCGCCAATTCTGCGTTATTGTATTGAGCGCCGGCGCTTCACTTGTATAATAGTGGCTCTGGGTGAGCGGCGCGGGCACAGGTTGACCCGTGAGCGGTATCGCATATACTGATTCACCCGCATAGTGATCTACTTTGGTATGGAGATGATCGACATGGCAAGCGCACCGAAAGGAAACGCGGTGGTGGGGCAGTCCGGCGGGCCGACCGGGGTGATCAATGCCTCGTTGGTCGGTGTCGTTGAGGAAGCGAAGAAGCACCCGGAGATTCAGACCATCTACGG
>CAYFUB010000400.1:0-1753 GCA_964346195.1 uncultured Pirellulales bacterium
ACCCGCTCCGCCCCGATCCCGATACACATCGGGATCGGGACTCCGCGTGAGGCCGTGGCACCCACGATAAGGGGGATCGAAGAAAGGCACCCGCCCCGATCCTGGGTGAGACTATGAAGCAAGCCTCCTTCGTGTAGACTCGGGGTCGTTCGAGAACGCCCCATACAGGAAAGGAGACTTGCATGTGGTACGTAGGACTGGATGTTCACTGGAAGACGTCGAGTCTTTGTATTTTGGACGAGAACGGTCGTCGGGTCAAGCGATTGACGATTCGTTCGCATTGGCTGAAGGTGCTGGCCGAGTGCGGTCGGATCCCCCGGCCCTTTGCGATCTGCTTCGAGGCCTCCTGCGGGTACGGCTATCTTCACGAGGAGCTTTCGAAAATGGCCCAACGGGTTGTGGTGGCTCATCCGGGACAGTTGCGGTTGATCTTTCGCTCCAAGCGCAAGAATGATCGCATCGACGCCGAGCGGTTGGCCAAGCTGCTGTATCTGGACGAAGTCCCGGCGGCCTATGTTCCTTCGGTGAAGATTCGGCGCTGGCGAGAGACGATCGAGTACCGTCAGCGTTTGGTGGCCAAGCGTGTCCGGTGCAAGAACGGTCTGCGGGCGCTGCTGCGGAGTCGGGCGTTGGTGGCCCCGCGAGGGCTCTGGTCGGCGAAAGGGCTGGCCTGGCTGAGGGCGGCGGAGGTCGGCGACCCATTGGCCACTCTGCGTCGGGATATGCTGCTTGAGGAGCTGGCTGTTCTCAGTCGGCAGCTGCAACGGGTGACAGGGATCCTCAACGGCGTCGCCCAGAACCATCCCGGCGTTATTGTGCTTCGCACGATTCCCGGGGTGGGCCCGCGTACGGCGGAGGCGTTGGCGGCGTACATTGCCGATCCGGATCGATTCGGTCGCGCTCGGCAGGCAGGGGCGTACTTCGGGCTGGTTCCCTGCCAGGACGCCAGTGCCGGCTCGAGCCGGCTGGGCCACATTACCCGTGAAGGTCCTGCTACGGCACGAAAGCTTCTTGTGGAGGCGGCCTGGCAGGTGATCCGGCGTTGTCCAAGGACAAAGAAGCGGTTCGAGCGGATTGCGGGGGGCAAGCGGGATCGACGCAAGATCGCGCTGGTAGCCGTGGCACATCACCTGCTTCGTTGCATGGTATCCATGTTGAAGACCGGCGAGGTGTGGCGCGAGGCTGCGTGACAGCGCCCGCCCTGCGATGACGAAGGAGCGAGACGTTGACAAGGCGATAACGGGATACTTGGCTGGACCCCGAGCCGTGGCATGGGGCCTTCGGGACCCCGACGGGTGAATGGGGCCGGCCCGCAATAAATCGTGTGGCGCGTCCCAGGCGGATGATGCCGAATAGATGCTTGGAGTATCCCGAGATCGTCTCGTTATCGACTTGACATCGGCTTGCTCATAGATGCCACGGCCTCATACGCCGAAGGCGGAGGTGGCCGTGTCCGGCATGGGCAAGACAAACTCGTTCTCGAAGCGCCCAGCACGGCCACCCGCTCCGCCCCGATCCCGATACCCATCGGGATCGGCCCTCCGCGTGAGACCGTGGCACCCACGATGGGAGGGCTCGAAGGAAGGCACCCGCCCCGATCCCGGGTGCCACGGCCTCATCCCGAAGGGAGGTGGCCGTGCTCGGACGCTACCGCCCGCGCGCGGCGTACGGGTCCAGACGCCGGAACTCCGAGAGCATGAAGTCCTTGATCTCCGGCGCTGCGCCGATGGCCGCGTGGTCGCCGTAGTCGCCG
>CAYFUB010000401.1:0-3916 GCA_964346195.1 uncultured Pirellulales bacterium
ACCGTACAAATCATCGACCTGCGGGGCGCAATCGAGCGTCTGCCCGATTATCCGTGGCCGGGCGACGCCCAAGAGCAGAGGAAGGAGAAGGTCGCCTGATGCTGTCTGCTTGTGCGCCAGCTTGCTCAGATCATACTCAGGCCCCTGCGGGGGTCTGCACTCCATTGCACACCCTACACGCCTGCAAGGCTTTTTGGGGGCAATTTCGGGCCGTTGGGGTACGTTCGAACCCTATATCGCCCATTTCTCCAATATCCTGTCGCGGGCCGGCCCTTTTCTGAATAGACTCGCGTCGTGCGGCGACTTATGGTAAAATAACGTATAGCCGCAGAGAGTAAGGAGGTGCGCGATGGCTGAAAATGAGGCCATACTGCTGAAGCGGTTCTCGACCAAGGCCGACGCCGAGGCATTCGCGGAGTTGGTGCAGCGTTACGCACGCCTGGTGTATTCGACTTCGTGGCGCATCCTGAAACATGAGGGCGATGCCGCGGACGTGACCCAGCAGACCTTCTTCGAGTTGACCCGCCATGCCAGCCGGATCTCGGGATCGCTGAGTGGCTGGCTCCATCGGGTAGCGACCCAGAAATCCATCGACGTCATCCGCCGCAGCGCCCATCGGAGACAGCGGGAGCAGGTCTATACGCAGGGCCGGCCGGCCGAGACCCAGACCTGGCAGGACCTGTCCGGCCATGTGGATGAGGTGCTGGACACGCTGGACGCGCCCGTGAAGGCCCTGCTGGTGGACCGCTTTCTGGCCGGCAAGACGACCGTGCAAATCGCCCGGGAACAGGGCCTCTCCCAGGCGACGGTCTCGCGGCGCATCAACGACGGGCTCGCGCAGTTGCGGGGCCGGCTCCGACGCCAGAGTCTGCTGGTCGGCGGCGTCACGCTGGGCACGATGTTGATGGAGAACAGCTCACAGGCGGTGCCCGCGGCGGTTCTGACGGAGCTGAGCAAAATGGCGATGGTCGGCACGACCGGCGCGACCACGGGCGTGGGCGGAGGAGTGCTTGCCACAACGAAAGTGACGGTAGTCAAGGCTGTGCTCGTCGCCGCCATCGGCGCGGGCCTCGTGACCACAGCCGGCACCGTATATTCTTTGCGTTCCTCCCGGGTACCCCAACCACCGTCAGCCCCGATACAAACCGACAGCCAGGCTTTGCCGCGGGAAGAGGGCGGCCCGGTCCGGCCTGGCGAAGGTATGACGATGGGCGTCGCTTCAGTGCCGGCCGGAGGAACCCGTGCTGCGCTGCGGTCGTCTGCGGGCGAGCAGACCTCGACCGGGCCATCAATTGCCGGAATAGCCCCTGCCTTGGGAGTCGGCGTGGCGGCCGCCACGCCCACAACAGAGCCAGCCGGCCCGGCTCCTGCCGCAGAACTGAACACGGCGGAGGCCGTCATGCACAGTTTTCTGGCCGGGCTTGGCGAAGGGGCCGGGGACAAACTCGTCCAATACATCGCGGACGGGGCCGAGGGCACCGTAGACCGGTCCTGTCTTCACTGCCTGGGTGGTCCCGTGGCGGTCTTGAACATCGTTGCGGACAGCAATGACGCGAAAGTCTTGTGGAGCGCCGCGGCCCGTAGCGAGTTCCACCTGGATGGCCAGACGCGTTCCGCCGGCGAGTCCGTGACCCTGGTGGCCCGGCTGAAGCGGATCGACGGCCTCTGGAAGATCTCGTCCATATCGCTGGCACCCGTTGAGAACGACACAGAGTAGCATGGGCATCCTGCCCACGAAAGGTCCGCCAGACGCGGTCTTCGCGTTTTGGGAGCCCCGTCACAGGGCCGTCGTGGCCCTGACCATGGTCGACTTTCCGTGAGTGCTCACGCCGGAGTGATGCCAGCAGAAATCTTGAGAAGCTTCCTGAGATTGGTTTCGCAGTCACCAGGGCTATAGAATTTGGGCCCCATGCCGCAGGGCAGAGTCAACAGATCCCCTTGCCGGAAGTCCTTGGCATCCTCCTGATTCTGCACACCCCAGGCGATTCGCTTGCCGTTTCTGTAGGCGGGGTATTTCGTGATATCATACCTGGAGGCGTCGAAGCTGATGATCTCGATACTGGAACGGAACAGCTCGTCCCAGTTCATGTTGCCGCAGACGTGGACTCCCGGCGTGACATCGAAACTCTCGAAAAGAGGCGACCACAGTTGCCGGTAATCAAACCCCACCTGGCCCAGGGCCGGCTCATCCAGGAAGAGAATGATATTGCCGACACGCAATCCGTCCATGACGGCGGCAATGTGTTCGCACGCCTTGGCAACGGCTTCATCCTCGCCGTAGCCGCTGAGGATCAGCGTCGCCGGACCTACGCACTGGATCTTGACCGTATCGAGTCCGGCGACCCGCTCCTGGAAGGTGCGCAGGCAACTGAGCTGCCCGGGGTGTTTGATGTAGTCCAGCATGGCGTCGCCCAGCTTCGGCAGTTCCGGCAGGAAGGGAATGTCGTGCCGCAGGCTGTACTCCACCGCCTCACCGACATCATCGAACGGCAAAGAGCCGATCTGGGTCACAATCTTTCGGTTCTCTATCATTTGCGATCATTGCCTCATGTTCTGTGGATACTGATGATACTGCATGCGTTCGTGTCAATCAATGGCATGATGGAAAACGAGCGAGGGCCGCGTCACGGTTCGGATCTCCGGAGCCACGGAGCCATAGAGGCCGGCTCTCAACCCTTTACACGTCGGATGAACGGGTATGGACTCGCCATGAGAAATGTCGGAGGTTCGTCCGGCGCGTTCTCTATTTCCGCTGCTGCTCGTTCTTTTTTCCGACAGCATAGCCGTCGTTCCAGCCCCTGCGGTACAGGCTGCCGGACGAACACGGACGCCGTGCTGCGGGCGGCTGAGGTGGATCCGCCGGCTGGCCACCTGGGAATAGACCCAGCCATCGGGTGCGCCTGGAATCATCCCGAGAACAGGCGCCCGGGTCGCCGGTTGAAAAAGCCCCTATAGTCGGCAGGTCAAGCGCAAGCCAATCAGGCTGTGCCCCCTGGTTCCCCGCTGTATCCCACCAGGCGATATATCGCATCGGGGCCCCCTTGTCGCTCCCATTCTCTTCAACAGTCGTTTCGCCGCGACATGGCAGGTTGCCGGAACATTCCATCCACAATGTGCTGCGTTGGGGACCGCAAGCGCAGCTTGCCGATGCGCCGAATTCCGTCCTCAGTCGTTGTTTCAGCCGTTACTTCGGGCTACAATCGAACGAAACTCCGAAAGGCAGGCGAATGGCTGCGAATTCGAAGATTGAATGGACCGAATGCACGTGGAACCCGGTGACCGGCTGCACGAAGATCAGTCCGGGTTGCCTCAATTGTTACGCCGAGCGCATGGCGCGACGCCTCCAGGCGATGGGACAGCCCAACTATCGCAACGGCTTCCGACTCACAGTCCATCCGCACATGCTTGACATCCCTCTGCAGTGGCGTCGGCCGCGAATGATCTTCGTCAATTCCATGAGCGACCTGTTCCACAAGGATGTGCCGCTCAACTTCATCCTGAAGGTCTTCGAGGTCATGCAGCAGGCATCGCAGCATCGCTTCCAGATTCTGACAAAACGCTCCGAGCGACTCGCCCAACTCAGCCCCAGACTCCCATGGCCCGACAACGTCTGGATGGGTGTGACCGTCGAAAACGGTGACTACGTCTTTCGAATCGAAGGCCTGAAACAGACCGGCGCAGCCGTCAAGTTCATTTCGTTCGAGCCATTGATCGGCCCTGTCTCGCACATCAATCTGGATGATATCGACTGGGCTATCGTCGGCGGCGAGTCCGGCCCCGGCGCCCGCCCGATGAAGGCCGACTGGGTCCGCCATATCCGCGACCGTTGCCTCGCCCAGGGCGTCCCGTTCTTCTTCAAGCAATGGGGCGGCGTGAATAAGAAACGCGCCGGTCGACTGCTCGACGACCGTACGTG
>CAYFUB010000402.1:0-26006 GCA_964346195.1 uncultured Pirellulales bacterium
CGATGAAAGCGAATCCGCTCGACGGATTGGCCGGCGAACCACGGACCATCCCCGTACGAGTAGCCGGCGGCCGCAGGCAGCAGGGCAAGCAGACTGTGGAACACAGGCGCGGGGCATACCTCGCGAAAATCAAAGGCAAGTACCATCTGTTCATCACCGGCCGGCTCATGCGAAACGGGCTCGGCCGCACGGGTTTGCCGAAAGGGGTCGATGATGTCCTGGTCGCTGTGTCGGAAAAGCCCGATGGTGACTACAGCGAGTTCTATGTGGCTTTTCCCAACGCGGGCCAGACGACAGTCTTCCAAGACTCGCAGGGCGGTCTGTGGGCGACCTTCTCCGGGGTCGATCCGCGTGCCATCTTTGTGGGCAGACCCGGCGCGTTCCGAGTCGAGCAGGTCCCCGCGACAGAGCCGCGCTGGCCGATTGGCTTCAGCGGCGTGGAGAAACCGCAGCGGTTTCCCTTTGGCCTGATGCTCCGGCCGGACACCTCCTTCATCTATGAGCGGGGCATGGGCTTCGCCCGGGCCGTGCCGCTGGACATGGTTCCGGGGCAGCGGGCCGAAGTGCCCTGGATTCGTGACACGTTCATCATGGTCGGCCACGATGGCAACTACTACCTCACGGGCACATCCGGCAACATGGACGGCATCAACTTGTGGAAGTCCGCCGACCTGAAACGCTTCGAGTTCGTCAAGCAGGTCTGGACGCCCGACGCCGACCCGTCAAAGTGGTACAACAACGCTCCGAACCGCCTCTTCTGGGCGCCGGAGCTGCACTACATCAACGGCACCTACTGGCTCGCGTTTTCCGTCAGCGCGGGCAAGCTCGGCAAGAACAGCCTGCTCAAAAGCACCAGCGGCCGGGCCGAGGGGCCTTACGAGCCCGCCTTTCCCGAGAATCGCGGTGTGGACCAGCGGATTGACGCTTCGCTGTTTCAGGATACCGACGGTAGCGCGTACTATGTCTGGCAGGACGGCATGATCCGCAGGCTCAGCGCGGCCATGGACGGGTTCGACGGCGAGGCGCAGAAGCTCGTGCCGACCGACGGGCAACGTGTGGGCTATGAAGGCGCGACCCTGGTCAAGATGGGCTCCTGGTACGTATTGACGGCGGCCGAATGGAACGGCGGCGCCAACCGCTCCGACGGTACCTACGACATGATGTACTCGTGCTCGAAGAGCCTGCTGGGTCCTTACCAGCCCCGGCGCGTGGCCGTGCCGCACGCCGGCCATGGCGCGCTCTTCAAAGACAAGTCGGGCCGCTGGAACGCCGCCCTCTTTGGCAATGACCGTACGGCCCCGTTCCGTGCCATGCCGGGCTTCGTCCCGGTCGAGGTGCGGGACACGGGCGCTGATCTGCTCATCTTCCCTGCCCATGATAGCTGAGGGTGCGGCCGGAATATAGTGGCGGTCCTCACGGCCCTGGTGGCGTTGGCGCCCGGGAGGTCCGCTCCGTGACAGAGCGCTTCTGCCACGGCGCGGCGGGAGTTTACCGCTTTCGGGCCTCCGGCATGGTGGTGTTGGGCGAGCGGTGCGGTTCCGGCTCGTCCTGGCCGCCGACCCGTACTTACGATCCTCCCCGCCGGTGGCCTCAAAGCGCCAAACTCCCTGTCGGCGTCTCGCCGGCAGGCTCGCGAGGGTCCGTAGCGCGCGCCGGAGGTTGTCGGAATCCGCCACTGTATGCCGGCCGCACCCATAGCTGATCGGCCGGTCGTTGATTGTGAGACAGGCAAATGATAGAATGAGCAAACAGTTGGCGGAGGTCGGTTCAGGGCGAGGGGTTGATCAATGCCTATGAAAGGGAGGAAGACGATGAGCAGTCTGTCGCGAAGAGAATTCCTGAGGAGCGGACTCGTGGCCGGTGCGGTGGCGTCATTGGGCAATCCCGCGGGGCGCACAACGAGTGGACAACAGCTCAAGGAGACCGCAAGGCCAAATGTCGTTTTCATTTTGGCGGATGACTACGGCCTGGACGGCGTGGGCTGCTATGGCTCGGACCGCCACAAGGATCGGACCCCGCACCTGGACGCGCTGGCGGCCGGCGGCATCCGATTCGAGCGCTGCTATTCGGCGCCGCTGTGCGGGCCGACCCGTTGCGAGATTATGACCGGTCGATATGCCTTCCGGACGGGCGGTCTGACCAATCGGACCTCGGGCCAGCCGGTGCCGAAGGACGAATATCCGCTGGCCCGGATTTTGACGGAGGCCGGCTACGACACCTGTCACGTGGGCAAGTGGCGGCAGATGGGGCAGACGCCGAACGACTGGGGTTTCGGCGAGTACGTCACCGATCCCACCGCCGGGGGCTGGTACTGGCAAAAGAGCTACACGAAGAACGGGGAGCTTGTCGAAACGCAGGAAGAGATTTATTACCCTGATGTCGCGCACGATTATGCGGTGGATTTCCTGCGCCGTCATGCGTCCAAGGGCCCGGCGGTGGCCAAACCGTTCTATCTCTACTACTCCTGCCACCTGGTGCACGGCCCGATCCTCCGTACGCCCGACAGCGAGCCGGGAGAGAAGGACCCCGCGACCCTCTACAACGACAACGTCGCCTATCTCGATAAGCAGGTGGGGGCGCTCGTGGCTGAGATGGACCGGCTGGGGCTGCGCGAGAACACGCTGATCGTCTTCTCGGGCGACAACGGCACCGCCCAGCGGTCAGGCACCATCAACGGCCGGCAAATCAACGGGCAGAAAGGCACTATGCTGGAAGGCGGTGCCCGGGTACCGCTGATCGCCAACTGGAAAGGCGTTGCCCCGGCCGGACGCGTGCTCAAAGACCTGGTCGATTTCAGCGATATTCTGCCGACCTTTGCCGAGCTTGCGGAGGCAAAGCTACCCACGACCATGGTCTACGACGGCCGCAGCTTCGCGCCGCAGCTTCGCGGCCGTCAGGGCAATCCGCGCGAGTGGATTTTCGTGCAGCTCGGCCGCAACTGGTACGTGCGCGACGACGGCTGGAAACTCAATCAGGCCGGCGAGCTGTTTGACATGAAGGATTCGCCGTTCGTCGAGCAACTCGTGGAGACTGATTCGAAGGACGAGGCCGCGGCGGCTGCGCGCCGGCGGCTCCAGGCCGTGCTGGATGAACTCAATCCGGCCGGCGGCAAGACGATTTCCGCCGCGCAGGAAGCCGCGGCAAAAGATCGCGCACGCAAGAAAGCGGAACGCCAGAAGCAAGGGAGGACGGGCCGGCGTGCCAAGCCGCAGTGAGTCAGAACCTGAAACGAGTGGCAATAAGAGACGCGGTCGTGATGTAGAAGCGGAAGAAGAGAAAGGGATAGACCACGCCATGAATGCTCAATCCAGGCTATTGTGCCTGCTAATGCTGCTGCTGTGCCTCTTCACGCACTTCAAGGAACGCGGGCACCGGGTTGCGCTGCAGAACAAGACGCACGTCGGGCCACCGGCAACCTTTCCCTGCGAACGCATCGGCGGCATCCACAAGGGCGAGCCGATCACCTCCTGGCAGGCAGACGCCGCCAATGACCCGAGACTCGCCAGCCGTGTCGAATGGCTCTTCCACCGGCCGGCCGAGGAACTTTACGACCTCGAATCTGACGCATACGAGATGAAGAATCTCGGAGATGATCCGAAATTCGCCGACCTCAAAGCCCGTCTCCGCGAGCAACTCGACGCCTGGATGACCCAACAGGGCGACGACGGAATGGAGACGGAGTTGAAGGCCAAGTCCCGCCAAGGCAAAGGCGCCGAGGAACAGTCCCAGGACAAGCCGAAAGCCAGGAGTAAGGCCAAGAACAAAGCCGGGAAGAAATCGCCATAGGGATTCAATCAGGCAATGCTCAAAGGAGTCTGCCATGAACACGAGACAGCGATTCGGACGTCGCGGCCTCCTCAAGTCGATGCTGGCAGCGGGTGTGGGGCCGTGGCTGGTGCCCGCGCATGCGTTGGGGGCTGGGGGCCGGACCAGTGCTTCCGGCAAGCTCACGTTGGGCGTCATCGGCGTGGGAGCGCAGGGTCAGAGCGACATGCGGAATTTCCTGGCCCAGGACGATGTGCGCGTATCGGCCATCTGCGATGTGAACCAGCGGAATATCGAGAGCGCCCGCAAGCACATCGCCACCGCCTACGGCAGCCCCGATGTCAAGGTGTTTGCTGATTTTCGCGAATTGAACGCGGATCGGTCCCTCGACGCTGTGCTGATGGCGCTGCCGTTTCACTGGCACAGCATCGCGGCTTTGGATGCCATCCTCCACGGCAAGCACATCTTCCACGAGAAACCGATGGCCCTGTCGCTGACGGAAGCCCAGCGGGTCCGCACGGCGGTGCGCAAGACCGGCATCGTGTTCCAGTTTGGCACGCAGCAGCGCTCCGACCTGCAATTTCGCTGGGCCTGCGAGCTGGCCCGCAACGCCCGGCTGGGCAAGATGAAGGAGATCCAGGTGACGGTGCCGGCGGGGGCCCAGGGGCCGTTCTTTCCGGAGCAGCCGGTGCCGGACTATGTGAACTGGGACCGCTGGGTCGGACCGGCGCCGATGACGACATTTCATGAAGCCAAGCTCCAACGTGCCAATCATGAGAATATCACCAATTTCTCGCTGGGCATGATCGCCTGTTGGGGCATTCATCATCTGGACATCGCCCAGTGGGGCAACGGCACGGACGCCACCGGGCCACGCTCTGTGGAGGGCACGGGCGAATTTCCCAAGGCCGGGAGTCTCGACGCCATTCTGAGCTGGCGCGTGCGGTTCGAGTTCGCCGGTGCTACGCCGGTGACGTTCGTCAGCGAGGGCACGCCGGGGTTCGAGCACGGCATACGTTTCCTTGGCGAGTCCGCCTGGGTGCACGTGAAACGCGGTGCAATCCGGGCCTCTGACGAAGGGTTCCTTCGTGATCCGCGGAACAAATACGGCACGATGCCCGTCAAGCTGACGATCAGCAAAGACCATACGCGCGATTTCGTCGACGCGGTCAAGCAGGGCACACGTCCGATCTGCGATATCGAAACTGCCGTGCGTTCCGACACGCTGTGCCACCTGGCCCTGATCGCCGTCAAACGAGGGCGAAAACTACTCTGGGACCCGCAGGCCGAGCATTTTATCGACGACGATGCGGCCAATGCCGTGCTCCAGCCCCGGCCGGTCCGGGGCGATTGGAAGCTGCCCGAGGTACCGGCGAAATAGCCCGCGAAGGATAGTCATGAAGCATATTCTCCCTCTCGTCATTGTTGCCACGCTGGCAGCGATCGGCAGCGCGGCCCAGACCGATCCTTCACCGGGGCCCCTGGCGGGCTCTACGAGTTGTCGCGAGTGCCATGAGCAGTTCTATCAACTCTGGGCGCCGTCCCATCACGGCCGGGCGATGCAGCCGTACACGGCCGAATTTGCGCAGGCGAATCTGAGCGCCCCGGAAGGTCCGATCAGGGTCGGCGAATATGAGTATCTTGCGTGTGTCGGGCGGGACGAAGGCTGGGTCCGCGAACGGGGGCCGGAGGGCGAGAAGCAGCGCCGGATCGTGCATGTGATGGGCGGGAAGAACGTCTACTATTTCCTGACGCCGATGGAACGTGGGCGTTTGCAGACTCTGCCCGTGGCCTATGACGTGCGGACGCGAGAGTGGTTCGACACGGCGGCCAGCGGCGTACGCCACTTCCCCGGCGCGGAACCCGACATGCCCGTCCACTGGACGGACGCGATGTACACGTTCAATACTTCGTGCCACGGTTGCCACGTGAGCCAGTTGTCCACGAACTACGACCTGAAGACCGATACGTACCGCACCACGTGGGCCGAGCCGGGCATCAACTGCGAATCCTGTCATGGTCCGGCTCAGGAGCATGTCCGGGTCTGCCAGGCGGCCGCTCGTAGTGTGCCCGTAAGGGCATCCAAAGGGCCCCCAAACGCGATGAATCGCGTTCGGGAACCCGAAGAAACGCCTCACGGCGTCACTACGAACCCGCCGGACCTCAAGATCATCAGCACCAGGAGCTTTACGGCCGAACAGACCAATTCGATGTGCGGGTCGTGCCATGCCAAGATGAGCCCCGTGACCGCTTCTTTCAAGCCGGGGGACCGCTACTTCGATCATTTCGACCTGACCACCCTCGAGCACCCGGACTTTTATCCGGATGGACGCGATCTGGGTGAGAACTACACGATGACGACGTGGCGCATGAGCCCCTGCGTCAAGAGCGGCAGGCTGGACTGCATGCACTGTCACACATCCAGCGGACGCTATCGATTCAAGAATGATGAGAAGCCCAATGCTGTCTGTTTGCCCTGCCATCGGGAGAGGGTGGAGAACGCCACCGCCCACACGCACCACAAGGCGGACAGCACAGGGAACCGCTGTATTGCCTGTCATATGCCCATGACCGATTTCGCCCGTATGACCCGCAGCGACCATTCCATGCGGCCCCCCGCGCCGGCCGCCACTCTCAAGTTCAAGTCCCCCAACGCCTGCAACATCTGCCACGATGACAAGGACGCATCATGGGCGGACCAGCAGGTGAGGCAATGGCACAAGGATGACTATCAGAAAACCGTCCTGGAGCGAGCGGCACTGGTGGACGCGGCCCGGCGCAGCGACTGGCGTCAACTGGGCGATATTCTGGCATACATTGGCTCCCGGGATCGTGATGAGGTCTTCGCCGCTTCGTTGATTCTCCTGCTGAGCCGCTGTGAATCGCAAGCCAAATGGCCGACGGTCATCAAAGCCCTCCGGGAGGATTCCTCTCCTCTGGTGCGCGCCGCCGCCGCTCGGACGCTGGATGGGTACGCCGCGACTGAATCCGTCAGAGTGCTGGCCGAAGCGGCCGGCGACGAGTACCGTCTCGTGCGCGTGCGGGCGGCGGCGACTCTGGCCGGGGTGCCGGCTGAGCAACTCCCGGAGGAACGTCAACCGGCGGTCAGACGCGCTATGGCAGAGTTGCTGGAGGCGTTCAGCGCCCGCCCCGACGACTATGCGTCGCGGTACAACCTGGCCAATTTCCATATGCAGCGCGGGGACCACGGTCAAGCCCTGGCCTCTTATTTGAATGCCATCCGATTACGGCCGGACTTCGTGCCGCCTTACGTCAATGTAGCCTTTGTCTATAATGCCCGGGGCGAGAACGACAAGGCGGAAACCTCCTTGCGCAAAGCCATCGCTCTGGACCCGAACAATCCGACCATCCACTTGAACCTCGGGATGCTTCTGGGCGAGATGAAACGACCGAAGGAGGCGGAGCAGGCCTTTCGCAGGACCCTGGAGATCGACCCCAATTCCGCGGCCGCCGCATACAACCTCGGCGTGATGCTGGCCTCGGATCGGCCGTTCGAGTCACTGCGCTGGTGCCGCAGGGCCTACCAGTTGCATCCCGAAGAGGGTAAGTACGGCTACACCTACGCCTTCTATCTGCATCAGCGGCGCGAAACGGATGAAGCTGTGAAGGTCCTCACAGAGATGGTTCGGCGGAACGTGTCGTATGGCGACGCTTATGCGCTGCTCGGTGCGATCCATCTGGAACGAAGAGAGTGGGATGAAGCCGCTGCTGTATATCGGTCCGCCTGGAGCAATGGGCGCTTGCCACAACGTGAAAGAGAGAGCTTCAGAATGATGCTGCGTAAACTGGAGCAGGGATTCTGAACGCTCCAAAAGCACGCGGTGTCGAACAGGCTCTTGCCTGCCGTCGGGAGCTATCTCGTTCGTCCGAAATCACTCGTCAGATGGTATTCTCGCAGTCGTTCGCGTTTTCAACTGCCCGTCGCCCGTCTTTGGCATTCAGCCGGGCGACATCGTTTGACATCAGGTTCCCCAAGGCAGGCGACTCGGCTGGTTGGGCCTGAAAGTCGCCAATCGCCTGACCGGTAGGCACAGTTCCGGGCGGATTGCAGGGGATTACTTATCCCTCTCACGAGACCCTATTGTTACCTTCGGTATTGCGGCGCCTCGTCCATCAAACAGGCTGTGTATCTGCTCGCGAGGCAGCTCGCTACGGACATCGTGTTTTCATGAAGGAGATGCGACATGTCGACTCGTGCCAGTGTACGTAACCATCCGATCCATCCGATGTTGGTGGTGTTGCCGCTCGGTCTGTGGGTCTTTGCGGTCATCTGCTATGCCATCTATCTGCTCAGTGCAGCGGCGGTCTGGCGGACGGTTTCGCTCTACGCGATGGGGGGCGGGGTCGTGGGCGGTATCATGGCCGCCATCCCCGGGACCATCGACTTCCTGACCCTCCCCAAGTCGAGGGTGCAGACAATCGCGCTGTCACACATGATCTCCAACATCGTCGCCCTGACGATCTTTCTGATCGCGCTGGTCCTGGCCATCTTCTGGCAGGGCCACCAGGTCACCCCGTTCATCCTGAGCTTGTTCGGCCTGCTGGCCGTGGGCGCCGGCGGCTGGCTCGGCGGCTCGCTGGTATACGAGCACGGGGTCGGCGTGGTCAGCCGCGAAGGCCAGGAACTGATGGAGAAGGTGCTGCAAGAGCACGCGTCTGTTCCATAGGGCCATTCCACCGGCACTTTCGGCGGGACAGGAACACACAGGCAATGAGCACCCCGGCCGACGTGGCCGCTGCGCTCACGGCCGGCGCGATCGCTGCTGCGATATCCGGGTGTTTCCGTTGCAAATTCTATTAGCGTTTGTTATTGTCATCATTCTACAATGCGTTCCCGAATCTCTATGGCCATAAGACGGGAGCACGAAAGATGGTTGAACGACAGGACCGCGTGAATACAGGCGAGGTGATCGGCGTGCGCGGCAGCGTGGTCGACGTGCGGTTCCGCCGGCGCATCCCGCTGATCAGCGCCCAGCTCCGGGCACAAGGCGACCGCGAGCTCGCGCTGGAGGTGATCAGCCACCTGAGCCACGAGACGGTCCGCTGCATTGCCCTGACGGCGACCGAGGGGCTCCGGCGCGGCACGGTTGTCGTCGATGCCGGGCACGTGCTCCAGGTGCCCGTCGGAAAAGAGCTTCTCGGACGAGCCTTCAATATCTTCGGCGTGCCCATCGACAAGCGCGGCGGCTTCGAGCCGACACAGTGGCGGCCCTTCCAGCAGCGGGCGGTGCCGCTGTCGTCGCGAACGACGACCGCCGAGATCTTCCGGACGGGCATCAAGGTGATCGACGTGCTCGCGCCGCTGGAGCGGGGGGCCAAGGCGGGTCTCTTCGGCGGGGCCGGCGTCGGCAAGACGGTCCTCGTCATGGAGATGATCCACAACATGGTCAGCGTGCATGCGGGCGTGAGCATTTTCTGCGGGATCGGCGAGCGCTCACGGGAAGGTGAGGAACTGTACCGGGAGATCCAGCAGGTAGGCGTGCTGGACAACGCCGTGCTCGTCTTCGGGCAGATGAACGAGCAGCCGGGCGTGCGGTTCCGCGTCGGGCACGTCGCCCTGACCATGGCCGAGTATTTCCGTGACGAGGCCCGGCAGGACGTGCTGCTGCTCGTGGATAACATCTTCCGCTTCATTCAGGCGGGAGCGGAAGTCTCGGGCTTGCTGGGTCGGCTGCCCTCGCGGGTCGGCTACCAGCCGACGCTGGAGACCGAGCTGTCGGAATTCGAAGAGCGGATTTGCAGCACGGCGTCGGGCGCAATCACGTCGATCCAGGCGGTCTACGTGCCGGCGGATGATTTCACCGACCCGGCGGCCGTCCACACGTTCGGGCACCTGTCCTCGTCCATCGTACTGTCGCGAAAACGGGCCAGCCAGGGCCTTTATCCGGCCGTCGAGCCGCTTGAGTCGCAGTCCGGCATGCTCACCCCGCAGGTCGCAGGCGAGAGGCATTACGGCATCGCCCAGGCGATCCGCGCGACGCTCGCGAAGTACGAGGATCTCAAGGACATCATCGCGATGCTCGGACTGGAGGAACTGTCGCAGGAGGATCAGAAGACGGTCTTCCGGGCCCGGCGGCTCGAACGGTTCCTGACGCAGCCGTTCTTCACCACCGAGCAGTTCACCGGGCATGAGGGCCGGCGCGTCAGCCTGGAAGACGCCCTCGACGGCTGCGAGCGCATCCTGAACGATGAGTACGCGGAGTATCCCGAGAGCGCCCTGTATATGATCGGCGCCGTCGACGAGGCCAGGAAGAAGAAATGAGACTGAAAGTGGCCATACCGACAAAGATTCTGCTCGACGAAGAGGTCGTGAAGGTCTCGGCGGAAGCGCAGGACGGGTGGTTCACGCTGCTGCCGGCCCACATCGACTTCGTGGCCGCCCTGGTGCCCAGTCTCCTGTCGTACGAGGACGCCAGCGGCCGGGAGGGGGTCCTCGCCGTCGATGAAGGAATCCTTGTCAAGCAGGGGCCGCAGGTCATTGTCTCCAGTCGCAGCGCCGTGCGCGGCCCCGGCCTGGAGGAGCTGGCGCGGACCGTGGAGCAGGAGTTCGCCACGCTCGACGAGCATGAGAGACAGGCCCGCAGCGCCCTGGCGAAGATGGAGGCCGATTTCATCCGGAACCTGATGGAGAGCGAGAAGTATGGCCCAGCGTAAGCCGGCACAGCGTGAATACCGGGAGCGGCTTGCCGCGCAGATCGCCCGCAAGCAGCACCGGCGGATCAAGGGCAAGCGCCAGCGGGAGCACGCGGCCTGGTACGGACTGAGTCTCTTCGGCGTCGTCGGCTGGTCCGTGATGATTCCTTTTCTCATTTGCCTGGCCATCGGCATTGCCATCGATTCGAGGTGGCCGAGCCGGATCTCCTGGACGCTGATCTTTCTTCTGATCGGAGCGGTCCTCGGCTCGCTCAACGCCTGGTACTGGGTGAGCCGGGAGCGAAAAACTATCGAAGAGGAGGAGTCGAAACGTGAGTGAGCCGGTCCAATTCGCGATGGGTTTTGTCGGTGGCCTGCTGATGGGCCTGTTCTTCTTCGGCGGGCTGTGGCTGAGTGTGAAGCGACTGCCCGACAGCCGCAACCCGCTGCTGGTCATGTTCGTCAGCTTCCTTCTCAGGCTGGCCGTGCTGGTGCTGTGCTTTTACACTTTGGCGCGCTGCGGCGGATGGATCGCTGTCCTCGGCGCCGTGCCGGGGTTGCTGTTGATGCGGATGATGCTCGTCCGGAGGCTCGGCCGCAAGGATGTCGAAACGCCGTTACCTGGAAGGGAGACCTGATGGAATTCAGTCCGGACGCTCATGTCTTTTGGGAGTGGGGCTTCGTCAAGCTCAACGCCACGATTGTCTTTACGTGGGCGATCATGGCTCTGATGGTCGTCACTTCCTGGCTGGTCACGCGGCGTCTGTCCGTCGAGCCGAAGGTCTCGCGCTGGCAGAGCGCCCTGGAGGTCATCATCGGCTACATCCGCGACCAGATCCGCGAGATCATGAATCAGGAGCCAACGCCTTATATCTACTTCGTCGGCACGCTGTTTCTGTTCATCTCGGTCTCGAACCTGCTGGTGCTTATCCCGGGCTACGAGCCGCCGACCGGATCGCTATCGACGACGGCGGCCCTGGCGACGTGCGTATTCGTCGCGGTGCCCGCCTATGGGATCGCCCAGCGCGGCGCTCTGGGCTACCTGAAACACTACGCGCAGCCGACGGTCCTCATGCTGCCCTTCAGCATCATATCCGAGGTGTCGCGGACCCTGGCCCTGGCCGTGCGCCTGTTTGGGAACATCATGAGCGGAACACTGATCGGGGCGATCCTGCTGTCCATCGCGCCGCTGTTCGTGCCCATCGTCATGCAGCTTTTCGGGCTGCTGATTGGGCAGATTCACGCGTACATCTTCGCCGTGCTGGCCGCCGTGTACATCGCGTCGGGCACGCGGGCCTACGAGCAGGACGAGTCGGAAAAATCGGAACAACAACGGGAGGACACAGAGCATGGATAGCGTCACGATTATTGGCATGACCTCGATCATCGCGGCGGGGATTACGATCGCCATCGGCAGCATCGGGCCCGCCATTGGCGAAGGCTGGGGCCTCTCGCGGGCCCTCGGCGCCATGGCCCAGCAGCCCGACGAGGCCAACCGGATCACCAGGACCCTGTTCGTCGGCATGGCGATGGTCGAATCGACGGCCATCTACTGTCTGGTCATCTCGGTGATCCTGATTTTCGCCAATCCGTTCTGGAGACACGTGATCGAGCAGGCGGGAGGTCAGTGATGGGCGTGGATCTTTTCACCTGGGTGGCGCAAATCATCAACTTCCTGATCCTCATGGGGCTGCTGCGGCACTTCCTCTACGGCCGGATCATCCACGCGATCGACCAACGCGAGCAGAGAATCGCCGACCGCTGGCACGAGGCCGAGGAGGAAAAGGACAAGGCCGCGCGGCAGGCCGAGTCCTACGCGGCCGAGAGGGAAGAGCTCGAACAGAAACAGAACGCGATTCTCGCCCGGGCGCAGGAGGATACCGAGAAGCAGAAGCAGCAATGGCTCCAGGAGGCCCGCACGGAAGTCGATCGCGCCCGGGACAACTGGCAGGGTGCGTTGGAAAAGCAGCAGCAGTCGTTCATCGAGGACCTGCGCCGAACGGCCGCGACGGAGATCACCGACGCCGTTCGACGCGTCCTGCGGGACGTCGCGGATGAGGACCTCGAACGACGGACTTTGCGCCAGTTCATGAAGCAACTGGCTCGTTCGGATGACAAGGCGCAGCCTCTGAAGGACTTCATCGCCGCGGCAGGACAGATTGTTACCGTGCATACGGCCTTCGGTCTTTCACAGGAGCAGCAGGAAGACCTGCGCGGGACAATTCAAGAGGCGGCCGATAAAGAGGTAGAAGTCCGGTTCGACACATCCGGCGACTTGCTGTCCGGGATCGAGCTTCGCGCCGACGGGCGTAAGCTGGCCTGGTCGATTCAGGATTACGTCGACGGGCTGGAAGAGAGGGTCCGCCGGATGCTCGAACAGCGGACCAGCGGCCAGAAGGAAGCCGTACCGCGGGCGGAACCGGCACACGGTGCTGATTCCCATTGAATCTTTCATAGTGTGGCATGAGCACCGGGTGGCAGCGTGGGTTCCCAAACGCAATGTATCGCGTTTGGGGTCCCCGTCAAGACCGGAGGTCTTGGCGATGGTCCGGCGCAGCCAACAAGGCCATCGCCAAGCTGCGCATGGGCCCCCCAGCGCGATCTATCGCGTTGGGGATCCCTTGACGCTGCCACCCGGAGATACGAAGTCCTTAATCGCAATCAGTATGAGACGAGTGAGAATGGCTGACGGCGATCTACGCACGCTGATGGACGAGATTGCCAGCGACATCGGTGCGGCTGTCGAGCAGACCCGGCCTGCGCTGACCACGCACGAATTCGGGACCATTACGGCGGTGGGTGAGTCCGTGATCCAGGCTTACGGGCTGCCTGATGCCGGAGTAATGGAGCTGGTCCGGCTGCCCGAGGGCAATCTCGGCATGGTGTTCAACCTCGAGCCCGACGGCGTATCCATCGTGGCGCTGGACCGTATCGCGGGAATCGAGGCCGGTGAAGAGGTCCGGCGGACCGGGCGCGTCCTGGACGTGCCGGTGGGGGAGGAACTGCTCGGCCGGGTCGTGGACCCGCTCGGCCGGCCTCTCGATGAGCAGGGGGGGATTGCCGCTTCAGAAAGGCGACCCATGGAACGGGATGCCACGCCCATCATGGATCGAGCGCCCGTGACGATACCGCTGCAGACCGGCTGGCAGGTGATCGACGCACTGATTCCCATCGGTCGCGGGCAGCGCGAATTGATCCTCGGCGACCGGCAGACCGGCAAGACCTCCATTGCCGTCGATACGATCATCAACCAACGAGACAGGGGCGTCATTTGTGTGTACTGCGCGATCGGGCAGCGGAGCTCCGCCGTGGCGAAGGTCGTTCGCGACGTGCAGCAGTACGGGGCGATGGACCGCTGCATCGTGGTCGTCGCCACGGGCGAAGATACGCCGGGTCTCAACTACGTTGCCCCCTATGCGGCGATGGCCATGGCCGAGTTCTTCATGGACCGGGGCGATGATGCTTTGGTGGTGTTCGACGATCTCACCCGGCATGCGTGGTCCTATCGGGAGCTGTCGCTCCTGCTGCGGCGTCCACCCGCTCGCGAAGCCTATCCCGGCGATATCTTCTACATCCATGCCCGTCTTCTCGAACGGGCCACGCACCTGCAGAAGGAATTCGGCGGCGGTTCGCTGACGGCCCTGCCCATCGTCGAGACGGAAGCGCAGAACATCTCCGCCTATATCCCGACGAATCTGATCTCGATCACGGACGGGCAGATCTACCTCTCGCCCACCCTGTTCCAGCAGGGTGTTCTGCCGGCCGTGGACGTGGGCCGCTCCGTTTCCCGCGTGGGCGGCAAGACGCAGTTGCCCGCCTATCGGCGCGTGGCCGGCGACCTGCGGCTGTCCTATTCGCAGTTCGAGGAATTGGAGGCCTTTGCCCGCTTCGGCACGCGGCTCGATGAGGAAACGCGGCGTACCCTGGAGCGGGGTCGTCGGGTCAGAGAAGTGCTGAAGCAGCCCAGATACGAGCCGCTGCCGGTCGCAGAGCAGTTGGCGGTCCTCTCGGCCGTCACGCACGGCGTGTTCGATGAGTTGGCCGTGGAGCAGTTGCCCGAGGCGAAGCGTAAGGTCCGACAGGCCGTGGTCCAGCGGCTGCCCGAGGTCGGCAAGAAGATCGAAGCCGGCGAGAAGCTGGCCGATGAGGACATGGAGTCGATGGTCGCGGCGGCCCGAGAGGCGATCCGCGCGATGAAGAAGTTATCCGATGCAGACCCTGCAGTCCCTCCAACGACAGATCAAGAGCACTGAGGACCTGCGGTCCGTGGTCAGGACGATGAAGGTCCTGGCCGCCGTCAATATCCGCCAGTTCCAACGGGCGGTCGAGTCGCTGGCCGATTACCGCAGGACCATCGACATGGGACTCCAGGTCGTTCTCAAGAGCCGGCCCGAAATCCTCACCGGTCTGCGGGAGCCGCAGGGCACGCGCGTCGGCGCCATCGTGTTCGGGTCCGACCAGGGCATGGCCGGACAGTTCAACGAGCAGATTGCCGATTTCGTCGTCCGGACACTGGACGAGCTTCCCGGAAGCCCGCGCGAGCACAGAATCCTGGCTATGGGCGACCGCGTGGCGCCGCGACTCGAGGGCCGTGGCCGACCGGCAACGTCGCAGCTTTCGCTGCCGAACTCCCTGTCTGCCACGGTCCCGGTCTTGCAGCAGGTCGTGGCCCGGATCGAGCAATGGCGGGCCCGGGACACCATCGACCGGGTGTTGCTGTTCAGCCACGAGCCTGTTTCCGGCTCGTCCTACCGGCCCCATATGGTGCAATTGGTGCCACTGGACGTGGATTGGTTGCGGTCGCTGGTCGAAGCGGCGTGGCCTTCGCGATCCGTCCCGACGTACACGATGGGCTGGTACCCTCTCTTCACGTCGCTGGTCCGGCAGTTCTTTTTCGTGGCGTTGTACCGCGCGTCCGTGGAGTCGCTGGCGAGCGAGAACGCCGCCCGGCTGGCCGCGATGCAGGTGGCCGAGAGGAACATCGACGAGCGCCTCGATCAGATCAAGGCGGACTACAACCACCTGCGTCAGACCTCCATCACGGCGGAGTTGCTCGACATCATCTCCGGCTTCGAGGCCCTGGTCTCCGCGAAAGCGGCGCGGTTGTCATGATCTCAGGCAGGGACTATCGCCATTCAACCATGTCACGCGTGAGCGCGTGGATTCCGCCGGTCATTCGACCTGCGGTACTGGTTGGCGAGACGATGACGCTATCTGTGCGGCTGAATACTCGGGGGCGCCGCGGTGCAGGAGGAACAACAGCGATCGGCGTATGTCATCGCTGATCAGGTACAGGCACGGGACGATGATCAGGGAGATGGTGGTGGCGAAGAGAATCCCGAAGCCCAGGGAGATGGCCATGGGGATCATGAACTGGGCCTGGCGCGAGGTTTCGAAGATCATCGGGGCCAGCCCGCCGAAGGTGGTCAGGGTGGTCAGCAGGACGGGCCGGAAGCGCCGCCGACCGGCCTGATAGACCGCGTCATAAGCACAGAGCCCGCCCCGTTTCTGGCGGTTCGTGTAATCGATCAGGACCAGCGAGTCGTTGACCACGACGCCGCACAAGGCGACGATGCCCATCATGCTCATCAGGCTCAGGGCATATCCCAACAGGATGTGGCCGAGGACCGCCCCGACGATCCCGAACGGGATCGCGACCATCACGATAATGGGCTGATAGTAGCTGCCGAAGGGAATCGCCAGCAGGGCATAGATGGCGAACAGCGCCAGCAGCAGGCCGCTGAGCAGCTTGGCCGTGCTCTCTTTCAGGTCCTGCTGGCGGCCTTCCCACGCATAGGACAGGCCGGGGAAATCTCGGACCAATTGCGGCAGGACCTCCGCTTCGAGCGTGGCCTGCACCTGGCTGGTCTGCGAGATCGGCTCGACGTTGGCCGTGACCATCACGGTGCGCCGCCCGTTGCGACGATTGATCGCGGTGTAGGAGCGCCCGCGCTTCACCTCGGCGATCTGGGCCAGGGGCACATCCTTGCCCTGCGGCGTGCGAATCAGCAGTTGTTCCAGGTCGTACTGTCGGATGCGCTCTTCGCGGGGCAGGCGGACCTTGACGCGGACCGCGTTGCGCCCGCGCTGCTGGCGCACGGCCTCGGCCCCGCAGAAGGCGTTCCGCAGTTGGCGTGCCAGGGTCTGCTGTGTCAGGCCGAGGCTGTGACCTTCCTCGGTAAGGCTGTAGTCCAGTTGCCGCTTGCCGGGGGTGTACCCATCATCGATGTCGATGACGCTCGAGAAGTCGGCCAGGGCCTCGGCGAGCGCTTCGCCGGCGCGGTCCAGCACGTCGATCCGGCGATGGCTCAACTCGATGGACAGAGCCGCCCCGCGACCGGGACCACCCCGGTCGGCCTCGAACCGCAGGCTCTCGAGCCCCGGGATCGGCCCGACGCGCTCGCGCCAGAGGTTCGTCAGTTCCGTCGTACCGATGGGACGAACGTCGGGATCGGTCAGATAGATCCTGATCTCGACCACATTCTCCTCAATCATGGCAAAAGTGCCCTCGACCAATCGTTCGCCCCCGTGGGCGGCGGCGACCTCCTCGGCCGCGCTCATCAGGCGGATGCGAAGCTCCTCCGCTTTCGAGGCGGGCGAGCCGTAGGGCAGGGTTGCCGTCACGACGGATACGTCCGACTCCACGCGCGGCATGAGAATCACGCCGATGCGGCCGCTTCTCACGTAGCCGAGAATGAAGATCAGGACCGCCACCGACACCGCGATCGTAATCATCCGGAAACGCATGGACAACGCGAGAAACGGCAGGTACATCCGGTTGATGAACCGGTCCAGGCCTTTGGCGAAGAGTCCCTGCATGCGGCCGAGCAGCCCCGTGCGGCCTGACGACGACCGGCCGTGGCCCAGATGGCAGGGCAGAATCAGCAGGGCCTCCACCCACGAAATGGCAAACACCGTGATGACCACGAAGGGGATGACCCGCCAGATCTTGCCCATGACGCCGGGAACGAAGCACAGCGGCAGAAATGCCACGATGTTCGTCAGGATGCTGAACGTCACCGGCAGCAGCACCTCGCGGGTCCCGATGATGGCGGCGTCAATGAAACCCATACCGCGCTGCCGGCGCTCATAGATGTTCTCGCCGACCACGATGGCGTCGTCGACCACGATGCCCAGCGCGATAATGAAGGCGAACATCGACATCATGTTGATCGTGACGTCGAGCATGGGCAGGAACAGGAAGCATCCGACAAACGAGATCGGGATGCCCATAACGACCCAGAAGGCCACCCGGAACTCCATGAACAGTCCGAGCAGAAGAATGACCAGCGTCAACCCGTAGGAGGCGTTCTTCAGGAGCAGTTCCATGCGCTGGCGATAGATGTCCGACCGGTCGTTGTTGATGACCCACTTGATGCCGGGCGGGAGGTCCCGCTCGATGGTCTGCATGGCATCGCGGACGGCGGCGGAGATCCCGATGGGCGTCTGCGAGCCCACGCGGTAGACTTCGAGGCCGACCGCCCGCTTGCCGTTGTAGGTGGCGTATTGATCGACCTCCTCGAAGGTATCCGTGATGTGGGCCACGTCGCCGAGAGCCAGCACAGACCCATCGGCCGTCGTGATCAGCGGGATGGTCGCGAACTCGCGGGCCCAGTCCCGCCGTTCGTTGACGCGCAGGAGAATGTCGCCGGCCTGCGTCTCCAGCCGGCCGCCGGGGATCTCGACCGAGGTCTGTCGGATGCGTTGGGCAACCTGGTCGAGCGTCAGGTTGTACGTCCGTAGCGCATCCTGATTGATCTCGACGGCCACCTCGTACCGCCGGGCGCCCTCGAAGTCCACCTGGGTGATACGCGGGTCCTGCAGCAGCCGGTCTCGCACCTGCTCGGCGATCTCGCGCAGCACCCACTCGCCGGTGTCCCCGTAGATCTGGAGATCGAGCACCTCGCGGCGTATGACCACCAGACTCACTTCCGGCTCCTCGGCATCCTCCGGAAAGGTGATGATCCGATCGACTTCCTGCCGGATGTCCTGGTAGACGCGCTGGTCGTCGGCGCCTTCCTCCAGCTCGATCCGCACCATGCCCATCCCCTCGCCGGCGACGGCCGTGACTTCTTTGACACCGTCGAGTCCGCGGACGCCTTCCTCAATGGCCAGGATGATGCCCTGTTCCACTTCCTCCGGACTCGAGCCGGGATAGACGACCCGGACCGTCACCATGTCGAGATCGAATTCGGGAAAGACCTCCTGCTTGGTCCGCAGGGCCACAAGAAAGCCGCCGACGAGGAAGATGAGCATGATGAGATTGGGCGTGATGCGATTGTACGTCATCCACGCGATCCACCCGTGATGCCGCGGGCTCTCGTGGTGCCCATTTTCCGTGGTCATCAGTATCCCCCCTCAACGGCTGTGCTGAGGGCCTGTTGATCGCTGCGGCTGTCCGCCTGAGCCACGCGCAGCGGCATGCCGGCCACGGGGGCGGCGATATCCGTCAGCACCAGCATTTCGTTCTCGGTCAGTCCCTCCTGAACGTACACGTGCGTTGGGCTGCGGAAGGCGATCTGCACGGGCCGGATTTCCAGCGCGCCGGCTTCGTTCAGGATCCACACGGTGTCGTTGTCGCGCAGATAAGGTCTCTCGACGGGAAACACGGAATCCAGCGTCCGCCCGCGAATCTCGGCCGATACGAAAGCGCCCATGAGGACCTGCGGCGCCGCGCGGTTTTCCGGCTTCAGGCAGAACGGGTCCTCGACGCCCACCAGCAACTGCGTCAGGCGCCCCTGCGGCTCCAGCTCTCCCATGAGACGCAACACGCGTCCCGCGCGGTAGCGCTCGGGGCCCCAGGCCAGGGGATTGCGAATTCTGACCTCCGAGCCCGGGTCGCCGTTCTTCTGCGGGATGGTGATCCACTTCAATTCGTGCAGCGGGACCTTGACCTCGACCCAGGCCTCGTCCGTTCCGATCAGCGTCACAAGGTCCGAGTTGAGCGAGACGGTGGCCCCGAGATCGACGCTCTTCTCCTGGACGATGGCGTTGAAAGGCGCTGTAATGGTGCAGCGCGCCAGGTCCAGCTCGGCCCGCTCCAGGGCCGCCTGGGCTGACGCGTGCGCCGCCTCGGCCGAGGCCAGTTGCGGCTCACGCAGGACCAGCTCCCGGTCCTTTTCGCTGATCTCCTCACCGAGCAGTTCGTATTCGCGCTGCGCTACCGCCTGATTGCCCTGTTCGATCTTCAAATCCCGCAGCGCCTTCATGACTTCGCTGTGCCGCTGGTGAACGGCGATCCGATAGTCGCGTTCGTCAACGGCAAAGAGCTTCTGTCCCGCCTCGACGAAGGCGCCGGGCACCACGTCCGGGGAGATCTGGACGATCTGCCCGGTAACCTGCGGCCGGAGCGTCACCTGCTGGGCCGGCAGGACGGGGCCCATCTGGGTGACCGCCGTCGTGCAATTGTCCCGCTGGACGGGAATGACCTGGACGAGCCGCGCCTGCGTCGGTGGTTTCTTGCGGCCGGCGCGCGGACTGGTCTTCATCTGGTACTGGTAAGAGGCCGCGGCCGCCACGATGACTGTGGCGGCCAGCAGAATTCTGACGCCCGCGCCGGCCAGCACACGCGGCCACCGACGAGGCTTCTTCTGTTCACTTTGCTTCACAGCGTTGTCAACTGTCATTGAACCACCTGTCCATCCCGTTCTCGTTTGTGGTGTGCCCGTAAGGACATTCACAGAACGTGTCGCGGGCGCCCCACCCGCGATTCGAAGGCGGGACGCCTTCGACACGACGCGACCAGGCCCGCAGCGCCGCTGCGCGTCGGGGATGGCCGCGACACGAACCCTCATGACGTCACTACAAACGGCCGTGTCTTCATGGGCAGGATGGGTTCCCAAACGCGATGTTCCGCGTTTGGGGTCCCGTGCCCATGCTACTTCAGGTCTTCGATCCGGGCCGGCGGAGGTGCAGGCGACTGCCAGCCGCCGACCGTCGCGCGATACAAGGCGATGCGACGTTCGACGAGGACCCGCTGTGCCCCGACAAGTTCCCGCTCGAGCGCCTGCAGTGATTGTAACGATTCGAGCACGCGAATGTAATCCGTTTGTCCTTTGATATAGCGGTCTCTGGTGCGTTCGTAGGTCTCCCGTGCCAGGTCGAGCTGTGTCCGCAGGCTTTCGAGAAGCTGGATCTGCCGTTGCTCCTGCACCAGGGCCGTCTCGACCTCCTGCAAGGCCTCCAGAATCGTCCGGCGCCAGAGGTGGATGATCTCGGAGAGGACGGCCCGGCGGCGCCGGACCTCGGCCCGGCGCAGGCCGGCGTCGAAGAGCGGCTGCACGAGGTTGCCCGCCAGGTTTGCCAGTGAATCGTCGAAGAGGTCGCGAAACGAGACGGACGTGGTCTCGATGCTGGCGGTCAGGCTCAAACGCGGGTACTGGTCGGCGACGGCGACCGCCACGCGCTGGTCGGCGGCCTGAACCTGCCGGTACACCTGACGGACATCCGGCCGGCGCCACAGGACTTCCGCCGGCAAGTCGAGCGCCAGCGGCGGCAGGGCCGGCAGCTCGATCGCCGTCCGCTCCCACGCCAGGGCCGGCGGTCGGCCGATCAGCACCGAGAGAATGTGCTGCAGGACCTCCGCCGCCTGCCGCGCTGTGATCAGGCGGGACTCGGTCGACGCCACCAATTGCCGCTGTCTGAGCACGTCGATGGCCGAGACCTGCCCTTTCTGGAACTGGACGGTCACGACGTCGAGGACCTTGCGGTTGGTCTCGATCTGCTCCCGGGTGATTCGCAACAGGGCCTTGGCCTCCGCCAGTTGATACCAGGTGTCGGCGACCAGCGAAGACAGGGTGATGGTCGCCGTATGGACCGCTTCAGCCTGGGCCTGCACATCCAGCAGCGCCGCCTTTTCCTGGGACCTCAAGCGCGACCACAGATCGACCTCGTAGCCGGCGGCGACCTCCGCCAGATACAGGTTGCCGTAGGTCACCACGCCGCCCCGATCATCGCGGCTGCGCCCGGCCCGGCCCGTCGCGTCCACCTGCGGCCAAAGCAGGGCGCCGATCTGCTGTGCCACGGCCTCGGCCTGAGCCAGGCGATCCCAGGCCGTCTGCAAGTCAAGGTTGTCTGTCAGGGCCTGCTCGACCAGCCCGTTCAGTTCCTCATCCTCGAACACCCGCCACCAGTGCGAGGGTGTCTCAAACTCATCCCTGCCCAGCGTCGCGCCACTGCCGGAAAACACCTCGGGTGTATCCTTCGGCAGCCCAAACTCGACGACCCGGTGCGAGCAGCCGCCGAGGCACAGCAACAACAGGTTGAGGCACAACAGGCCTGGCGCGCGGTTTTTCGCGGGCGAGATCATCGGTACGGCTGGGCGAGCAACGTTTGTCATCTGGTGCGGTCTGCCTCAAGGTCCTTGCGTATGGCCATCACGCCCGCGAGCGAGAAACGCGTGATGTGGTCGGCCAGGGTTTCGACAAGTTGATCGGTGGGCATATCGAGCCTGGCCTCGACCGGCATTCGGCCGGTGAACAGGCGAATGCCGATCATGAGGCACTGGTGGACCACGCTCATTGCGCAGAGCAGGACCTGCTCCTGTGCGGCTTGGGGCCCGAGCAACTGACCCATCAGCCCGCACATGCGGTCGTGCAGCGGCTGGATGGCGTCCCGCTTGACGTCCCGGATGACGTCGGTCGGATTGATCATCTCACGCAGCAAGAGTCGGCCCGCATGGCCGATCCGCCCGGGATCGACGCTGCGGCCCACCATCCCGTAAATGGAGCCGCGCAGACGTTGTTCGAGCGGCGTCTCCGGCCCGAGTCCCCCTTCCGGCGGATAGGCCGCCATCGCCGCGTTGAAGGCATGGCGCCAGACCTCCGCGTAGAGCTGGTCCTTGGACCCGAAATGGTAGCTGATCGCCGCGACGTTCGTGCTGGCGTGCCGGCAGATGTCCTCGACCGTCGCATCGTGGTAGCCCTTCTCCGCGAAGACCTCCGAGGCCGCCTTGAGAATTCTATCCCTCGTTTTCAAACCGTCACTGCGCTTGGCCATCAGTCCACCGTACATCCTCCCAGAGTGGCGGGGCCCAAGCCCGGACACGAGACAGTGCGCTTAAGACCCGACCATCCTCTCCTACTTTAAACTCCTATTTGAAATTGTCAATAGAGAGCCGGACATCCGGCCGGTATTCCCGAGAGGGTCGTTGTTGACGGGTTTCGTCCAGACCGAAGGCCTTGACGACGGTATTACTTAGCTCGACTTTTGCCATTTTCATTGACGCAACGCGCGGGAAGATCCCGGAAAACCAGGCATCAGCCGACCTTTTGCCTTCCGTCGAAAACGTGGTGTCGTGCAAAAAGCCTGTGGTGACATGAGAATCATCGGAGAATACGGCGTTTTCTACCGCACCAAAATGGCAAAAGTCGAGCTTAGAGACCATCTCAAAACGACACTCTGACTTGTCATGGTGAGCGAAGCGAACCATCTGGCCATCGAATGAAGGGTTTCTCAAGTGCGCAGCCCAGATTCTTCGCTTCGCTCAGAATGACATTGCCGTTTTGAGATAGTCTCTTATGGGAAAGTCGCCCTCGCCGAGCGACACACGGGACCCTCAGCGCAGAGTCCTGCGTCGCGGACCCCAAACCCAATCCTACCCTCGGCGCTCTGTCTATGTGTGACCTACTGATCCTCTATCCAGACTATCGAACTGACGGGACGACGGCCGCGGCCGCGCGGTTCGGAGTCGGCAGTGGCGTCGCGATTGTTCCGGGCGTAATTGGGGATCGCGGTCAGGGCGGAACCGTCAGCCCAGGCGCCCTTGATGACCACGCAGCCGTCCAGCAAATCGCCTTTCCACTCGGTGGTCAGGGAGACCTCGGGCTTGAGGACGCCGTCAAGGTCCTGGTCGATTGCCTCGACGTTGTAGATCAATGGGCC
This sequence comes from uncultured Pirellulales bacterium, assembly GCA_964346195.1. GTDB lineage: Bacteria > Planctomycetota > Phycisphaerae > Sedimentisphaerales > Anaerobacaceae > PLanc-01. The sequence continues at coordinate 23,302 of CAYFUB010000402.1, forward strand.
ATACCGCAGGGCTACCCGGCCACGGGTGGCGGCAATCTTATCGCTGGCTTTGATTCTCTGGACTTTCATCGGGAGCGTCAGATCGATCTTGTCGCCCGCTTTCCAGGTCCGCCTGATGACGGCATAGCCCTTCTCGATATCCGGCTTGATAGCATCGCCATTGACCGAGACCGAAGCGATTCCATGGGAGTCCGGCGTGCCGGTATAGAGCTCGCTGACACTGCGGTTCGGCACCCGGATTCTGATGCTGAAGCTCTTCTCGGTCGCGGGGTTGACGCTGATGGAGACGTGGCCGCTCCAGGGATAATCCGTCACCTGAACCATCTCGACATCCGTGCCGGCCACGTCCTCGACCGTCACGGTGCTGCCGATGAAGAGGTTGACGTAAATGCTGTCTTTGCTCTTGACGTACATCCAGGTGGGCAGCATCAACAGGGTCCGGGGGATATTGCCCACGCAACAGGGACAGACGTGCCAGTCGTAACGGGGTCCGCGTGCATCCAGGGGGTTCTCGTAGTAGAAGTTCTTGCCCGCCAGGTCGATGGAGCCCAGCAGGGCGTTGTACATCGACTCCTCATAGAGGTCCGCGTACCGGGCATCGTGATAGGCCAGATTCATCTTGTACTGGAAGAAGATCAGGCCGCAGGTCGAGCAGGACTCGCAGTAGGCGTTGTGTCGCAGTGAGTAATCCGGGCCGAAGCCCTCGGAGGTCTCGCCGCTGCCGATGCCGCCGGTGACGTAGTACTTCTTGTTCACCATGCTGTCCCAGAGGCTCATGACGGCGCTCTGGTAATCCAGATCGTGCGTCTCGGCGGCCACATCTGCCATGCCCGAATAGCTGTAGGCGGCGCGCACGGCGTGGCCCACCGCCTCATACTGCTGCTGCACCGGCACGTGGCTCTGGTCGTACTCACTGCCGCCGCGGCGGCAATCGAGCAGGAACTTGGCCAGTTTGATATAACTGTCGCCGCGGCTGCCCGGGCCTTCCATGTCGTTGACGAAGCGGCCGAACCGCACCAGGGCCTGCTCCATTTCCTGATGGCCGTCGTACCACTCTTTCTTGCCGGGACCGAGGTTGGCGACCCAGCAGTCGGCCAGCTTCTTGGCACCGTCGTAAAGCCGTTTGTCCGTACCATTGGTGAGCGTATAGTGGTTAATCGCCGACTCGATGAAGTAGCCGGCGACGTATCCTTCATGGTCGCCCCGGTGGCGGGGGTCCCATCGCTCCGGCCAGCGGTTGCGGTCGGCCAGCGTGTAGGCGGTCTGCAGGTAGCCGTCCGGCTCCTGGGCGGCCAGAATCTTGGGAATCCAGTCCTCCAGCGTCGCCTTCATCTTCTCCTGGGCCTTGATGATTTCCTGGTTGCCCTGCGGATCGACCATCAGCGCGATGCACATCGACTCGATAGTCTGGTGGACCCAGGCGTTGGAGAAGACGTAGCCCTTGTGTGGGCCGTGCGGCTCGCCGCGCAGCGCTTTGGCCGCTTCGATGAAGTTGTCGATGCCGCCGTCACCCCGGCCGCGCGGTATGTCCGTGCGATTGATCTGGTCGATGCAGTGGGGAATCCAGTTTACGATCAGGGCCTTGGCGCGCGAGCTCCACAGGGGGCTGTCGATCCTGTGCTTCTTTGTATAGACGACATCCAGACGGTCGGCGGGGGGCGGCGCGACCACCTTGACGTTCAGGGTAGACAAAGCGCTCAGCGGCCTTTCGCCGGCCGACAGCGTGAGGACGTAGTCGCCAAGAGCTGAGAACGTCGCCGTGGTCACCGGCGCGCCGGCATTCTCAAAAGTGACCGTGCCGGGCCCGGATTCCTTGCTCCACGCGGTCTTCACCGAGGCGTCGCTCTTCAGCGCCTTGACGGCGCCGTTCAAATACGTCTTGCCTCCCAGCACCACGACGCGATCGATTCCCGCCGTGACGAGGGGCGGAAAATCGGGCGATTTGCCCGAGTCGTAGACCTTCCACTCCAGAATGCCGGTCGAGAACGTGTCGTTGGAGTCGATTTCGAGCCGCAGTTTGGACGTGACCACTTCATCGAAAGTCGTTGTGTTATACTGGTTCCTCGCCACCCCGAGACCCGACGGATTACCCACGGGGACAAAGGCGTTGCCGTCCCAGTGCAGCAGTCGGCAGGCCTTTGGCACATTGACACCTCGACCATCGGCCCACCAGTAAACGTCGATTCTATTGGTGCTAATAGGCCGGCTCCAGTCATACTGCACCCATTGGGTGCCCCTCCTGGGCCAGTTGCCGTACGAGCCCGGGCGGGCATCGCGCGAACTGCGCGGATCGTAGCCGTCGTTAAGCGCCGTGAGTCTCGTATCGCCGGACACATAAGAGCTGGACGGCTGCGCCACGGTGGCAAGATTCACGCCCGCCGCTTCCACCGCTGGCTTCTCCTGCGCGAATGCAGCGACGGACACCAAGGTTGCGAGGGCCCATAGTGCCAACACGAGAATGGGAGAGCGCGACGTTTTCATTTTGAATCTCCTACATTGCGATTCTCAACAATACGCTACAAGTATCCGAGTGGCAACGGCCAGGCCGAACTTGGGCTCGTAGTGTGCCCGTAAGAACATCGGAGCATGGGCATCCTGCCCAGGAGTCGCAGGGCCATCTTGGCCCTGCCCTCACGGGCGAGAGGAGTTCCCCAAACGCGTCATTTCGCGTTTGGGGGCCCCGGATGCCCGTGATACACATGGGC
>CAYFUB010000403.1:0-6696 GCA_964346195.1 uncultured Pirellulales bacterium
CCCGCTGGTTACGGCACTGACAGACCACCTGCGGCGGAACCACCAGTTGCTGGAGGGCCGGCGCGTCGTCCTGCTGCCGGTGGCCAACCCGGACGGCGTCGCCGCCAGGACCCGGGAGAGCCTGCGTCAGATCGACCTGAATCGCAACTTCCAGACGTTCAACCGCGAGAACAACGAGACCAATGGGTTTCGGTCGCTCTCGGAGCCGGAGACCCGCGCCCTGCACGCCCTCATCAGGGAATACGAGCCCAGCCGCATCGTAAGTATCCATCAGCCCTTGAATTGCATCGATTACGACGGCCCGGGCGCGGCCCTCGCCGGCCGGATGGCGCAGTGCTGCGACCTGCCCGTCAAGAAGCTGGGGCCCATGCCCGGCTCGCTGGGCTCATACACCGGCGAGACGCTGGGCATTCCGACCATCACCGTCGAGTTGCCACCCGTGGCCTCGGGCATGGGCGACAGGACCCTCTGGGAAAGGTACGGCAAGATGCTGCTGGCGGCGGTCACATACCCACAGCAGGCACGGTGACAGACTATCCGCAGGACCACGGACAAACGAGTCGGCAACGTCCGGAGTTCTTGAGGTTTCCAGAACATTGGTGGAGCGGCAGCGCCAAGAGGTCCCCAACGCGATGCATCGCGTTGGGGGCCCCACGGGCAGCTTGGCGATGGCCTGTTGTCGAGGGCGCGAGCGCCCTCAAATCGCGGGCCAGATGCCCGCGACACGAGCCGTCTCAACGTTCATGCCGGCCAAATCTCAAGAGCTTGGGACGAACCCAACGAGTTTGTCCATGCCACCCCGGTCTACTATCCCGGTTTACTGCCCCGGTCTGCCGCCGAGGGCAGTGGCTGCGCATGAGCAACCCGGCTTCGCTGGGCGGGCTGTCGTAGAGGCGCGGCCACCTTCGACTGCATCCGCTTGATTTGGCCGGGTTGCCGCTATACCATGTCGATGGCTGGGCATCCCGCAAACAAGCCTTGCCTCTGCCGCATATAGTATTCTGTGCTGTCCGCAGAGGAAGCTGTCGGAGCCGAAGAACGGGTGTTCGACCGGCTCCATCGTCAGGATCGTCGTCGGGAATATGGGCATATACAAGCTGAACAACCAGTACAGGCCGTCGGGCGACCAGCCGCAGGCCATCGAGCGGCTGGCAGAGGGTCTGCGCCGGGGCAAAAGGTTCCAGACCCTCATGGGCGTGACCGGCAGCGGCAAAACCTTCACCATGGCCAACGTCATCGAGCAGTTCGACCGGCCCGTGCTGGTCATCTCGCACAACAAGACGCTGGCCGCCCAGCTCTACGAGGAGTTCAAGGAGCTGTTCCCCGAGAACGCAGTCGAGTACTTCGTCAGCTATTATGACTACTACCAGCCCGAAGCCTATATTCCGCAGCGGGATATCTACATCGAAAAAGACGCCTCGCGGAACGCCGACCTGGACCGGCTGCGGCTCTCGACCACGACGAGCCTGTCGTCCCGGCGGGATTGCATCGTGGTGGCATCGGTCTCGTGCATCTTCGGCCTGGGCTCGCCGGAGGACTACAAGGCGCGCGTCGTGGCGGTGCGCACCGGTGAGACCTGGGAGCGCAACGAGTTGCTCGGCCGGCTCGCCGACATCCAGTACGCCCGCAACGACATCGACTTCCAGCGGGGGACCTTCCGGGTGCGTGGCGACGTGGTGGAGCTGCACCCGTCCTACGAGTCGTTCGCCGTCCGGATCGAGTTCTTCGGCGACACGGTCGAGCAGATCAGCTACATCAACCCCACCTCGGCCGAGGTGCTGGCCGTCGAGAGCCAGGTATTCGTCTACCCCGCCCAGCATTACGTGATGCCCGGCGAGCGGATCGTACCGGCCGTCGAGGGCATCAAGGCCGAGCTCGAATGGCGGCTGGGCCAACTGCGCAGCGAGGGCAAGCTGCTCGAGGCCCAGCGGCTGCAGGCGCGCACGATGTACGACCTGGAGATGATCCAGGAGGTCGGCTATTGCAGCGGGATCGAGAACTATTCCCGGCACCTGGCGGGCCTGCCACCAGGGGCGCGGCCGTACACGCTCGTGGACTACTTCCCCAGGGATTTCCTGCTGTTCATCGACGAGTCGCACGTGACCGTTCCGCAGTTGCGGGCGATGTGGGCCGGTGACCGCAGCCGCAAGGAGGTCCTGGTCGAGCACGGGTTCCGGCTGCCCAGCGCCCTGGATAACCGCCCGCTGCGGTTCGAGGAGTTCCAGCAAAACTGGGGGCAGGTGGTCTTCGTTTCCGCCACGCCCGCGCCGTTCGAGATGGACAAATGCGAGCACGAGGTGGTCGAGCAGATCATCCGGCCGACCGGGCTGCTGGACCCGGAGATCTTCGTCTTCCCCGCCGGCAACCAGGTCCAGCACCTGCTCGACGAGATCGAAAAGCGCGTCCAGGCCAAGGAACGCGTCCTGGTCACAACACTGACCAAGCGCATGGCCGAGCAGTTGTCGGATTACGTGACCAAGCGGGGCTTTCGCTGCCGGTACCTGCACAGCGAGATCGAGACCCTGGAGCGGATCGAAATCCTCCGTGACCTGCGGACCGGCGCGTTCGACGTGCTGGTCGGCGTGAACCTGCTGCGCGAGGGTCTCGACCTGCCGGAGGTCTCGTGCGTCGCCATCCTCGACGCGGACAAGGAGGGCTTCCTGCGCAGCCAGACCTCGTTGATCCAGACCATCGGCCGCACGGCCCGCAACATCAATGCCACGGTCTTCCTGTACGCCGACACGGTCACCGACTCGATGCAAAAAGCCATTGACGAAACCAATCGCCGGCGTACAATTCAACTGGCGTACAATCAGGAGCACGGGATCACGCCGGAAACGATCCGCAAGGAGATCCGCAAGAGCCTCACCGAGCAGATCAAGGCCCAGCGCATCGCCCGGGAGGCCGTGCGGCTCGGCGATGCAGAGTACGACAAGGTCGAGATGGCCGGCCAGATCGAGCGGGAGATGTTCGAAGCCGCCGAGGCCCTCGATTTCGAGCGGGCGGCGACCCTGCGCGACCAGTTGCGCCAGTTGAAAGAGCTGCCCGAGCTGATTGTCAGCAGCCGAACGAAAAAGGACGTCGCCCGAAAGGCCAGACGAAGCCGCCGTAGAGCAAAACCCTGACAGGGGTGCCCCCTCCCGTTGGTCACGCGCTGGACGGGGGCGGCCGGGGCAAGGCAGGAGAAACAAGATGACCCATTCCATGGGAACCCGGACATGAAGAAGTTGAACCTCAGACAAGTGCGGCCTCTGATTCGCATGGCCATGGAGGAAGACCTCGGCCACGGCGACGTGACCACGGACCTGTTGTTCCAGGGCGGCGCACAGGCCAAAGCGACGATCGTCTCGCGCGAGGAAATCGTGGTAGCCGGCTTGCCGGTGGTGGAGGAGATTCTGCGCCAGTACGACGAGCGGCTGAAGATGACCGCCCACTTCCACGACGGCCAGTCGGCGCACGTGGGAAGCAGGCTGGCCACCATCGAAGGGCCTCTACAGTCCATGCTCAGCGTCGAGCGAGTGATGCTGAACTTCCTGCAACGGCTCAGCGGCATCGCGACGACCACGAGCCGGTACGTCCGGGCCATCAAAGGAACGAAAGCCAGGATTTACGACACGCGCAAGACTCTGCCCGGCTGGCGGCTCCTGGAGAAATACGCCGTGCGTTGCGGCGGCGGGTACAATCACCGGCTGGGCCTCTACGACGGTATCCTGATCAAAGACAATCATCTGGCCGAGCTGGGCAAGAACTTCCCGGCCAAACTGCGGCGGATCGTCAATGAGGCCCGGAGGGTCAGGGGCCTCAAATTCATCGCCGTGGAAGTGGACCATGTCGACAATCAGTTGAATCGCGTGCTGAAAATCCCCGGGATCGACATCGTGCTCCTCGACAATATGGGGCAATGGCAGCTCAAGCACGCCGTGGAGATGCGCAACGCGATGTGCAAGAACGGCAAACCGCTGCTCGAGGCCTCCGGCAACATCACACTGAACAACGTGGCGGAGATCGCGCAGTGCGGCGTCGATCGCATCGCGGTCGGCGCCATCACGCACTCCGCCGCCGCCGTGGACATCGGACTCGATAGATAAGACGTGAAGCGTGAAGGGTGAAACGTGAAACGTAGAGCGTCCGATTGTCGAATGTCATTGCGAGAAGCGACGCAAGCCTGCCCTCGCGAACGCGGGGGAAGCCATCTTGCTCCCACAAAGGGAGATGGCTTCGCTGCGCTCGCGATGACGTTCAACGCACGTTTCACGAGGCCCGCTTCACGAGGAACGTTCGCCCATGCCCATTGACGACCGGCTGGACCCGGACCTCATCCGGGCCAATCTGAAAACCAGGCAGATAGGCAGGAAGGTCATTGTCTACGACCGGACGTCGAGCACGAACGACGTGGCCGCCGAGTATGCCAGGAACCCCGGCAATGCGGGCCTGGTCGTCTTCGCCGAAGAGCAGACCGCGGGCCGGGGACGCGGCGGCGCGAAATGGTGCGGCGCGCACGGGGACGGTCTTCTTTTCTCCATCGTCGTGGCCAATTGTGAAGTCAACAGCGAGCTCTTATCGCTGACTTGTGCGGTGGCCGTGGCCGAGGGGATCGGGCAGGTCGGCGGTCACCAGGCCCGGATCCAATGGCCCAACGACATCGTGCTCGCCGGCCGAAAAGTCGCCGGCATCCTGCTGGAATCGAAGGTGGAGAGAAGTTTGAAGTGTCAAGTGCCAGGTTTGAAGACTTCAAACTTCAAGCCTCAAGCTTCAAACCTCCCCATCCACATCGTCGGGATCGGCATTAACTGCCACCAGAACGCGGAGAGCTTCCCGCCGGAATTGCGGGAGACCGCCACCAGCCTCGACCTCGTCAGTGGAACACAATGCCGGCGGGCGACGGTGGCCAGGAGCGTCCTCACATCTCTCGACTATTGGCTGCAGGTGGCCGGCCGGAACAAACAGCAGGTCATCGAGACCTGGAGCCGCCTGAGCACGCAATTAGGCCGGCGGGTCACCCTCTCCTACAACAAGAAACGCTTCACCGGCAACTGCATCGGCGTGGACCCCGAAAAGGGCCTCATCCTCCAACTCGACGGCGGCGGCATCCGAATGTTCGACGCCGCCCACACGCACATCATCAGATAGTCGCGCACGGCGACTCAGGTACACGTCACGCTCGTAGGCAACGCGGACATCTTGCCCGGTTTGTCATGTCGAGCGGAGCGTCAGCGCAGTCGAGACATCCGGCCGCGAAGGGGAGGTGCCTCCTGTCCGTAGCCAGATCTCTCCGCTCCGGCCTTCGGCCTCCGGTCGAGATGACAGTTCCAGAGGGTCTTCGCAGAATCTACCGACAAACGTAACACGCCCCCCCGCGACTCCCATTATCGCGTTTTTCTTGCGTTAGGGGCCCAACAATCGATATAATAAACTAAACGATGCGCGTCGCGCGAACACATGGCGTGCATCACGGAGATAGGGAGGAGCTGCGTGTCGCAAGTTATGAGATGGTGCATCGTCCCGGCGCTGGCAATCGGGGCCAGCGTGTCGGTGGTTTCGCACGCGGCGGCACAATGGCGCAGCAGCCTGTATCCCTCGGACTGGGTCCCCGGCTACCGGGACGCCTGGGGCCGGTTCCTCCACGATTTCTCCTACGCCGGCTACCACCGGGGCGAGGTCGAGGTGCCGCTCGATCCGCCGGGCCCGACGATTGACGTCACGGCGGCGCCCTACTACGCCGACAACACCGGCCTTCTCGATGCTACGGGCGCTATCCAGGCCGCCATTGACGCCCTGGGTGCTGGCGGCGGCATCGTCTACCTGCCCGCCGGGACCTACCGGATCAAACCGCCGAACGGCGCGAACTGCGCCCTGTCCATCTCGCGCAGCGGCGTGGTCCTGCGCGGGGCGGGACCGGGCGAGACCTTCCTTTTCAACGATGAAACGTATATGCGTGACAAGTCGATCATTCGCGTCGCGCCGGTTTCGGGCGGATGGCATACACCGGTGCCCAACAGCGAGGTAGGGATCACCCGGGACGTGGACTATCCGACGCATGTCATACCTGTGGCAACCACCACGGTCCCCGGGGGACGAAAGCCGACACCGTTGTTCTTCGCGGGCGACTGGATTGTCCTGCGGAGCGACTGCACCGAAGACTTCATCGCCGAACACGGCATGAGCGGCCTGTGGAATGCCAGTCTCAGGGGTATCACCTTCTACCGCCAAATCACGGCCGTCGACACCGGCGCCAACACCATCACGGTGGACATTCCCACGCGCTACTCTCTCAAGATGCGCGACAACGCCCGGGTCTACCGGGTCGCCCCCCACCTGCAGGAAGTCGGCATCGAGCACCTGTCCATCGGCATGCGCGAGAATCCGACCCCCGGACTGGGGTCCGAGGACTATGGCACCAGTGGCACCGCCGCCTACGAGGTCCACGGTTCCCATTGCATCGAGTTCTCGCACGTCGTCAACGGCTGGATCCGCGACGTCCAGACCTACCGGCCGCCGGTCAACGCGCACGACCGGCACACGCTGTCCAACATCATCCTGCTGAGCCAGTCCCGCAACATCACCGTCCGCGACTGCATCGTGGCCAGGCCGCAATACGAGGGCGGCGGCGGCAACGGCTACGGGTACACCCTCCGCGGCAGCGATTGCCTGCTCCGCGATTGCACCGCCTACCACACCCGGCACAACTACGACTTC
>CAYFUB010000404.1:0-3142 GCA_964346195.1 uncultured Pirellulales bacterium
CGTGCCCCTCGATTGCCCCGCCCCGTTCAGCCCTGGTCTTGACCTCCACCACCCCCTTTCCTCCCGGACGGCCAGGAAGCCCAAGCAGCGAGTCGAAAAGCCCCCGGCGGTGCGGAACCGATCCCCGATGGATGCCGGGACCGCCTACCCGCCCTGCATCATATTCCGGAAGAACGCCTGCGCCGCCGTGTTGACGACCATGCCCGGTCCGTCGTAGCTGCGGTGCTGCATCGAGGCATCACGAGGTGTTCGCTGCCATCACAGGATGACCAATACGGCTACCGCCATTGCAATGGTTCCTATTGCCGTCACTATGGCAGCAACAACGGCAATAATCGTCCAAAATTGGGCCCTGCGTGTACCCGCAAGGGCTCGCTCGGCGAATTCTATATTCTTGGCCGCGGTCCGGCAGGCGTCGATCATGGAGGCGGTTTGCAGGGCGAAGTGGATGTTATGGGCAAGTTCGGGGATAGCGGCATCAGTGGAAATGCGTTTCCCCGGTTGAATGATGTCGGGGAAGACCGTCTGCGTACTTGCGCCGACCTTCTTAGCTAACTCCCCAAGGACCTTCATCGTGTGCGCATTGTTCTGTGTCGTATGCTTCTCAACAATGTCTTGCAGTTTCCGCTGCATTGCCTCGATTTCCTCATGTGTCATTCCACTGGTCTCCTGTCCATAAACCCGCATCACCGTCCCAGACAACTTTTGAAAAATGTATACGCCGCCGTATTGAGAACCACCGGCCCCGGTCAGCGTGGCTTTTCTGAGGTCGCATCGGCAGAGTTGGCCATATTGGTCGTCAGCCGACGTGAGGTCCGCGCCCCTGAGGTCCGCGTCCCGGAGGTCCGCACCCCAGAGGTTCGCGCGATTGAGGTTCACGTGGTGGAGATCCGCGTCCCGGAGGTCCGCGCTGGCGAGGTCCGCTCTGCTGAGGTCTGCCTGAGTATAGTAGTTTTGGCTCCGCCACTCATTCCAGGCATCCACGCCCTTCCTGGGCATCGCCAGGTGTTCCGGATTCGCCATATATCCCTTTCCAGCCAACCACGTTAACGCTGGCCGCATGGTAACGGGGCATCGGCAGGATGTCAATGAACCACCCGCCAACTGCACAGCTACCCAAAGACACCCAACAGGCCAAGGAACCGTGCGCCGGCCCTCGGAATCGACGACCTCTGTGCGATATGCGGGCTAAGGATTCTTCCGGATAGAAAACAGGGTTTTGCCCATTGAGTATCACCTTACGTCGTGCGGAGATTGAACGGCAAGACGAAACGCAGAAATCGGCGTTAACGAAGGAGACTCAGGCAAGACTCGCCAGGCGGAGCCAATCGTTCTGCGACCCACTGATTGCCGTCTTTTGCCTGCGAATGTTTGCGGTTTCTCTATCGACCATTACTTACAAGAGGTACAGCCATGAGCCGGTTGAGACGCGCCACAGTTGTTGCCGTCTTGCTGGTATTGGCCGGCACGGCAACGGGCAGAACTCTCCACGTTCCGACCGCCGACTATCCGACCATTCAGGCCGCCATCGACGCCGCCGATTCCGGCGACAAGATCGCGGTCGCGCCGGGAACGTACACGGAGGACATCAATTTCCGGGGCAAGGCCGTCCGCCTCTACAGCAGTAGTGGCGATCCCGCGAATACCACGATCCACGGCACGGGCAGCGGGCCTGTCGTAACATGCAGCAGTAACGAGACCGCTGCTACTGTCCTGGAAGGCTTCACAATCACAGGTGGAAGCGGGTGGGGGGCGGGAATGCATACTGAGGAGAGCAGCCCGACCGTGACCAACTGCACCTTCAGCGACAATTCTGGCGATGGGATGAGCAACGTATGGGGCAGCCCGACCGTGACCAACTGCACGTTCCGCAACAATTCCGGCAACGGGATGGCCAAATGCTTCGGCGGCAGCCCGACCGTGACCAACTGCACCTTCAGCGATAATGCCCACGATGGGATAGACACTCATTTCAGCGACGTCGTCACCGTGACCAACTGCACGTTCAGAGGCAATTCCGTGGGCATGTCGAACAGCCACAACACCGTGGAGGTGAACAACTGCACGTTCTCCGACAACGGCACAGGGATGACCAACGGAAACTGCTGGAGCACGGGGGCCGTGACGGGCTGCACCTTCAGAGGCAATGCCGTCGGCATGTTGAACGACGGCTGCGACTGCGTGGTGAGTGACTGCCTGTTCAGCGACAATTCCGGCGACGGGATGCAGAACTGGGAATGTTCTCCACTCACGAACCACTGCACGTTCATCGACAATGGGGGACACGGCATGTACAATCTTCACCGCTGGGGCACCGTGGCCAACTGTACCTTCATGGACAACTCCGGCTGTGGGATATATAACGACGAATTCAGCGGACCAACCGTGGTCAACTGCGTCTTCGTTGATAACTTGGGTCCGGGGTTGCATAATGAGGTGACCGAAGACCGCCATGCGACCGTGGTCAACTGCACGTTCCTCGACAACGGCGGCGGCGGGATACGCAACGCCTACTGCGATCCAGATGTGACCAACTGCATCCTGTGGTCCAACGCGGTCGGTCAAATCGTCGGCAAACCCGGGAACGTCACCTACAGCGACGTGGAGGGCGGCTGGGCCGGTGAGGGCAATATCGATGCCGATCCTCTCTTCGCGGATGCGCGTGGCGGTGACCTGCATCTGAGACCGGGCTCGCCCTGCATCGACGCCGGCATGAACAGTCCGGTCGGCGGACTGCCGCCCACCGATATCGAAGGCGATCCACGCCCTGCGGACGGAGATCGCGATGGGGTGGCGGTGGCAGATATGGGAGCGTACGAAGCCTTGGCAAAGGAAAGTAACCGTCTCGGCCGGCTCAGAATTCTTGGACGCTACAAAAAAGGGGCGGACCCAGCCATGAACTTTGGGCAATGATGATGGTACAGACCGGACCTCTGGACCGGCCACTATGCCTGCCGCCGGTCCGGGGTCCCGAAGTATTTCCTCGTAGTGGCATTCCACCCGCAGCCGCGCCCGTCTCAAGACTTAGAGACTATCTCAAAACGACACTCTGACTTGTCATGGTGAGCGAAGCGAAGGGGTCCCCAAACGCGAAGTAGTGCGTTTGGGGGGCCCCGAACCATCTGGCCATCGGATGAGGGGT
>CAYFUB010000405.1:0-7081 GCA_964346195.1 uncultured Pirellulales bacterium
ACGGCCGCCGCCACCTTGCCGGCGGCGCTGTCGGCGTTGACGTTCAGCTTGCCGCCGTTCTTGTCCATGGCCGTGGAAGAGATGACGGGGATCGTGCCGTCCGCGCAGAGCGTGCCGAGGAGCTTGGCATTCACCTCGACGACTTTTCCTACGAGCCCAAGGTCGATCTTACGGCCGTTCTCGCCCGGCAGACGCAGCATCTCGGCGGTCAGCACGCAACTGCTGAGCGTGTGCAGTCCCATCGTCTTGCACCCGAGCTCTTCGAGCATCCGGCAGATCGGCTCATTGACCGTGCGAACGAGCACACGTTCGACGATGTTCAGCGTCCGCTGGTCCGTATAGCGGCGGCCTTGCACCCAGACGGGCTCGAGGCCCGCCTCGTTCATTGCCCGCGTGATGGCCTTGCCGCCCCCGTGGACGATGATCGGCCGCATGCCCACCGTCGCCATGAAGGCCACGTCGGCCAGCAGGTTCCGCTGCGCCGCCTCGTTGTCGAGGACGCTGCCCCCGAGCTTCACGACCACAACACGATCGCGGAAGCCACGAATATATCCCATCGCTTCAATGAGGGCGTCAGCTTTTGCAATAGCTTCTTGCACACTAGTGCTCCTTGCATTTCCCGTAGGAAACAAACCCTGGATTTTATCATCGGTTTAGGGGCCAAGTCAATACCCGACGTGGCAAAAATCCGATGCCGCGTCGCCCGAGGCAGAAATCCGAGACTCGAAGCACGAAATCCGAAACAAATTCAAGACTCGAAAAGCCGAAGCGCTGTCACCGAGCCCGGCCTCGCTTCGGATTTAGGATTTTGGACTTTCGTGCCTGTTCCGAGTTTCGAGATTCGAATTTCGGATTTCCGCGTCCTACGCGAGTCCTTCGGGGGTGGATTGGCCGTGGAATTCGCTGGGATTCAGGAAGATTTCGCCGCGGACTTCCTCGATAATGAGTTGGGCGATGTGCATGCCGGGGCGGAGGATGAGCGTCATCGGACCCAGATTGATCATCTCCAGCGTGAGGGGCCCCGCCCAGCCGGGATGGACGGTGGGCGAGGTGAAGTGCACCATCAGGCCGCAGCGGGCCCGGCTGCTCTTGCCCTCGATCCGGGCCGCCAGGTGCGGCGTGCCCCGGTCCACGGGCAACTCAATCCGCTCCAGTGTCCGCGCGAGAATGAACTGGTGCGGCTGGAGCGAATACGGACTCTCATCCGTCAGTGTATACTTGTGCGAATGTTGGGTGATCACCTCGGACAGCGTTCCACGCTCCGTCACGTCGTAGTGATACGGCCCCGGCTGCGGGACGGTAATCTCGTGGTACAGCCGCAAGTCCACCGCGTGCGTATCGTAGGGACAGTACTTCCCCGGCTCCGGTCGCCGTGGCAGCGGCTCCGGCTCAATCACGAGCCGCCCTTCGTCGATCGCCCGCTGAATCTCGATGTTCGACAGGATCATATCAGCCTGCCCCACAGTTTTGCTTTGGCCCAATCACACCGCAGAGTATACAGCAGCCGGTACGCATTACGCCAGTGCGGTGTTGCAGGCAATCTCGTCCATTCGAGCCCCCGCGATGAAACGCTCCCGAGGTCTGCGCAATTCAAAGGGTAGGAATGCTGTCGTATGGCGGTCATTGAAAACGTAGGGATGAACCGAGGTGAAGAGATGTGGGCTGAAGGGTTTCGAATGCGACTCGCCGTCCTATGCCTGTTGGCCGGCCCGTGCCCGGCGAGAGCCGGGGGATACCTTTCGCCGGTTTCCGCGGTGGCCGGGCCGGACGGGCAAAGACTCTATGTTGCCGAGGCGACGGCGGGCCGGCTGGCCGTGCTTGACGTTGCCTCTGGTGAGGTTCTCGGGAGCATACCGGTCGGCGAGCGTCCGGTTGGGCTGGCGGTCTCGGCGGAGGGCGATTTGCTGTATGTCACCTCGGCGGTTCCGGCGGGAACGGTGCAGATCGCGGATACCGAACGCGACCGCGCCGTCGATAGCATCGCGGTGGGTCACACACCGGTCGCCGTGGCTGCGAGTTCGGACGCCCGGACGCTTTATGTCTGCAACCGGTTCGACAACACCGTAGGCGTCGTCGATTTGCGTGCGCGCGAGCAGACCGCAGCCGTCGCCGTGCCGCGTGAGCCCGTCGCCGCCGCACTGACGCCCGATGGAGCGCTTCTATTTGTCGCGAACCACCTGCCCGTCGGACCGGCCAACGGCGATTACGTGGCGTCAGTCGTCTCCGTGATCGACACGGCTACGCTGAGCGTCGTCCGGAATATCGAACTGCCCGACGGCAGCACGAGCCTTCGCGGAGTCGCGGTCGCGCCGGACGGCCGGCACGCCTACGTCACACACATCCTGGCCCGCTACAGATTCCCTGTGAACTATCTCGAACGAGGCTGGGTCAATACCAACGTGATGACGATCATCGACATCGCCGAGCAGAGGTACGTCAACACGGTCCTGCTCGACGATGTCGGCCACGGTGCAGCCAATCCCGCCGGCATCGCCTGCACGCCCGACGGTGAAAAGATCGTTGTCGCCCATGCGGGCACCCATGAAGTAAGCGTGATCGACCGCCGGCAACTCCACGCGCGGCTGTTGCCGCTCGAAACGGCCCGAGACTTCGTGTCGGCGAGTGCGTCCACGGCGAGCCTGCATATTGCTGACGCCATGTACTCGGCCGGGGACATCCCGAACGACCTGACCTTCTTGACGGGCATCCGTCAGCGGCTGAAACTCGCCGGCAATGGTCCCAGAGGGCTGGCCGTCGTCGGCACGAAAGTCTGCGTGGCCGAGTACTTCTCCGACAGCGTCGGTGTAGTGGACCTCGGGTCCGATGCACAGGCCCGGGCAGAGTCCATACCGCTGGGCGAGTCCGTCCCAATGACAAAAGCGCGTCTCGGCGCGATGCTCTTCCACGACGCTTCGCACGCTTTCCAGAACTGGCACAGTTGCGCGAGTTGCCACGGCGACGACGCACGAGCCGATGCCCTGAACTGGGACCTGCTCAACGACGGGATGCTCAACGCCAAGAACACCAGGAGCCTGTTGCTGGCGCACCAGACGCCGCCCGCCATGGCCACGGGCGTTCGTGCCGACGCTGAGACGGCCGTCCGCAGCGGCATCCTCTATGTCCAGTTCGCCATACCCACGACGAGGAACGCCGGGGCCATCGACGAATACCTCAAATCGCTGGCGCCGGTCGCCAGCCCGTATCGGGTCGACGGCCGTCTGAGCGAAGCGGCGCAGAACGGGCGAAAGCTCTTCCAGGAAGCCGGCTGCGCCCGATGTCATGCGGGAGAACGGTTTGTCGACGGGCAGCGACACAACGTCGGCACAGCCACGCCGGAGGAACCGCGCGGACGGTTTGATACGCCGACGCTCGTGGAGGTCTGGCGGACGGCCCCTTATCTGCACGACGGGCGAGCCACGACCGTCCGGGAAGTACTGACGAAGTTCAACCAGGACGACCGGCATGGCCGGACGTCGACCCTCAGCGAGGACGAGATATCCGACCTGGTCGAGTATGTCCTGACCCGGTAGGGACACACGCCCAGAAAAGAGGACAACCATGATCTGCCATGACACCTACTCACCGGCACCCGCACGCATAAGACTGTCCTCCTCCATTCGACTCCTCAGCCTGGAAAGGCCGCCTTTGACGGAATACTTCATTACGGCCCTGCCGACCGAAGGTCTGTCCGTCGGGGATTTGCTCCGTGAAGTCGCCGAGATCCTGCGCGGCACGAACGCCCAGGTGGTCTCGCAGGAAATCTTCGCTTCGATCGACTGCGGGCGTTCGCTGGTGGGGACCATAGACGACACTCTCGGGCCGAAACGGTGGCCGATGACCTGGATCGACTCCGGCGGCCAAGGCTTTGCAGGGACACAGATCTGGGCCGTATCCGGGACCAGCGTCAAGACCCTGGCGGCGCGCGGCACGGTCGCCGGCAGCTTGTTCGAAGACCGTTACGCCACCTACTGTCGGCTCGGCGGCCTCACGTCGCCCCATACGGACCAGGAACGGGGTACGCAGGCCCGCGACGTCTTCCGGCAGATGGAGAGAATTCTGTCCCTCGGACAGTTACAGTTCACCGATGCCGTGCGAACGTGGTTCTATCTCGACGACATCCTGTCCTGGTACGGCGACTTCAACCACGCGAGGGATGGTTTCTTCAGAACAGCCGGCGTATTCGGCGGGCTCGTCCCTGCCAGCACGGGGATAGGCGCGGCGAACCCGTGCGGCTCGGCCCTGGTCGCCGGCCTGCTGGCGGCCCGGCCCCAGAACGGCAGCATGACAATCAGGGCTCTGCCCTCCCCGCTGCAGTGTCCTGCACTGGACTACGGCAGCTCGTTCAGCCGAGCCGTTGAGCTGGACCTGCCCGACCATCGACGGATTTTTGTCTCCGGCACAGCCAGCATTGCACCCGAAGGCCACACGATGCATGTCGGAGATACCCGCGCACAAATCGCCAGGACCCTCGAAGTGGTCGCGGCGATTCTGGAATCGCGCGACATGCAGTGGTCCGACGTCGTCCGGGGAATCGCCTACGTGAGGAATGCGGCGGACGTTCCTCTCTACCGGCGGTATTGCGCGGCTCACGGCCTGCCCTCCATGCCGGCCGTGACCCTCAACAGTATCATCTGCCGCGACGACCTGCGCTTCGAGCTTGAAGTGGATGCCATCCGGAAACACCCGGAGAGGAACCACGAACGGGTGGAATCTGTGTCGGGCTGACTTCAGGCCGGTTTTTCTTCGACCTTGAAAATCTTGAAGCCGGATTTGCGGTAGTTGTCCAGGGCGTTGGGGTGGTCGTTGGTGCAGGTGTGCACCCAGACGCGGCGGGCGCCCCAGGCGAAGGCATTTTCGATGGCGCTGTCGAGCAGCGGGCCGCCGTAACCGTGCCCGAGGAATTCCGGCGTCAGGCCGAAAATACGAATCTCCACGCTGGGGTCCCCAAACGCATCATTTCGCGTTTGGGCGGGGTTCGGGTCCCCACAGGCGATAGATCGCCTGTGGGAGCCCTTCCCCAACGCGGACTTTTGCGTTGGGGGCCCCGAGCCCTTGCCACCCTCCTGAAGCTGCAACTCGTAGTAACCCGCGATGGAGCCCTGCCAGTACGCGATAAAGGTCCTGAGGCTGTCGCCGGCAGCGTAGTCGTGCCATTGCTGAGCCGACCAGACGAGGCGGTCGATCCACTGCCAGTCGCCGCCGACGTACTCATACAGAAAGCGGTTGAGCCGCGGCTGTTTGACCACGCACTCGCGGATGTCGAGGCCGGTCCCCTCACGCGTCCTTCTGACCCACTGGTCCTTCGACGTTATCTCCAGATGCGTGGTCCGCACCATGATTTCTGCCCTGCAACGGCCCCGGACAACGCCGGTATCCTTGATTGCAACTGCTTGGCTGCATGTTAGCGGCACAGGCTCGGCGGCTCAAGGGTGAAGTCCGCCGTCACCGACTCCATCGACGACCGGATTTTGCGGGAGAGCGATCTCTGGCAGTGCCTCCGAGGCATTCGCGCCAGACCATCGCCAGGCTTCGCTTGACGATGCCACACGGAGTTGTCGATTTATTCTCCTGACGGCGGTCAACCGAATCAGTATAATCGGCGTAGTAACAGATAGCGGGAAGATCATTGATGCCGAGTCAGGAGGATTGAGTAATGGGGATTCTTAGAATAGCTCTGGCAGGGATGGTGATTATGTCGGCCACAAGCAGCAGCTTCGCCGGCCAGCCGGCAAAAAAGGAGCCTCTCGACAAGGAGGCCCAACTGGTAGCCAAGGGCAATAACTGCTTTGCCGCGCAGCTTTATCAGAGGCTGCGGGGCCAGGAAGGGAATTTGTTCTTCTCCCCCTACAGCATCTCGACCGCGCTGGCGATGACGTACGCCGGGGCGAGAAGCCGGACACAGGAGCAGATGGCGGACGTACTGTGCTTCCCGACCTCGACCGACGTATTGCACAAGCTCAGCGCGACGGGTGAGCCGATGACATCGGAGCAGTTTGCCCAGGCCTTCGGCAGAATCATCAAAGACCTCAACGCCCGGAGTGATGGGAACAAGTACGAACTGCGGGTGGCCAACGCACTCTGGGGACAGAGGGATTATGAATTCCTCCCGGCCTTCGTGAAGCTCGTGGAAGAGCAGTACGCCGGCAAGCTGGAACAGGTGGATTTCGTGAAAGCCGCGGAGCAGGCCCGGCAGACCATCAACCAATGGGTGGAGAAGCAGACCAACGGCAAGATCAAGGACCTCATCAGCCGGGGCTTGCTGGATTCCATGACCCGGCTGGTGCTGACCAACGCCATCTACTTCAAGGGCAACTGGGCCAGCCAGTTCAAGGAGGATCGGACCAGGGAGGGGCCGTTCACACTGCTTGACGGCAACAAGGTCCAGGTCCCGATGATGAACCAGACGGAGCAGTTCGGCTACGCCGAGACCGACACGCTGCAAATCCTCGAATTGCCATACGTGGGTGAAGAGCTCTCGATGGTCATCCTGCTGCCGAAAGAGACGGACGGGATCGGCGAGCTGGAGCAGGAGTTTGCGGGCGAGAGCCTCTCGAAGTGGCTGGGGGCCGTTCGCCGGCAAGAGGTCATCGTCTCAATGCCGAAGTTCAAGCTGACCAGCAAGTTCAGCCTGGGACAGGTGCTGCGGTCTATGGGCATGACCGCGGCCTTCTCGGAGAAGGCGGATTTCTCCGGCATGACCGGCGGCCGGGACTTGTTCATCTCCGCCGTGGTCCATCAAGCATACGTGGACGTGAACGAGGAAGGCACGGAGGCCGCCGCCGCCACGGGAGTCACGATGAGACTGACTTCGGTCGGCCCGGTCCGCACCCCGGTCTTCCGCGCCGACCACCCGTTCATCTTCCTGATC
Source organism: uncultured Pirellulales bacterium (assembly GCA_964346195.1). GTDB lineage: Bacteria > Planctomycetota > Phycisphaerae > Sedimentisphaerales > Anaerobacaceae > PLanc-01. The sequence continues at coordinate 6,869 of CAYFUB010000405.1, forward strand.
CGCGACACGACGTCCGACAGTATCCTGTTCCTCGGCCGCGTGATGAATCCACAGACCTGACCGGCTCGGTGGCAGAGGGAATACCCAAGCTTACCGGTCTTCACCGGTCGCCACGACGATCTGGATTTCCCGGACTTCCTGGCCGGGTTTGACAGTCAGACCGGTTCTTTGGATGTCTCTGCCCTCGTGGAGTATGGCCTGCACGCGCTCGCC
>CAYFUB010000406.1:0-2511 GCA_964346195.1 uncultured Pirellulales bacterium
TCACGGGCAAGATGCCCGTGCTACGCGAACCCCCGGTCTCGACGGCGAATACATCGATTCGAGCGAGGGCTATGTGACCGACGAGCTCGACTTTCGACGGGACCATTTCGCTGCGGCCCAGACCCCTTTGACGTTTTCCCTGAAGGACCACAAACCGGCCGTGTTCAGGGGGCTGATCGCATACGAATACATCCGTGCAATTGCCCAGGATGTCCGTGCCATGGACAAGCTGATGATGGCAAACTCAACACCGATCAACCTCTGCTGGCTGGCACCGCTGCTGGATGTCATGGGCACCGAGACAGACTGGAACCCGGGCGGTACCTGGCGGCCGATGTCCGACGGCGAGCTTCTCTATCGCCGAGCCCTGTGCAGGGGCAAGCCCTACTGCTTCCTGATGAACACGGAATTCGAACGGTTCTCTCACGACCTGGTTGAGAAGTACATGAAACGGTGCCTCGCCTACGGCATGTTCCCCGGCTTTTTCAGCCACAACGCTTCCCAGGGCCATTACTTCACCCGCCCGGAACTCTATGAGCGGGACCGGGACCTCTTCAAGAAATACGTCCCCCTGTGCAAGCTCGTCGCCGAGGCCGGGTGGGAACCCATCACCCGTGCTCGCTCCAGTCACCCGAACGTACACGTCGAGCGCTTCGGCGACCGATACCTCACGGTTTTCAATGATGGCGACCAGCCACAAGAAGTCACCATCACCACGAAGATCAGTGTCTCTGCGCCCACCCGTGAGCTCCTCAGCGGGCGGGACATCAACCGGCATGATGGGAAACTGATGTTGAGGCTTGATGCCGAGGACATTGCCATTCTCAGGTTTGACTGAATCGAACTCGATGGCGTTGAGCTTTGGGCCGCCATCGAGTACGATTGCCGGTACAGAGCCGCCACGTCCGTGAGACGCTGTGTCGCTTTTCGGCAGGCGGCGGGCATCGAGGCTGACATAGGAGTATGGCGATGCGTTTTTCCATCCTGTCCACGTTTCTCTCTATCGTTCTTCTCGCCTATCCTCTGCCGGGCTTGTCCTCCGAGCCGGTGAAGCAGGGCAATGCACCGCGCGAGTTATGCACGATCACAGGCGATCTCAAGAAGTGGCACGCCGTCACCATCGATTTCGAAGGGCCCGGCACAAGCGAGACGGCAAACGATCCTAATCCTTTTCTCGATTACCGCCTTCAGATACTATTCACGAGCCCTGCCGGCCGGACGTACAGTGTGCCGGGATTTTACGCCGGCGACGGTAAGGGAAGTGGCCGCGGGAATATCTGGCGTGTCCATTTCTCTCCGGATGTGGCCGGCGAGTGGTCGTTTCGAGCCTCGTTCAGAAAAGGTGCCGGGATTGCCGTCAGTCTGGACCCGGAGGAAGGAGAGACCACACGGTTTGACGGTTGCCGGGGCTCCTTCTCCGTCCGAGAGCGTGACGAGAAGGCGGCCGGGTTTCTCAGATGGGGACGGCTCGCCTACGTTGGAGGTCATTACCTGAAGTTCCACGACGGCCCGTATTGGCTCAAGGGCGGGACGGACAGCCCGGAGGACTTTCTCGCCTACGAAGGGTTCACCAACACGCGGTCCGGCAGCCGATTCCCCGTTAAGACCTACGCCGCTCATCTCCAGGACTGGCATCCCGGCGACCCCGATTGGGGCGCGGGCAAGGGCAAAGCCATCATCGGCGCGATCAACTACCTCGCGTCGCAACACGTCAATCTCATCTACTTCCTGCCCATGAACATCGGCGGTGACGGTGGGAACGTTTGGCCTTTTGCAGGGGCTGTCGATCCCAATGGCAATGCCGCCAACGACAACTTGCATTTCGACATTGACAAGTTGTACCAGTGGAATACTGTCTTCCGTCACGCTCAGAGAAAGGGCCTTGTGCTGCACTTCGTGCTCAATGAGGCCGAGCGGATGAACAAAGCCGAGCTCGGCGTCGATCTCACCACGGAGCGCAAGTTATTCTACCGGGAAATGGTGGCCCGCTTTGCCCACCACAACGCGATCCTGTGGAACCTGTGCGAGGAGTACAATCTGGGCTTGGACCTGGGGCCGGAGAACGTCAGGACGTTCGCCCGATACCTCGCGCACCTGGACCCTTACGACCACCCCATCACGGTCCATCATGCCGGAGACCCCGTCAAAGCCTGGCGGCCGTTCCTACGTACGGAGCTCTTCGGCATCACCTCGCTGCAGATCGGTAACAGGGATATTGAGCCCGTAGTCGAGACCTTCCGGCGCTTGTCCCGCGAGGCGGGCCGGCCCCTCCCCGTTGCCGTCGATGAGTTCACCGTTACCACTCACGACAAGCCCTGGCTGCCCCAGGATGACATCGAGGCCCTGCGTATCGAGAAACTGTGGCCCGCTTACCTCTCGGGCGGCCAGGTGGAGTTCATCCTGGGCGATCTTCTGGATACGCAGGATTTCCGCAAGTACGAAGACCTCTGGCGCTACACGTGGTACGCCCGCAGATTCATGGAGGAACATTTGCCTTTCTGGGAGATGGAG
>CAYFUB010000407.1:0-2560 GCA_964346195.1 uncultured Pirellulales bacterium
GACTATCCGCGGCTGCGATGGCAGAACGTCCAGTGCGAAGAGTAGAATACGGACCTGCACCGCTACCGACGGGCGGGCCAGGGAGAAGCTAAGAGGGTCAGACTGTGAATTGTGACGGGACAGGACTATCCGCGGCTGCAAAATTCTCTGCTGTAAGTACCGCCCCAATAACAGGTTCGAACTCCCGCCGTGATAAGGTCAAGATAAAATCTTGAGAGAAATCTTGAACATCCGGCCTCCATATGCGATATTAGTAATGTGGACCGACTTGGTTCACATGAAAGCGAATTACCTCACCACTATCGCTATAGGTGATAGCTGGTTGATGAACACGCCAGTCCTGTCTTTCGACAGGGCTGGCCTTTTCTTTTATCGGAAGCAATCCTCCAGCCCGTCCTTGGTCAAGCAGATGAACAGGTCGGCGGCGTTGATCAGCGCATCCGACCTGCTGGAAGCAAAGGTCGCGTTCTCAACCTGTTTTCCCGCCCGTTTGATCTCTTCGAGAACTTCCACGAAGTCTCCATCGCCGCTGACGAGAATAGCCGTATCGTAGCAGTTGCGAAGAGCGCCTGTCAGCATGTCGGTCGCGATCAAGATATCAACACCCTTTTCGAGGGCGACTCCTTTGGCGTAGTGCAGCGGTCGATGCTTGATGGCGACATAGGGAACGTGTCTTAGGCTGTCCAGGAATTTCTGGTGTCCCTTCGCCGATCCCGGTTCGCGCGTCGGATCAAGAGTTGCGGTGTAGTAGTTGAGCCTGATGAGCTTGCGACCATTGGCCAGAAGCTTCGAGAACCTGAAATAGTCAAGTTTGGTGTTTCCACATTCGGCTTTCAGCCCGTGATAAAGGTTTGAGCCGTCGATATAGATCTGCACGCGCTCACCACGATCACCAGGGTTCTTGCTGAACTCAGATAGTTCCATCCGCAGGTCTCCCAACAAGGCGTCGTTCGCATTTTAGACCTCCCCGAAGATGGAATCAAACAGAAAACACAGGACACCCGGGACATTCTACTCTTCCAGTTTGGCGAGGTAACACAATTTGCAGAGTCCAAGCCCTATCCGGCGTGGCTTAGAGCGTCGGCCGGATTCCGCTTTCAACGTCGGTCGCCGGGCGGCAAATGCCGGGCTGGAGCTAATGTTTGCCGGGGCGGCGGCGTTTGCGGCGGGGCTTGCGGCCGTTGGCGGGCAGGGGGGTCTGGGGGACCAGGGCGACGGCCGGGACCAGGTCGAGCTGGGCGGCGGCGGGATGGACCCCGACGATGCGCACGCGCAGGGTCTGGGCCAGGCGGAGAATCGCCCCGGTGTGGCGGCCCAGGAGGCACTGGCTCTGCTCGTCGAACTGCCACTGGTCCGGGCCGAGGGCTTCGCGCGGAATCAGTCCCTCGACGCCGTATTGCGGCAGGTGAACGGCCGCACCGAACGCCGTCAGGCTCACGATGACGCCGTCCAGCTCCTGTCCGACGCGCGGGCGGAGCACGTGCAGGATGAGAATCGTCTTGAGCTCCTGCTCGGCCTCTTCGGCGGCCTGTTCGGTGTCCGTGAGATGCTCGCCGATCTCTACGAGGTCGGGGAACGTGTATTGGCGACGGGCGAGGTCCACCTTGCCGGTCAGCCAGCCCTGGAGCACCCGGTGCACCATGAGGTCGGCGTAGCGGCGGATCGGGCTGGTGAAGTGGCAGTACTTCGACGCCGCCAGGGCGTAGTGGCCGACGTTCGCGGGGCTGTACGCCGCCCGCTCCAGGCTGCGCAGGACCAGCAGGTTCACCGGCAGGCCAAGCCGGGCGCCGCGAACCTGGTCCAGCAGGGCCTGCAAATCCGAGCGGTGCGGCCGGCGCGAGAGCGTGACTCCCAGCAGCCGCAGGGTCTGGGAGAGCCGGCGCAGGGCGTTGTGGTCCGGCTCGGCATGAATCCGCCGCATGAAAGGGATGCAGTAGCGGTCCAGTAGCGAGGCGACGGCGATGTTCGCCTCGACCATGAACATTTCGATCATCGTATGCGGATAGCTGTCGTCCTCGGGCCGGACGTCGACCACCTGTCCCGATTCATCCGTCACGACCTCAGTCTCGGGCATCTTCAGTTGCAGCATGCCGGCCTGACGCCGGCGGCCTTCGATGAGACGGGCCAGTGTCTCCATGTCGCGCAACAAGGCAACGACGTCCGCGGACAGGCCGCCCGTGTCGCCCTGCAAGGCCGCCTCGACCTGCTGATACGTCAGGCGGGCCGTGGATTTGATTATCGTATTGGCGAAGCGCGTGGCCCGGACCTGGCCGTCTTTGCCGTAGGTCAGGTACACGCTCTTGGTATGGCGCGGCTGGCCCGGCTGCAGCGAGCAGATTCCGTTGCTGAGAATCTCCGGGAGCATGGGCAAGGTGCGGCCCGGCAGATAGACGCTGTTGCCGCGGAGGCGTGCGGCCCGGTCCAGGGCCGAGCCCGCCGCGACGAAGTGACTCACGTCCGCGATGTGCACGCCGAGGACCCAGCCCTCCTGCCCGTCGCGCGTGAGGCTGATGGCGTCGTCGAAATCCTTGGCGTCCGGCGGGTCGATCGTGACGACCAG
>CAYFUB010000408.1:0-3546 GCA_964346195.1 uncultured Pirellulales bacterium
CGCAGGCAACCCGGCCATCGCCAAGCTGCGCATGGCCCCCCCAACGCAATCTATCGCGTTGGGGACCCCTTGACGCTGTCACCCGGAGATACGAAATTCTCAGTCGTAATCGGTATGAGCCGTTTCTTACAATTCCCAACCCTTGCGGCCTTCACGATACAAGTATTTATTCGCATCGGCGACATTGGTGACCTGCATCTTCGCGCTGTCGAATATCACCTTCCTGCCGGCCCGCAGCGCAACGGTTCCCAGGTTGACGGCGTCCGTGATCGCGGCGGCGTTCAGGAAACTGCCGGGAGAGGGCTCTCCGCCCTCACAGGCGGTGAGCCACGGGTTGTGGCGTTCGCCGCGCCCTGCGTCCGGCGCGGAGACTTCGTCCATCGGGAGCGCTTCGTTCTGACCTTTGGTGAACAGACGCGGTTCTGCTCCGCGGAAATCGGCCATGACGGCCCCCTCGTCGCCGACGAACAAGATGCCCTCTCTGCCCATTTCGACATCGTGCGCTTCGATCTCCCGGGGCAGGCGGGGCTTCATGCCGCCGTCATACCAGAACAGGTCCAGGGCCGATATGGGGCCCCCCGACGCAGCATTTCGCACCGGGGGCCCCGTGTCCCTTCGGGCCGTGAAGTGAAACCGGAGGGTGCAGGCGGTCGGATAGGCAAAATCATTCTCCGCCACCCGGCTGATGTTGTCCTCAATGGAACAGGTATGCGTCGCCCAGGCCTCGGCGCTCACGGGCGCATCGAGGTTCAGACCGGTGAACACAGGCCAGAGGCTGTAAATGCCCATATCCGCCATGGAACCGCCACCGAACTCATACCATCCGCGAAAGACCGTGTGGGTGTAGTGCGGATGATAGGGGCGAAACGGCGCAGGACCGAGCCACAAGTCCCAATCGAATCCCTTGGGTACGGGCGGCTCGTCCCTGGGGATCTCGGTATACTGCGGCCACACCGGGCGATTCGTCCAGTTGTGGATTTCCCGCAGTGTGCCGATAACACCCTTGCTGATCTGCGCCACGATCTTCCCATTCCCGGCTCCGCTGCCATACGCCAGCAGGTGCGTAGCCACCTTCGTCTTGCGGGCCGTCTCGATGACCAGCCTGCCCTCGGACAGCCGGTTGGCGATGGGCTTGTGCATCAGGACATGCTTGCCCTTTCTCATCGCGGCGATTGAAATGGTTGCATGTAGATGATCCGGCGTCATAATCTTGACTGCGTCGACATCCTTCTCCTTTTCGAGCAGCTCACGGAAGTCGGCGTAGGTGGAGCACCCTTTGAACTTCTCTGCGCCTCTTTCCCTGGCATAGTACGTGTCCACCACTTTGCGGCCCACTTCCCGACCGCCGGGACAACCACTTTCGTTCTCCCTCCAACCGGGGTCCCCCAGATACGTGCGGATTCGTCTGCGAATCTCATTCTTGCCCCATTCCACGTAATCGCTGCTGTCCGTGTTCGGGTCGCATATGGCGACGATCTGTATCCGCGGTTCGGCCAGCAGGCCGCCGAGTTCGCGGAAGCTCTGTGTGCCCATCCCAATGTGGGCCAAGGTGACCTTTTCGCTCGGCGGCACGTGTCCGGCTCCTCCCAGAACGTGTCTCGGCACGACCGTAAACGCACCTGCTGCGATAGTGGACCCGAGGAACTTACGGCGGTTGAGATAGGATTTCATTGGATGATTCCTCCAGTAGAGAGTTCCGTTCTCTGCGTTACACATTCCGGCGTAGACAAACGCATTACCTCCCAGGGCGATATAGACGACTTCGAACTCATCCCCGTCGGCCTAGGACCGAGTGCCCGTATTATACGGATTGTGGAAAATTCTTGCGCGGCACCGACTCAGTCATCCTGAGGCGAAGCCGAAGGATCTGGCCCCCGGATGAGATGTTTCTCCCGTTCGTAGGCCAGATCCTTGGGCCCCCAAACGCAATCATTCGCGTTTGGGGAACCCCTTCACGGCGCCGCGCTTCGTTCAGGATGACACACGGGGCGCAAGAACCATTCACAATCCGTATTATAGACGCACCGTGGGTGATTGGCAATGCGCTGCCGGATGGTATGGCCGTTGGAGCCTAGGGAAATGCGTGCCGCCGTTCGCGGGATTGACCCCGGACAGGCTCATTCAAAGATGGACTTGACCCTCCGCTCGGCCTCGTCTTCATCTTTGCTGGCGGTCTTTTCGTCTTGCGCCTCCTGCTTGCGCCGACTTGCCCATGCGTCAAGCACCGGCAGAGGGTCGACAAACTGCCAGGCAGGCAAGCTTGACAACACGGCGGTCAGCAGGGCGCCGCCGCGCAACAGCCAGATGACATAGCCCACCGATATCGTTCCGGCCAGTGCCGCCGTGACCCCGATTCGGACAGCCTGTACTCGGCCCTTGCGAGCGATCTGCGTGTGAAACTCCCCGATGAAATTACCGAGTTGCGGCAGCAATCGGTCGATGCGTCGGGTGACCGTGGGCGCGGGAGATTCCTCGCCCAGACGCGCCGCGCTCATCCTCAAGACAGGCGCAGTGACGGATATGTGTACCGGCTTGACGGCGTGGGTGTCTGAGGTGGGACCGGGCAGAGCAGAGGTGCTCATTAGCGCGGGCCCGTTGACCGGAGTGCCGCGCGGCGCATCCGACCGGCGCACCGGCCCGGCCTCTCCTACAGGGTTGGGGGTAGACGCCGAAGGCTCGCTCGGGGCGGTCTCGGTGGCAGTATCGTCCCCAGGATCAGGTTCGTCTTGTGCAGGAGGAATCGTGTCATCCGGCAGGAACTCCACGACAACGGTTATGACCGCCGTGCTGGACAAGGGCGGCGTGCCACCATCCGTCACTTCCACTTCCACGACCAGCGTCTCACTCGGGCCGCCGAGACCGCCCTCGCGATTGAGAGTGATAGTTCCCGTCGCAGGATCGACGGCCAAGTCATCATTCGTGTTCCCGGCGACGATCCGGTAGGCAACTACCACGCCATCAGGATCGGTCACCGCAATGACGCCGACGATCGTGCCGGGAATACCCCATCCAATGGCGTGGAAGACCTGGTCGCTTATGATCGGCGCGTCGTTGACGGCGGTGATCGTGATGTCGCGGGTGACGCTGTTGGAGTTGTCCGTACCGTCGTTGACCGTGAAGGTCGCCGTACGGGTCAGCGTGCCGGGATTCTCAGAAGTGTTCCGGTAGGTGATCGAGCGTAACGCCGCCTGGTAGTTGGCGATGCTATCTGAGCCGGTAAGGCGCAGCGTACCCGTGGCGGCATTCCAACTGCCGGTGATAGTGGCCGTGTTGACAAAGCCCAGGACATCTTCGCCGTTGCGGTAGTTACCCGTGATCCGAACCGTCGCTGACTCGATGTGGATGTCATCCACGTCGTCGATCGTGATGGTGTCGGTGAGGGTATGAGCGGGATCGTTCTCCGTGTAGGCCAGCGGAGTTCCTTCGACATCCGCCAATGTCGGGGCATCGTTCCGGGCCACTATGGTCACGGTGGCGGTGGCCACGTTGCTGTCGCTGGAACCGTCGTTCGCCACGAAGCTGATGACGCGAGGGGTCGTGTCCGGA
>CAYFUB010000409.1:0-16720 GCA_964346195.1 uncultured Pirellulales bacterium
TGCTATTTCTGTCGCCGCGTGGCCGGGAAGCTCTGTTGCCTGCGCAACGCCCCGGTGCCGGACCCCGCGACCGGCCGGGCCCGCTGGCCCACGGTCGAGCCGGCCGACTTCTGCGGGGCTTTCTGTCGCACCGGCCCCGTCGCCAATCGTAAATCGTCAATCATGAATGATAAATCCCAGGGGGCGCTGCCCGTCCACACCGACGCCTTCGGCGACTACTGCAAAATCCCGCTCTCGCAGGGCAAATTCGCCAAAGTGGACCCGGAGGACTACGTCTGGCTCTCGCAGTTCCGTTGGTGCTGCAAGAACGACGTGTACGCCTGCTACGCCGTGCGGACCGTCCAGGTCAACGGCAAATCGAAGCGCGTCTTCATGCACCGCCAGATCATGAACGACGCTTCGCGAAAAAGGTCCCCCGCGGGAGGCTTTTTTTCCTTGCCTTTTCCGACTCGGGACAACATAATCGCCTCACTTCTTGTGATGAGCATTCTTGATGAAGCTGTGACAACGTGGTTGGTGTGAGGCCGGAGAAATCGAGATGGACGGCGTGCGCAGGGGCGAGGGTGTCTTGATCCTGCGAAACAGCCGGACGCCTGCCCGGGCCTGATGCACAATACTTGGATGTGGGGCCAGAATGGGTGAGACAGAAGACGGAAGAGGTCACAACACGGATGCAAGCCGGTATTTCGCTGCCCGTGAGTTCAAGACCAACATCGAACCTTTGGATAAGCTACTAGGATATAGCCCGGACCTGCATGGCGGCACCGGCATTCGTCCTGGAGACATTATCGTATTGAGAGGCGGTCCGGGAAGTGGTAAGACGACCCTTGGCTTACAGATTATTTCGAAGTTTCTGGAAAGCGACGACTGCCTGTACACACAGGATCTCGCCGCCATTTTCCTTTCTCTGGAAGTCGACCCGGCAAGGGCAATTGAGAAGGTGACAAGGGATTTCCATTTTTTTAAGGAGCGGATGGACTGCCTGGTGCCGGTGCCCGCAGTTGTCGTTGAGGATGCGTTTCGGAAATCCCTGAGCCAGAGCAATGTTGCCGATCGACGCAAGAACATAGTGACAGGGGTCACTAAGTGCATTTTCAATATCATTGCACGGCCGACCAAGCCGTTCGCCGACGCCGTCGCTGACATCATCGCAGATTGGATTCTGTCGTTGACGCAGAGGCTGCGCCAGCAGTCCGATGTGCGGGAACAGCAGGACAAGAGCGGACCCGGCGTGATACGTGGCGGCAGTTCACGAAGTGAGCGTTCCGTTGAAGGAATACTCTTTATCGACTCTGTCAACGCCCTCCTGGCAATGCTTCACCAGTGCCTTCGGATGAAGGAATGGGAGCCCCGACTGGCGCTGAAGAACGCCGTGGACTTGCTCCGGCAGAAATTTGGCAATTTCGTCATCGTAATCTCGAGCGAATTCCACCACGAACCCTCCTGGGTCGCCTCCGGCATGTCAGAGAGCTTTCTGTCGGACGTGGAGATTCTCCTCACCAGTGAGCCAATAACGGTGCCCCCTGATTACGCGGCCGACCGCCCCGGCGCCGTAGGTTACAGCATTCTCAAGATCATCGACAAAATGGCAGGAAAGGAGGGGACCAAACTGGAGTCGAGGTCCTTCATCCGCGTGCTCAAGTCACGAAAAGGAGCCAATCAGTCGAGACGTTGCGCCTATGATATTGCCTCCGGCGTTGGCGTGCAGTTCTATGAGACCTATCCGGGTGACGGCCATATTCTCCTGTTCACAGAGAATCCACAACAAAAGCGGGTTTGGGATACGTTCTTCAAGGAGGACCTGCCGCAGACGTATCCGGCGCTGCGATACGAGGATTTCGACCGCAGCAGTCTTCAGCGCACCTTCCTCAGCCAAAGACGATTCCTGCACGTGCCCAGGCGAACGGATATGTATGTCTCGAGCTTCGACAATTATTGGATCAACTGGTATGGAGAACTATGCTGGAGGCGGGCGATTGTCGACGCTCTGCGGGAGCGAATAGTTTTCACACCGGGGAATCAGGCCAATCTATCCAAACTCGCGAGTGCCATACACAAATCGCTGATGAGACAGGGCCTCCCACTGTTGAAAGGCATGCGGGATCGAGTGCGAGCGAACGGCATCGCTCCCGGCGACGTTTTGACCGCGTTGGGGGCCGTTCTCAGGAATGAACATTGCATCAAGTGTTTCCTGTGTCGGTCCTGTTGGTGGCTGCTCAAGAAAATCGCGGCTGAAAGCGAATGTGAATGTAAAGATGCTTTCTCGCGCATGTCCGACGAAGGCACTCGTGCCGAGAGCACTACCAGGGCAGGAGGGACGGGTCGCGTGCTGCACATGTACGCCTCCGCCTCCCAGGGGACACGCGATATCATGGAGATTTTCGCGCGTATGCGCGACTATACGAAAGCATGCTGTGACAGCAGCCCGGTTCGATCGTTCTGCGAGAAATTCGGCAAGGCCTCGAAAGGGGTCACCGTGGCGAGCATCATGGCGCAACTGGAAGAATCCGGTCCCTGGGAAGCCGTGGGCCGGGCCTCCATGCCTCAGGGGACGGTGCGGCAGATAAGTCGCGTACTCCGGACCAATGGTGAGAACCGCGCTTCCCGGCTGTCGGACGAGGTGGATCGACTGAGACCGTGGATACGGTCATCCGCGGCTCGGGAGAGACTCGCGAAAGTCCTGCGGAGCTTGAGCGTCCATGTAAAGGGCGACGAATTGGAGGCGCAGGTCGGACAGTGCCTGGGAGAGCACCTTGACCGGTCGGGAGGTTGCGAGTGCGAAGCAGAGTTCAGCAAACGTTTGCGAGACACGCTGCCCAGGAAGCGCGTTATACTCAGGAAGCACACCGACGATGTTCTGGGTCGGCTCTTCGACGGCGTCCCGTCCCTGTTACTCGGAGACGTGCGCGGCACGCGCGGGAATCCTGCCAGCGTGATGAAGACATGGATGAGGTGTACCGGTGACCGCGCGCATGCCGCCAGGTACAACCTGCTGATGACCTATCATCTCATACTGGAGAAACGCAACGCATACCGATTCCTGAGCGTTATGCCGGATGACAGATTGCGCCTGTTCGGCGAACGACGGTCGCCGATCATAAAGGAACTCGATAACTCCTCGCCGGACAACCGACGGCCCATTCACCGGCCCGGGCTGTTATTCTCTTTGCGCGATACCAGGTCCCTGGTATCGATCCCCTACAACGCCAACATCAGTTTCATGGTCTACCGCCACGATCTTCTGGCAACCTTTCTGGAAAGTAGACTATCGAGAAATGTGAAGGACGCTTTTCTTGACGCGTACGTCAAGATCGTACGATCACTATATGAAGAGCAGCGCGGATTGCTTCGCCTGTTCCAGGTGCGCCTCCCCGGGTTCGAGGAGAAAAAAGTCCGTGGCCTGCTCGACGAGAATATCCGCGAATACATGGCGAGGAGCCGGTCCTCTCTCGGTCCGTTACGCACGTGGGAAGAGCTCATCGCGCTCTTGAGGCTGATGAACAGGCAGAATGTCCGGCCGCGCGGCAGGGGGCCCTCGACCAATTTGCACTTCGTCATTGAGACTCAAACCTTTGACACTCTGCTCTGCACCATCCTCGAACTGCTCTGGAACTGCGGCGGAAACCTGAGAATCGGACCGGATTACAACGTAGAAAACGAGAGGGACACGAAAGCCAGGTTGTCGCAGGCTCTCTACCTGCTGGGCATCATGCTCAGGGACGGCATCATTACAGAAGACTCCACTCTTGACGCCAGTGACTTCGGAGAACGGTACGGCGCTGCGGGCCGGGCAAAGGCGAAAGCGAATCCCAGGACCCCTGACAAATCGGAGGACTGGGTCTTCGCGCGACAATGGTACTCGACCCTGGTGGAACTGTTGACGGCAAGGCATGAATTGACGCGCCAACCGGGTCTTTCTGCAACGGAGACGCATGAGCCCCCATTTCTCTGGGAGGACAAGGAGGCCCAATTGGGGATCATGCCTATTCCCATAAGTCTGTCCTATTATCTCGCGCGCGGCGCTCGCGCTCACCATGTATCGTGCTGGGGCGATTGGCATTGGATCATGACGAAAGGCACCGAGAACATGGCTTTAGGCATAGACCTCATCAACAACCTGATGAGCAGCCAGAAGGTCTGCGAGCGCGCGTTTCAGTGCGCCGCCATCCCTACCGTGGACACGTTTTACAGGCTTTACAAGGACTCGCGCTGTCTGAACCTCCCGGAGCGTCGGTACCATTCGCCACATATGTTGCCGGACACGACGTTCGTGGGTCTGAGAGAGACCTATTTCAAGCATGCCCGGTCGCGCTCCGAAATCTTCGATTACGAGCATTGCATGTTGGAACTCCATTCTCTCTTTCAGTTTGTCAAAGTCCTGGCACGCGAGCCACACCCCGATTGGGGCAAGCTGAAACGAAGGACAAATGAGGCATTCGGGCGAATCAAGAAGCTGGGTGAAAAGACGCTGCTGGTCCACTGATCGAGAGAGATAAGCGGCAAGTGTGAAGTGAGAGTCCGGCCGCAGGCCAACTGCACGGATTGTTGATGGCGTATATTTGACGGTTTTCCGATTGATGATGTACGCCGACGGAGCTTGGTTGGACGTGAGTTTGGGAGGATCGGGACCAGCCGATGTGTAAAGGCGTGGATGGGTGCAAGCGTGGATGCGCAGATCGGTTCAGCCCCTCATTTCGGCCCTCGGTTGTTTGCACCCTTGTCACCCTCGTACCTTCCCATCTTGCCATCCTCGGTCCTCCGGGCCGTCGATCGGGGAACGCTCCAACGTTTTTACGCTCCCACGCGCCGTCCCGTTGCTCAATGCATCCGCACATCGCGCGGATCTTCACCGATTGAAACATAGATCGAACCACAGAGACACAGAGAGTACGGAGCAAGGTCTCGCGCAGAGAGGCGGGGACGCAGAGAACCCGCCGAAGGCCGCCCGTCACGCACGACACTACCCGCACGATGCACGACGAAAAAAAGTCCCCGGCTGGGGCCTTTTTTCTTGCCCGGGCCGTCAACTTCCGCCATAATGTACCTACTTTCTTTGATGAGCACCTTGGATGAAGTGTGAGAGAGTGGTTGGTATGAGGCAGGAGTTTTCGACAGATCCAAATGACAGCCGTCCTCTTGGAGTTCCGAGGGGCGGGGAGAACGCGACAGGACAAGGTGAAAATAGGTGACTGTCTCGAAGGGCGGTTCCTTAAGGAGCGTTTCGTGTTGGCAAACCGCATTCCCGGCCAGAAACGCGTCTCCGAGCTTTGCCAGCGACCTTAAGGAAGCACCATTCGTGACTGTCCCGAATGGCGCTGATTCCCCTCGCCGTGGATCAACATGTGTGTAGCCCCCGAAGGCAACGGAGAACTCGACAGAACATCCTGTGGCAGCGCCTCTAGAGCGGTCAACATCGGGCCGTCGTATTGGAGCAGGATGGTCTGGAGAAAACAGCGGACGTTCTTATGTTTTTGACGGTATTCTTTGACGTATTCACTGCTCCCGTTTGCCACAAGGCAGACAAAGCCGTCGCTGAGGTTCAGGTGAGCGTTGTCCAGGACAGGTTGGATAAGGCAACGAGACGACTGAGGACTGACATGAGGAAAGGGACAGATAGATGGAAATATCCAGGCTTGCCGTGCAAACGTGGACAGTCCAGGAACAAATGAAAGCCAATCCCGAAAGTACCCTTCTGAAAATCAAATCTATTGGTTTTCGCGACCTGGAACTGGCAGGCAGTGCCGGCAGAGCGCCAGAAGAATTCAGCAGGATCTGCCGGAAGTTGGGTTTTACTGTGGTTGGTGTACACCAGCCTCCGCTGGATAAGACGAACCTCCAAGATCTCCTCCAGGAAATCAGACGCCACTGCAAGGCATTTGGGGCCAAGTATGCCACCGTAATGCTTGATCCCGCCCAAAGCACAAGTCGTGAAGCATATCAGAGCTACGCGCGTCTCTGTTCGGAGGCCGGGAAAGACCTATCTGCAGACGAGATCACGCTTTGCCATCATTGCTACCATTTTGATCTGAGGCCCCTGGGTGATGACAACTCTAGGTGCGGACTGGATATCCTGTACGATGAAGTGAGCGACACGTTTTTGACATTTGAACTCGATACTTTCTTCGTCTTCAAAGCCAGAGTGCCATATGAATCCGTGATTCAGAAGTACGGATCGAGATGCCGGCTTGTGCATCTCTGTGATATTGACGACGATGCCAAGCGCATAAGCGTGGGAGACGGCAGGATCCCGTGGGAGAAATTCTTGCGAGATGTCCAAGCGCATTGCCCGGTTGAATGGTTCATTGTAGAAGATCACGCGAAAGAGCCTCTTGCATCTATCAGAAGGAGCTTTCTTTTCTTGCGCCAGCATCTAGCGTTTGTTTGAGATGAAACGGGTTCGTCGGTGTATGAGGTGTCTATATGGCGCGACTTACCAGTCTTGAGAAATGCGGCGGCCTGACCGCGAAGGACAAGGTGGACGAGGTTACGGATGTTCGCAATACATTTGCCGACGCATTTTCCAAACAAATCGATTCCTCTCTAGGCGAAGAAATACTGGACGGCGCCTTTGGGAGGGAGTTCCCTCCGTCTTACGCCGACCTCTACGTCGAGCGCAGAACATGGAAGACAGAAGGGAGAATTCCCGGAGAAAAGTACGCACATGAGCAGTGGCTTCATCAAAAGTATTGGCCCGGAATTGCCAATGATTCCGCGCTCTTGATCATCAGTGGCAAAGAAGGCGTTGGGAAATCGACGCTGCTTCGCTATTATTTTGACTGCTACTTGCCGCACTTTGATGACTTCCCATATGCAAAGTGCGATGAGCACGATTCAGAATGTCGGCGACGGAAACTGACTCGGCATCTCGTTTTCCACGTGGATCTCCGACGCTCCACAGACGCAGCCGAGACACGAAAGCAGTTGTTCAGAGCACTCAAGAAACAGATCTTGATGAAATGCCATAATCTGGGAATCGAAATCACGGTTGACAACAACTACGCCATGTGGGATCGCGTAGTGAATTGGAGCGACCCACTTCACAAACGGGCCGCAAAGGCATTTCCCGATGAAAGCACATATAGGGCGAACTTCGTAGACCCTATTCTGCGCGATAGCGAGGACGTGTTCGTGCGTGAGGCGTTCTGGTACCTCGGCAAGCAACTTGATGAGAAGGAGGGGCGCAGATTCTACATAACGACTATACTGGACAATCTGGACCAATCATCATATGATGTGCAACTCTATACGATTAGAACCGCGCTGTCTTGGCTTGAGGATGGGCCCTATCATTGGAAGATGATCTTACCTCTTCGGCCCGAGACATTGCAGGAACTCAGCAGGGTGCTCCAACCCATAGGGAACTACGAGGTATTCGAGATAGGGGAGGTCGATCAACAGCTGCTCCTCCAGAAACGCTCTGGAGATTTGGAGCGCCGGATAAAGGCTTCCGGCATACAGGTGGACAGAAACATACTTATTAAAGATGACAATGTGACGGTCTACCTCCCCATACCCACTTTTGAAGGAGCAACGCGAATGACGCGCATGCTCAACTTCGATGCATGTTTGCCTCGTGGGCAGGCCGTGAGTCTGAGACCCCGTGCGGGTATTCAGGAACTCGTCAAGCAGTTCTGTAATGGTTCGGTTCGTAGGTTCCTTAGACTCCGCAAGCGACTAATAATCAGTATGCCCATTGCACACGCTATTGAGAGGCAGGACCGTCATAAGGACGATCCTCTCCCTGACTACATCTTTCTCAACGGCGTGCTTACGGGAGGGCGAGATCATTTTCACAAGAACGATATTGGCAACGATATTGTAAATCTCTACGATGTTGTACAGCCCAACACGTGCTCCTATACAATGCTCATCGGAGTGCACGTCCTCTTCTTGTTGAGAACGGGACGGGCTTACAGACGAAGCCAACTCATCGGTCTTCTGGCCCAAATCGGCTATACACGATCTGAAGTGGAAGAATGTCTCGAAATGCTGCATCGGAAGAGTTTCTTCACACGTGAGAACATCGAAGGAGTAGGAGATTATCGGGTGTTTCCCGAAAGTAACGTGGTCGAAGCTCATGTTATACTTCTCACGACTGCTGCATATGTAGATAACATGGCAATAGTAACGCCGGTGGAAGACAGATTTCGAGACGACATCCAACATACACTGTCATACGAAGTTACTCATTTCCGGGCTCGTACCAAAGCGACACTGGCATTTCTCAGACAAATCCGGGACGATGAAGATCATATTTGTCGTTGGACCAAGGACTCACCGCGACACAAGATGGAAGCTAGGGTTTTCAAAAGGTCTTTCGGTAGGTTAGGTCTTCCCAGTGCGTATCGTCTTACCGCTCTGGAGTACAAGAAGAGGCTTAAGGAGTTGAAGAGCAATCCGAAAGGTCTTGCCTCTGTCATGGATCAACGCGAGTGGAACAGGCTGCTCAATGATGAGATCTTGGCCGTAGATGAAAAGGACGCGGAATCACCTTTGCAGGCTTTGATTCCTTGACCTGAGCATGGTGATGATAATGGATGATGTAAATGATACTCCGGGAACTGAGTGCGTGCGTGTGCACGACGCCCCGAACTGGGAAGAAGCTCGATCGCATATCTCGCGGTTGGCATCGACGGAACACGAGGTCTACTTCCGGGGACAGGCCAACGCGCAATGGCGGCTGACGTCAAGTTATGGACGCGTTTTCCAGGGTCTTACCGAGCAAGCGGGCTGGAGTGACGACCATGATAGGATTGCACAGAAGATAGAGCGGCGCTTATGGAAGGAATTCAGGAAGGCGTATCTTCGCATACCGGGAGCGCCTGACCTGCCGTCTGCAAATGACAATGAGTTTGTCGGATTCTGCCAACACCACTCACTCCCCACGCGCCTGCTGGATTGGACCAGATCTCCCTACATTGCCGCCTTCTTTGCATTTGATGGTTGTAAGACAAATCTCCTGCCGCGCCAGCGGCAAGTGGCCATCTACGCCATCAACTGGACGATCTACAAGCTGGCTTTGTACCATAGTCATGATAGAACTGAGCCCGCGCAGATAAGCCTGTTCGAACCTGGCGATTTGGAAAGGAAACTCGAGATAATCCGCCGCGCGAATCGCCCCCGTCTTGAATTGATTCAGATAAGAGGCAATCCCAATAGGCGCGCCGTCTATCAGGAGGGCATATTCACGTGCTCAATCAAGATCGAAGATGATGTTGAGAACTACCTTCGAAGAATTGGCGAGTTCTCACCCGGCACGATCCTGACCAAGATCGTGGTTCCCGGCGGTGCACAGTCAGAAGCATTGAAAGACCTTTCGCGCATGACGATTAGTCCCGTCACTTTGATGAACGATCCCACCGGCGCTGCAGCAACAGCGTTCAATAGTGTCGTTCGTTTTGCGTCTACAGACTTTGCTTCATTGAACTCGCCGGATGATTAGGGGCCACGGGTCTTCTTGGAGTCGCGTCCTTGCAGATTCTCGGAGGGCCAGAGGCCGGATGCTGATAAAGGGTAAGAGGGTGAGAACGTAAGAAGGTGAGAAGGGCCGGGGCGGCAGAGCCGCCTGCAATTGCCGATGTGGGCCCCGGATTGGGGTCCGGGTGACATGATTGCTGATTGCAGGGGTGATGGGGCAGAGGAAAGGGGCTGCACGGCGGTCGCTGGCAGCCCCTGCGGATATTACCGCTGTGAATCACACGGTCCTGCGCCGGCGGAGCCAGCCGACCAGGCCGGCGCCCAGCGTGCCGAGCAGAAAGGCGCCGGGGGCCGGGATGGGAGCAGTGCCAACCACCGCCTCAAACGTCGCCGAAACAGAACCGAGACCATCGAGCACCAGAGTGCCCAGGTTCGTTTCTACAGAGCCATATGTCACGCTCCACTGCAGTGCGAGTGCGGAGCCGGAGATGGGTCCGATCGACGAGAGCATGTCCCAACTGCCGAACACGGAGTCCGTCGGACCGTCGAACAGATCCGCGCCGGCGGCCCGGGAAAAGCCGACCGTCGAAACATTATTGTTGACAAATGTTCGGGTGCCCGTCAGGAACGTCAGAGTGCCCAATCCGGCAATCTCGATGGACGCCACATCGTGATCGATGGAGAACACGCCGCTAGAGGGGGAAACGCGGTTGTCCGTGTCACCAAGGGCGGTGATGGTGAACGCGCTGACATCGAACGGGGCCCCGGCGAGAGTGCCCGACCCGCTGCCGGTGTGGATGAAAGTGATCGGCACGCCCGACGCCGGCGCTGCACAGAATGCGATAGCGCAACACGTTACCGCCAAAACGAGAATGCGATGTTTCATTGTACTTCCTCCTTTCCATGTGATGGTAGTCGCCCGCTTCCGGTCCTCCGTGCCGCCAGGCACGGTTTGTTCCGCTTCGGTGTCACGTATGCTGACGCGCTGTGGCCTGGCTACATGCATTCTCTCGCGCCAAACATCCCTGAACCGTCGAGTTTCGGAATCGCCAGTACCCACAGTGGGTTCTCCATACCCAACAAGCCCTGGTTGCCATCTTGGTAGCATTGTCGGGGCACCTTGTCAAGCGGAAATCTCTTTCTCTTTTTCGGCGTCTCCGGGTGTCCCGGACAGCGTTCTTCGGCGACCACCTTCCTGATCGTCAGGCGTGGCCGGCACGGGCCTCTGGATTGATGATTCGGAAGGCCCGGGTCGGGGGTCAGGGTTCGCCGGGAAATCCGCCTGCAATTATCAATCATCCCTTATCCCCAATCAATGGAACCGGTGTCCCGCCGGCCCGGCCGCCGGCCGGAATCTGCCTTGTCACTTCTTTCCTGTCACTTGTCACGAAAAAAAGGCCCTACGGGGTTTTTTCCCCTTGCCCTTTGCCGCCGGCACACGATATCCTATACCCACTTACTTTGATTGAGCATCTTTGGAAGAAGCAACGACGAAAAACGGTGTGAGGCCGGAGTGGTTTGGTGGTTGGTGCGGCCGGGGAAGCTGTGTTCCGTGACCAGTGACCCGGGGCACGATGATTCCGGTGCACGGAGCACGTGACACGTGGCACGAGAAGAAGCTCATGGGAGACTTTGCTCACTCTTCTTGCCGCCCACCTTCCGCTATATCGACCCCACTTTATTAAATCAGCAGCTTGGGCGAAGTGTGAAAAAGCTATTTTTGTGAGGCCTGAGATTCTTACGCTTGAGAAGCGAACGAGTGTAGGTTCTAACGGGCAGGAGAGAAGCGGATACGTGAGGTAGAACATAGGTGAATGCCCCTAATATCCCTGTGGCTGTGGGATTGCGAGAGAAGTAGGTGCATAGAGGATGGGGGAACGCGGAAATTGGTGACTGTCCACATTTCTCCTCTCGGCCACAAGGATGTGAGAACAATTATGGTCTATACGCATGTTTTGGACTATGCGCCTCATGGAGTCGTGAGCCCGGTGGATGCGATTTGAACTCCCACAACATCGGAGTACTATCTGGAGACCTTACAAGACGCCAGGTAAGAAGGCGAATTGGCGTAAGTGTCTTTACGAAAGGCGCTTACACATTGAGGAGGAACGCGTGTTATGCGGATAGTGAGACGGCTACGGGTTCTTATACGGAAACCATATAATCAGTAGTTGGGTGCGCAAAGCGCGCCATGTGTGCATCCGAAAAATAATGGCGCATAGTAGGAGAACTAAGAGATGAAGACTAATGAATTCGGCAAGAAACTGGCGCGAGAGCGGTCCTATGCATACGGGGACATAATCAGAAGCCCCCTCCAGGAGTATCTCAAGCTTGAGCACTCCGGCAGGATCATTAAGGAACGTGTCGCCAGGCTCGGAGCGGACGGCATATTCAACTTCACAGCGGAGACGAGGGTCTACCCTCTCAAGGATGACGACATCAGACTGTTGGATGGTTGGGCAGGCGTTTCCACCTTCATCGATGAGTTGAGGGACCTCGCTCGCGAACATCTCGGAGGTGACTCTTCGCATGAGGTGGCATTCTTTAATCGGGTCACGACGGGGGTAGTTTCCGCGGTCTGTGCTCTCGTAAACGCTGGCGGGGTCGTCCTGTCGGCAGTCCCGGGCTACAAGAGTCACCCGTGCGCGATGAAGGCAGCGGACCTAGCGGGAGCTCGATTCGTGGAAGTATCGAGTCAGGATGCCAAGGACGTCGAGCGAGCCGCGGGGAAGATTGGCAAGGATCTCTCCATGATGATCGTCTGCCCTTCGGTAAAGCCGCAGGTCTTTTATGCGAGTGACGGGGCGTTTCAGTCAGTCATCAACGTCGGAAAACGCCGGGGGGTCCCGGTACTCATCGATGATGCCTCTGGCGCCACACACCGAACTGTGCTGCTGAATCAGTCTCCGGCGTTAAAGCTCGGGGCGGACCTAGTGATCACTAGCTCGGACAAGCGAGGCAAGTACGGTCCCCGAGGAGGCATACTCGTCGGTGACCGGCAACTGGTCCGAAAGGTGGCGGCCGAGGCAGAACAAATCGGCGCGGAGGCGGACTCCGCTAAGCTGCTTGGGATATTCCGATGCCTTCAGCGCTGGGACCCGGAGGCACTGCGCAGTGAGCAACGCATTGGGGAAGAAATTAGAAAAGAGGTCGCGGGTCGCCTGGGGCAAGACGCGTTGGCACTTTCCTCGCTCGGCGTCATCATCCCGATGGAGAATATCCTCGAGCTGATCTCGGCGCGAGCCGGCCGCAATCCGGCTGACACCGGCCTGGTTCCTGTCGAGGCGTCTTGCCTTGTCGCGATGATATTGTTGGAGGACGACGGAATCATGACGCATGCGTCCATCGGCTCACCGGGTGCGACCTTGTCGCTGCGAATCAAACCCTCGGCCGAAGAGGCAAAGCGATTCGGCGGTCCGGCAGCGATTGCAGAAGCCGTAGACAGGGCTCTGGACAAGGCCGCAGGCGCGGTTCAGGAGCGGGCTAGGGTATCGCTTGCCCTGTTCGGAGTTGCCCCCGAACATGCCGGGTGAGGTGTCACTGTCACGCAGCCACATGCATGTGCGCATCGACGTCTCTCGCTTTGATCTCATCACTGATGCCGACGTCCAGATCTACGAGGAGACAAGCGCGGACCACGGCGGCACGCTGTACCTCATCGATTTGCGGCCGTCACCCGGGATGTGGTGCGTCCTTCTCAATGCCGGACAGCCCACGCTCGGCGTAACGGCTGCGCCAACGTCCTGCTTCTTGCCGTGTGATGCCCAACCTCGCCGCAATCTCTTGGTTTTCCAGCCCGTCGGCCGCCAAGAGCACGATCGCCGCACGTTCGGCCAGTCGGACCGAAACCCGGCGTCCTCGCTTGAGTTGCTTCAGGTGACGACGTTCGGATTCATTCAGGTCAATAGCCACTGCTTTTCTCATGAACTCCCGTACGCACGGCAGAGGCATATGTTTCATTAAATCTGGCGGAGACCACTAGCTCCCGCGTTGTGCGGCATCCAGCGACTGGGTCAGATGATACAAGACGGCAATGAGCGGTTCCAGAACCACCACCACAGCTTCTGCTTGAGAAAACGGCGGGTCTTGCAGTTCTTCAGTAGGTTCCTGCCGATCCTCGACTGACCGCTCACAATGTATCTTGATGCCGCTGCCAACTTTTCCTTGGCGATGAACTCCCTAACGTCGGGAAGGATGTGCGGCGGTACCGCTTGGCTTTGCACGGCCTGCTCGAAGCAGTCCGAGGCAAATACGTGCGTGAACACAGTCTCGCAGCGACGGTTCTCTGCTCCCCGGTGGTATACCGCGCCGACGCGCCAAGTGAAGGCGATGGGGTATCGCAAGGCAATCCGCCCCCAGAGCTCCGCATCTTGTCCTATACCAGGGCACAATACGAAACGTCCGACTCTATGGAATACTTCTGTGCGCATGGCAACGGCGGATGTCCACACCGGGTTGTACCAAAGCGCGCTGCGAAAGTAGTTGGGAATGATCCCTTCCCAGGGCGGCGGTGGGATCTCTCTGTATGAGCGTCGATATACGTGCCCATCCGGTTCCTGAATCTCATACGCGGCGGTATAAGCCCCGGCTTCCGGGTACTTGGCCCACAACCGCAATATGGAGTCAAGGAACCATGGCTTCCACTCGTCATCTGCATCCAAGAAAGCAATGAGGTCACCTTGAGCCGCTTCGATTCTTTTGTTTCGTGCCGCAGAGGGTCCCTGATTCTCTTGTCGAAATAGCCTGATTCGAGCGTCCCTGATGGACTCCACCGCGCGGTGTCCCCCGTCTGTCGAACCATCCTCGACAATAATGATCTCACCGCATGGAACCGTCTGATTCAGGGCGGAGCGGATGGTGTGTCCAATGCAGTTCCGTTTGTTGAAGAGCGGAATCACCACACTGGTACTCACTGGCGGAGCTACAAGACCGCTTCCACCAGCTTGGCCATCAGCTTTCAGGTGCATGTCAGCTCACTTCTCGCAGGACCTTTGCGACCGTCTTAAGGGCCGCCGGACGAGCCAGTCGATTGCGCGGGCCACCATCGACATGCCAAGACAGGACCACCCTCATGCTCTCCCCTCATCCCCGGGTCCGGCGCCGTCCGCAATCTTGGCCGATACCACGTCCAACATGGAGTTATGCCCGCCTTGGGCGGATCTGCCATGAACGGTCCGTGCGTTCCTCGGCCTCCGGCGAGCGAAGGCCGGGCGAGCCGGAAGGCTGCCTCAATGTCCGTCAGTGTGTTGACACGTTGCTCAGGACGCATCGTTTCTTGAGAACAAGATAAGCCGCCGCCGCCGCCATTCCAATCGAGGTGGCCCAAGCCACGGATGCGACGGTCACAGGAAACGCAGTCAGGATGCAGAGAATGACTGCTATGTTTGCGATTGCCTGAACGATACGGGCCATCAGGGTATAATGAACGTGACCCGTACCCACGAGAGTATAGTGTGCGGGACTGCCCAGCACACTCATGAACGTGCCCACCAACAGGATCCGGAATGTCCCCGGTAAGGTGTCGATGAATCGGTCCCCAAGCCACAGTCTCAGGATCGCCGGCGCAAGGGTCGCCAAGACCGCATAGGCGGGGACCCCCAGGAGAAGAATCAGTCCCAGGGAACGGTGGTATAACCGCAATATCCTGGTTTTCGCCTGCAAAGTCATTTCTGCGCCGACCCTGCTGATCTCCGGAATCACCGCGACGTGGCCTGCGATGACTAATCCCTTGATCTGCATACTTCCCATGAAAGCCATCTCATAGATTGGTACACTGGCAATGCCCAGGTAGCGAGAGAGGATCAATTTATTGAACGGACTGAAGAGCAGGTTGAGCAGTGAGCTTCCCAGAAGTGGTCCCCCGAAACACAAGAGGCGTCTGCATCGATGTACGTCGAAACGAGGCACTTGCAGGATACGGATATCGGTCATACGCCGAATACACAGGAAAACCGCCAGATGGGTGAGCCCCTCGGCAACTGTGCGTCCGATAAGCAGACTGCGGATTCCACAGCCCAAGCGCAACAATCCAATAGAGATACACAGATTTGTGACACGGGCGAGCAGTCCGCGATAACTGACCAAATCCATTCGTCCCAGGCCTGACAGAGCCGCTTCGAATACCTGGACGGCGAGAACGTATATGCTGAGGATCCCGGCATAAGGTAGCAGCCACAGGGCTGTCTGCGCATTCTCGTTGCTCAGCGCGAACAGAGCGATGATTTGCCTCTTGAGAGCCAACAGGACGGCCAGCGCCATCGTGCCGCTGACACAGAGCAGCATGAAGGCCGTGGTGATGTAACGTTGCACTCCGAGGTTGTTGCCCCGCCCGTGCTCTTCTGCCACCAGTTTCACCACGGCCGAGCTGATGCTGAGATTGCCCAATTGCACGAATGTCAGCACGCTTGTCAGAACCAGCCAGACGCCATATTGTTCATAGCCAAGAAAGCGCAGGTAGACAGGATAACCCATCGCCAGGACCGCCGTGCTCACGATGGCCGTTACCGCTCCCGAGACCACGTTGATCCGAAGCTGGGATGAGAACAGTCGTTTGACGGCGATTCTCATTACCTGTTGCTGTCGACAAACCTCCACGTCGGATGGAGCGTCATGGATGCGCGAATGGATGGTAAGGCGAAGTCGTTCGTCTTCAGAGCGGCGACCCGGTCGCTGCCCGTCCGTTGGATGGTCTTCGCCTGCTTCCTATCGCTGGCACGTCAGGATTCACAATCCATTGGCCATCTCCTGAACGACCCGGCCCTCTGGCGGGCAGACTCCGTTCCCCTCGGTTACAACCGACCTTCTTTTGTCGATGCCATTCGGCACCGGCACTCCAGCAGCTTCGTGGCCTTCCTTGCGACAGTGGGTACTATTGGATCCAGAGTAGCCACTGGTTGCCGTCTATCGAGCGGAGGTGTGGTTTCCCGATCAGCCTCGGCAGACGCAAAACTCTCCGATGAAACCGCAGGCAGATCCGTGCCTCGTGCAGCTTTCTCTGCGCGGTTCGTCCGTGCGGACAATTGCCCCCGGTTGTAACGCCACCGAATCCGGTCGTGATCCGTCCGTGGGACGCACGGCGGTCCTGCTGCTACATGGGCGGATTTCTTGCGCCGTGAATGGAGAAGAAGCTTGACATGCCACCGTCAATGGGATAGAAAGGGATCGACAACCAAAAAGGCAAAGAGAGAGTCTTTTTGGCTCAGTCGGGCGGACCAGCCGTTGCTTTCGAGAGCTGGGAGCTGGTCCGCCGCCTTTCTATCTGCACGGCTTCCCCGATTCACGTCTCCCGCGCAGTATTTTCACA
>CAYFUB010000410.1:0-8070 GCA_964346195.1 uncultured Pirellulales bacterium
CCAGGTTATACGGGGCGTCGGGGGCAAAGTTACCATTCTCTTTCTTGACGCCATAGAACTTGCCCCAGGGAATCAACAGGAGCATCTGCGCGTACCAGCCGGCCTTGTTGCCGCTCTGCCGGGCGGCGTCCGCCTTCTCCTGCGAGTCCTTGTTCAAGGCCGTCAGCTTCGCGGCGGTCAGGAAGTGCCCCATTTCATGGATGGCGATGGCGATGTGCCACGACAGATACAGAATGGCCAGCGAAATCCACACTTCTATGTGCCACGGCGCGAACATGAAGTTCAGCACCACAGATTTGATGTTCTGGCCTTCGGCGGCCCGCTGGGTCAACTCGGCGGCCGGCAGGCTGAGGATCGACGAAATGAAGGCGGCGTGGAAGGACACCAGTTTATGGTTCGCGATCACCCAGCCGCGTTCCAGATAGCCTGCGGCATTGACCCGGACCCCCGCGGGCCCGACCGCAGGTCTGCGTTTGCTACCGCTCATTTTCACTGCTGACACTTTCATTCTGCAATTCTCCTTTACAAACGTGGCACCAACCTTCTGCGAGGGCGCGATACAAGACCGTACTTTCCCCGCCTTTGGGAAACGCAGGAAAATACACACTTTCCCCGCCAAAGTCAAGGGAGATTCCACCGATTATACGGACGGGGTGCGAGTGCGTTCCGGGACCGCTGCCGGGGCAGGGTCTTGCTTCCGGGAGCGATTTTTCCGTGAAATTTGGGTCTCCCGGTCGCATAGTGGCGGGCGAGCCGCTCTTTAGAATAGAAGCGCTTCGATAGAAAGGTATTTGAGCGTGCAGTCCGATGCGGAATTGATCAAGGACACTTTGGCCGGTCGGGAGCAGGCGTTTGAACTGCTCGTCAGGCGCTATGAGCGGCCGGTCCGGGCGACGGCCCTGCATATCGTGAAGGACCGTGAGCTGGCCGGCGACGTAGCGCAGGAGTCGTTCCTCCGGGCTTACCGGCGCCTGGGCTCGCTGCACAAGCCGGCGGCGTTCGGTGGCTGGCTGATGCAAATCGCGCATCGGTGTGCTTTGGACGCCGTGGCACGACGGTCGCACGAGTTGCCGCTGGAAACCGGGGTCCATGAGCCTGCGGCGAGCCACAACGGGCAGCTCGACGAAGATAAACAGCGACTCCTGGCTGCCGTGATGCAACTGCCGGGCGGCGAGCGACAGGTCGTGATGCTGCGCTACTTCGGCGGCCACACGGTCCGGGAAGTCGCGAGCATGGCCGGCCGAAGCGTGGGAACAGTCACCAAGCAACTGTCCCGGGCCCACCGACGCCTGCGGAACCTGTTAGGGGAACCATAGAGATGCCTCCGGAAACAGATCTTGAGAGAAGGCTTGAAGAACTGGGCCGGGCCATCGGCGCGGACGACTCGCTCACTCGGGCGGTGATGGCCCGCATTCGCACGGGGCCGGTCGGATCGGCGCGCGAAAACCATCAACCGAAGATTCGACTCATTTTGAGGAGATTCATTATGAACAGGTCTACAAGATTCGCCGCGGCGGCAGTCTTTGTCGCGGGCATTATTGCGGGCAGCTTCCTGGACTGGTCCGGGTCCCGGGCCTACGCCATCGATCAGACGGTCGAGGCCCTTCGCAACGTCCGGTACATGCACCTCGTGCAGCGGGACCAGGCCGGCAATCTGCGGGACGAAAGATGGGTCGAGATCGGTCCCGACGGCTACCAGGCCCGGTATCGGCAGGATACACCGTCCAAGTCCTTCTACGTCGTGGACGACCGCCGGACGGTCATGGTTTACCATTCGGCCGAGGACAAGAATACAGCAGAGCTGTACGACCCGAACGAGCAAACGTATACGTGGCACTACGCCCCCGGCAAGTGGTTCGAGGATATTGCGAAAGGGGGCGCCGACTACTACACGGTTCAGGAAAACGTCCGCTACCAGGGCCGGCTGGCACACCATCTGCGCTGGGTGCTTAACGATACGGATATCTACATCGACCCGGAAACGAAGCTGCCCATCGCTTGCGCGGATTACGAAATCAGCTATGAGGAGCCCCCGGAGGGCGCCTTCGAGATCGTGATTCCCACCGGTGCCGTCGTGGTGGATAAACGACCCGGCGCGAAACCCGCGTCCAAGCCGCAGTGGATGCTCGACGAGGAACGGAAGCGGGAACAGGGCAAGATCGCTCAGGCCTGTTTCGAGGACGGCCGCCGTGCGCTCGCCGCGGGCGATCACGCCAGGGCTATTGAACTTCTCACGAAAACCGTAGAGCTCTCGCCCAGGCGGAATTGGGCCTGGCTGTGGCTGGGCCAGGCCCTTCAGGGGGCGGGTGACTATGACCAGGCCATTTACCGTCTCTCCAGGGTCATTGACATGATAGCCGAGGATGGCTGGAGCATCCCCTCGTACTATTTGGCCAGGGGCATGGCCTATCAAGCCAAAGGAATGACCGACATGGCCCGGCTGGATATGGAAAAAGCGCTGCCGAAGATGGTCGAGGGGCTGCGCAGCGCCGGGACCGCAAGTCTGTTCGAGCTGGTTGACGACCCGCTTATCATCGCCGACGGTATGCGGCAGGGCTGCCATCCGGGACCGACGAGAGAGCAGAGCATCGTGATGATGATCAACCGGCTGCGGCTCGTGACGGGCCAGAACTTCGGCTATGACCCGAACGCGGGTGCTGACGAGAAAGAGCAGGCTATCGCCGCCTGGGAGCAGTGGCTCGCCGGCTCCGGCAAAGTCCAGTTCACGCCGCAGGCCGAGTCCCTTCCTGTCCCACTCCTGTCACCGGCACAGCAGTTGAGCCGGGCGATTGAGGAACTGCCGTACACGGGCGCCGGCGCGCAGGCCCTGCTGCTGCTCGAAAAAGCCCGGGCCGGCAATTGCGCGAACGGGGATGACTGGCTCAAGCTGGGTCTGGCCCTCTATGATGGGAAATACTATCAGGAGGGACTGGAGGCCTTCAAACAGGCCGGGAGCCTGTTCCAGGATGATCCCCTCCATTTGAATCTCGTCGCTGCACTGGTCTGGCAGGGGCACATCCTGGACCTGCTCGGGCATCGGGCCCAGGCCCAGGCCCTCTACGGGCAAGCTCTGGAGAAGGACCATGGCGGCGAGATGAGCCACGATCAGTATGGGTTCAGCATCGACCGGCGCTGGATTGAGCAGCGTCTGGAGACGCCATTCGTTCGCCCCGACTGAAGCGTGCATCCCCGTGCGGGGCGCTGGAGGATCGTCGAGGAAAAAAGGCCGGACTTTCGGGTCCGGCCTTTGGCATGGGGGGCGGTTCTTGCGGACCATCCTGGCGGAACTTGAGGAAAATCTGTAACGATTTGGTTTCTGCAGCGTCCCTAGTAGCGAACACGCGTCGTCGGGGGAAATGTCAGCCCCACGGGTATCCGGCCGGATACTGATGATCTGCCGTTGGTCCCCTATATGGCCGACTTGGCGGAGGTCGGCCATATTCCTCCTCCACCGCCGCTAAAGCCGGATCGCGCCCCGCAAATTCGTCCCGACCGTTCACACTGCGCTATTGATTCCGCCGTCCCTGCCGACTATCATATGGGGTGTATGCGAATTCCACTGACCAAATACGGCTTGCCGCAGGTGTTCATTTATCCCGCGGCCGTCGCGGTGCTGATGGCTGTCGTCGGATTGCTCGGGCCGGCCCGGGCGCCGGTGTGGGCGGTCCTTCTGGCGGAGAGCGTGCTGGCCGTCGTCCTGGCGTGGGCCTTGATGTTCTTTCGGGACCCGCACCGCCAGACGCCCGAGGATGATACCTTGCTGTTGGCGCCGGCGGACGGCACCATTGCCGACATAGCGACTGTAGAAGAGACGGAGTTCATGGGCGGGCCGGCCCTGCGGGTCGGTATCTTCCTGAGCATCTTCGATACCCATATCAATCGCGCCCCCTGCGCGGCGCGGGTCGAGCGGATTGCCTACCGGCCCGGCCGGTACGTCAATGCCATGAGCCCGCTGGCCGGCAAGGTCAATGAATCCAACAGTCTGCTGCTGGTGCGAACGAGCCGGCCGCAGGACCGGCTCATCGTCCGGCAGATCAGCGGCGCCATCGCCCGGCGCATCGTCTGTGCCGCGCGGGAGGGACAGCAGCTTGCCGGGGGAGAGCGCTTCGGCATGATTAAATTCGGGTCCCGGACCGAACTTTATTTGCCCGCCGGCGAACAGATAGAATGCACGGTCCGGATCGGAGATAAAGTCAAAGCGGGGGTGACCCCATTGGCGCGGTACAGGCTCTCATGAAACGGGACAGGTCCCATGCGCCGCCTGGTTACAGACGATGAACGGTGCAGATTCAATGACAAGTGGCAAATGGCGAAAGCCCAGGCCGAATAAAGGGCGGCTGTTTCGACGGGTGCGAAAGCATCGTGTCAGATACATCACCGTTCTGCCCTCGCTGATCACGATTCTCAACGGCGTGTTCGGTTTCACCGCGATTATTCTCGCGAGCAAAGCGGTCGAGGCGCAGTCCCGGGAGTGGTCCTATTTCGCCGTGGCGGGTTACCTGGTGCTGGTCGCCATGATCGCCGATATGCTGGACGGCCGGCTGGCCCGGATGAGCCAGAGCACCTCCAGTTTTGGCGGCCAGTTGGACAGCCTTTGCGATCTGCTCAGCTTCGGCGTCGCCCCGGCGTTTCTCATGTTCAAGCTCGTGGAGAGCAAGCTGAACCTGGGCACGGTTCTCTGGGGGGGTCTTCTGCACCGGTTCGTCTGGCTGGCCGCCCTGGCCTATATCAGTTGTGCGGCCATCCGGCTGGCCCGCTTCAATGTGGAGAACGAGGAGAACGAAGCGGCCCACATGAGTTTCGTCGGTCTGCCCAGTCCCGCGGCCGCCGGGGTCGTGGTGAGCCTGGTCATTTTCCATCAGGAACAGGTCCCGACTCTCGACCTGTTGATATACCTCCTGCCGTTCGTGACGCTTGGCATGGCTATCCTTATGGTCAGCCGCGTCCGGTACCCGCATCTGCTGAACGTTTATTTGACCGGCAAGAAGCCTTTCGGCTACCTCATTCGATTACTGTTCCTGCTGGGATTGGCCATGTGGGGGAACCTTCAAACGGCCCTCGTGCTCGTCTTCGGCCTCTTTGCCGGCGGCAGTCTCGTGAAGTGGCTCTACTACAAAGCCGCGCGCAGACGCATCCGGCCTCTGTCCCCGGTGCCGGATACGACGGCCACCGTTGCCCCGGATCGGGGCGCGCATCGTTTTCCTGAAGACCTGTGAGCCCGTCACGAGGCTCCGGCCGGGACGTGAGAAGATTGGCTTTCCGAAGGAACGGTCATCCCCGCGCTCTGGACTTCGGGACTCGACTGGTTGATCTGATGGTAGCGGTCCACCACCGCGGCCAGACGCGACAGGGTCTGCCGGCCTTCGTCGCTGGCCTCAAGGCCCACGATCTGCAGGCCCAGGCACAAGCCCATGCCGTCGGCGGTCGGCAGAATGTTGCGGACCTGGGCGTTGAACATCAGCGGGGTCTCATAGGGCAGCGGCGTGAACCGCATGCCCATGAACTGGCCTTTGCGGAATTCCGTTTCCGCGGCCGCCCCCGGGTTCTCACTTCCGGCTCGTTTGAGGGGGACGACCAACTGCGCGCCGCCCGCGGAGATGTCCATCAGCCTGCCCTCGTAATACGTGTGTGCTCGCTCCTTCGAGGAGCGTTTGCCGGTGCGATGCCAGAAGACCACATTGACCTTGAGTGACTTGGGGACATTGACGCGGAAGTAGCTGCGGCGTTGCACCACGCCGATGCGATCCGGTACGGCCAGGACGATGGTCCCGCCGGCATCCGGGTTGGAGGACGGTTCGAGGCTCACCACCGTCGTGTCGAAGACGAATTTGCCGTAGGCGTGCTTGAAACTCAGACCGACGGGCTGGCCGATCTGGATGTTGATGGGATGGTGCTTGCCCGAGGCATGGCAACCTTCGACGTGCAACCGGTTGGCCCCCAGCTCCGTCATGACCACCTTCGCCACATGCCACTTGTCTCTCGACAGGTACGACATGATGGCCGGTGACTGGGCCTGAACGACCGTTTGAAGCACCGTCTGCGATTCATGCCCCTGGAGCATGACGATCTCACTCATAGCAACCTCCCAAGGCTACATCCGCAATTGCCTGTTTCTCCGGGCTGGCACCGGCAATCCGCGCTATCCGCCCTTGCTCCCGTCGGAGCAGAGAATACCCTGCGTAAGGGGGTCTTCTAAAATATACTGTATGAATCGACCATCCACAAAATTCACATGAGGCCAAATCTTATAGACCTTCGCGCGCCAACGTCGCTGCCGGGTTTCCATCCTGCGGGGCCTCTGCGCCCGGCGCGCCCGTCCCATAATGTGGGCTGCTGACGCACAGGCGCGAGGCTTTGCGGATAGTAGTACCGAGTCTGTCCTGAGCCGCCGGCCCCGCGTCCGGAGTGTCGGAGTTCCAACGTCGGTTATCAGCAGGACACGCGTTTCATGCGCGAGCAGATTTCCCTGCCTGTCCCCGACGGGTGGCAGCGCCAAACGCGATACATCACGCTTGGGGACCCCAAGCGGAACCAGCGGCAAGCCTGCGCTTGCCACTGCTACCCATCCTCAATGCCCTAAGACCTGCACAGACACCTCTGCCGAATTTACGACAAATTTGTGGCAAGTGCCCTGCATGTCATTGCGAGCCAGCCGGAGGCCGGCGCGGCTATCTCAACCCCTGGCAGGGCGAGATTGCTTCGTCGGCCTGCGGCCTCCTTGCAATGACATCTCTCTTGTCCTGACCGCCACTGTTCTGTCGTACACCCCCTCTGCCCGGCCCCGGACGGTCGCGGTTGCTGTGTGCGCGCAAATCGGTTATGGTTCGGGCTGATGGTCTTATCGGGCCTTGTGGAACGCAGCGATGCCTGTCGAACAATTAGGACTTGGACTGTTGTGGTATGCGGTGCTGGTCGTCTCGGTGACTTTTCACGAGGCGGCCCACGGTCTGGCCGCCCTGAGACTCGGCGACCCGACGGCCCGCGACGCCGGCTTGGTGACGCTCGATCCGCTGCCGCACATCTACAGGTCACCTTTCGGCATGGCGGTCATTCCGATCATCTCTTTTCTCTGGGGTGGCTGGATGGTCGGCTGGGCGAGCACTCCGTACAATCCGTTCTGGGCGCATCGCAACCGCCGGAATGCCGCCCTGATGGCCCTGGCCGGTCCGGCGGCAAATCTCCTGCTCATTGTCGTGGCGGCCCTGTTGATCCGCGCCGGCATCCTGTTTGGCGTCTTTGCCGCCCCGCAGGAGGCCACCTGGACACAGGCGACGGTGGCACAATCCTCCGGCCCGGCCGCCGGTGCGGCTGTCGCCGTGAGCATCCTCTTTTCCCTGAACCTGATCCTGCTGGTCTTCAACCTGCTGCCGGTGCCTCCGCTCGACGGCAGTGAAGTGTTGACGCTGCTGCTCGACGAGGGCACCGCCCAGCGCTATCGGGACCTCATGGCCCAGCCGGCCGCGCCCGTCATCGGATTGATCATTGCCTGGAACCTGGTCGGCTTCATCCTGCCGGTCGTCCAAGCCCTGGCCCTGAACCTCCTCTACCCCGGCGCCGGATACCACTGAGAGACTACCTCAAGACGGCAATGTCATTCTGAGCGAAGCGCAGTCGAGGGGGCCCCCCAAACGCGAAACGATGCGTTTGGGGACCGCGAGACATCTGGCTGCGAGTCTGGCGTGTCGCTCCTTCGTGGCCCGTGCCGGGGCGGGCTCTCCGCTACGCTTCGCGTCTGGGACCCCAAACACGACGCAGTGCGTTTGGGAAGGGTCGCCAAAACGCGCTATTTTGCGTTTTGGGAGCCCAACCCTCTTCACTCCGGCCCATTCGACTACGCTCAGAGTCTGCCCTGTGCGCAGCCGAACGGGGCAGGTTCTTCGGTCTCTGGTCGAAATGATAGGGAGAGAGAAGGGATCGGAATCCGCCGCCGAATGCCGGCCGCACCCCCGCAACGGGTGCGTGTCATGTTTGTAGGTAATACAGATATCTTGCCTAGTCTGTCATGTCGAGCGAAGCGTCAGCGCAGTCGAGACATCTGGCCGCGAAGGGAAGGTGCCTCTTGTCCATAGC
>CAYFUB010000411.1:0-1904 GCA_964346195.1 uncultured Pirellulales bacterium
GGGATCAAGTTGGTCGGCCACTCTGGCCCCATGCTCCACAGCAAGAGCGACGCCGGCGAGCCAAGAATGGAATCCGGCGGGTCTAACTCAGTCCGGTAATCGCGGGCAGGGTCATAGTAGTCGTCAACGCTGGCCGCCAATGAGAGGCCCTCACCCCAGGCGGACCACATGGTCGGCAGGAACAAATTGCGACTTAGCGACGCCAGCGCCATCCCGCTGGCATCGCCCTCTTCGGCGGCCAGCCACATGTCGACTGCCGCGGGCCCGGACAGTGGGACTGGCACGCCCGGGGGCTGGATTGATTCCATCATCATGACGAAGGTGATGAGCTTCACGCCGCCTTCGTCGATGGGGATGAACAGCCAGCGGTCGGGCATATCGCCGGACACCTTGCGCATCGTCGCGACCAGGTTGTCGGTGCGAGCGCGGCATTCGGCGTCTAGCGCGCACAGCCCCGCATAGTCCTCAATCTGCGCGTCGATGGCCTCGGCTTCCCATAGAAAGTGACCGGGCGGGTTGACGGCAAGCATGGCCACGCGAAACAGGCTGTCGGGATACATCCAGGCATAGATCATCTGCAGGCGCGTGCCATAGCTGCCGCCGAGCAGGTTGATGCGGCCATAGCCCAGTGCGACGCGGGCGGCCTCCTCGTCGTCGTTGGTCTCGGTGAGGGTGTAGCCGGCCAGATCGACACCCTCGTCTCTCAACCGCCTGGCGCAGCGTGCGCCGGCGCCGGTGTAGCTCTCCAGGGCTGCATCGCTCAACATGTCGCCGGGCGCGTTCTTGATCGTGTCGCTGATCTCTGGACAGTCCAGCACCGCCGAGCCGTCCACGCCTCGATACCCAACCTGCACAAAGTCGTGATCTTCAACCAGGCCCTCCAGGTACTGGAAATGCATATTAGACGACCCCGGCCCGCCCGTGAAGTAGAAGATGGGGTCGGCGGGGTTATGTCCAGTGGCGCGGATGCGGATAACCGGTAGGGCGATCAGCCGCGAATTGGGGGCGCCGCGGTTCTCCGGCACGACCAGCGTGCCGCAATCGGCCGCGTATTCCATGTCGCCTGCTTCATACATGCAGGCTTCCAGACCCACCAGGTCCCCGGCCTGCGCCCCTGCGGGCACGGTGATCGGGGCTTCCTCTTGGCCGCCGCAGGCTGTCAACAGTAATGCCAGAAGGGCGACGAAAACGAGGGTGAGTAATGAGCGATTGAAGGCTATAGTTGTGTATCTCATTTCTTGTGCCTCCGCATCTTCAATTCCGGAACCCCAGGTCGTCCAAGAGGCCGACGGCCGACGGGGTGCGGTCAAAGCAGAGTCTCCCCATTGGCTAGTACATGACGGCGCAAATAGATCTCTAGCTTTCAGAAGCGAGACTAGCTACAGGGCTATTTACGCCAAAGTGTACTAGGATGATCTCGGACTCAGGCAAGAGAGCCGTGATGTTCGTGCCCGGCAGAGACCTGCCAGGTTTGACCTTTCGTCGGAGGACCTGACAGGTCTAGTATCGGATGCCTGGCAAGGGGTTGATCAGGGATTCAGGGTTTCATTCTTTATCCTGATCAGTTCCTGGGCCGTTTTGTCCGGCTCATCCCAGATCATAATGTGGGCTGAATCCTCGAACCAGGTAAAGCTTTTGGCCAGGGCTTCCAGGAAGTTGTAGTATTCTTCGGCTAATTCGCTAGGTGTTTCATGGTCGTGCCGGCCGGCAAAGAAGTGAACCGGGATCGGGGACACCGGAAAGTCCTCAAAAAGGTTGTAGCCGGAACCCGCGGCCTCGAGTCCGATTGTTTGGCCAGAAAACGGCACACCGGCCAGGAGCTTTTCGACATCGGCGGCCGTATATTCTGGGCTCTCACCACCCGCCAGGTAAGCTATGGCCCTGTCCCACAGCCCTTCTGTGTA
>CAYFUB010000412.1:0-3863 GCA_964346195.1 uncultured Pirellulales bacterium
GGCTGGACGATGAACAGGCTGCTCTGGCCA
Organism: uncultured Pirellulales bacterium; assembly: GCA_964346195.1. Lineage (GTDB taxonomy): Bacteria > Planctomycetota > Phycisphaerae > Sedimentisphaerales > Anaerobacaceae > PLanc-01. Next base: position 31 of record CAYFUB010000412.1, read on the forward strand.
TCCGGGACCCGCATGGGAATCCGCCGATTGGCGGCTTCCAGTTTCTGCAGCGAGCGTGCCAGGCCGCGCGGGCTGCCCGCCAGTTCGGCACCGCGCCGGTCCGCCTCGAACTCGCGGGAGCGGCTGATCGCCATCCGTATCAAACCGGCCGCCAGGGGGGCGAAGATCAGGATCAGCAGAGTGACCAACGGGTTGGCGCGCCGGTCCCGGCCGCCCCAGAAGGCCATGTAGGTGAGCCAGGTAATGGCTCCCGCCATGATGGCCGCAATCGTACTGATGAGAACATCCCGGTGCGTGATGTGGGATAGCTCATGCGCAATAACGCCCTCCAGCTCATCGCGGCTGAGCATCTGCCGCAGGCCCTCAGTCACGCACACGGCGCTGTGGCGCGGTCCGCGACCGGTGGCGAAGGCGTTGGGCGCCGCCGCAGGCGAGACGTACACGCGCGGCATCGGCAGGCCCGCGCGCTGAGAGAGCCGCTGGACCGTCTCCCAAAGGGCCGGATCGTCGTCCTGCGAGACCTCCGTGGCGCGCATCGTCGCCAGGGCGATCCTATCGCTGAAATAGTACGCGAACAGGTTCATCACACCGCCGATAATCAACGCCGGCAGCAGCGCTGCCTGCCCGCCGATCAGGTAGCCGACCGCCAGGCACAAGCCCATCAGCGTGCCCATCAGCAGCGTGGTTTTGAGGTTGTTCCATAGCTTATCCATGGTGGACCCCTTGTGTATTGACCATTTACCATTGACGATTTACTATTTGTCATTTATACGTCATCCGGCGGCTTCTGTGCAATGAGTATGCTGGCAGGGGCCATTTGCTGTTTACGGCGAGCGGCGCGCCAAATCGTAAATTGTAAATAGAAAATCATAGATCCTGCGGGCGGCGGAAATTGGCTGAGCGACTCACAGAGGCCTTGGAGAAATACTGGGGATACCGGGAGTTTCGGCCTTTGCAGCAAGAGGCGATGGCTCACCTTTGCCACGCCCGGGACGTGATTGTGGTCCTGCCCACCGGCGGGGGCAAATCGTTGTGCTATCAAGTGCCGGCCGTTACCGCGTCCGGCATGGCCGTGGTGGTGTCTCCCCTGATTTCCCTGATGAAAGACCAGGTGGACGCCCTGACCGAGTGCGGCGTGGCCGCGGCGCGCATCGACAGCTCTCTGGAGCCGGCGGAACGCGACAACGCCTTGGAGCGGCTTCGCAGACGCCAGCTCAAGCTGTTGTACGTATCGCCGGAGCGGCTGGTGTCCGACGGGTTCGGCGGTCTCCTGCGTTCCCTGGAGTTGTCGTTCATCGCCATCGATGAGGCCCACTGCATCAGCATGTGGGGCCACGATTTCCGGCCGGAGTATCGTCAGCTCGGCGCGCTGCGCCAGATGTTTCCGAACGTGACTATCGGCGCCTACACCGCCACGGCGACGGAGCAGGTGCGACTCGATATCGCCGAGCAGTTGCGCCTGAAAGAACCTGCCATGCTGGTCGGCTCCTTCGACCGGCCCAACCTCATCTACAAGGTCCAGCCGCGCAACCGCATCGTCAAGCAGGTGTGCGACACCCTCGACCGCCACCGCGACGAATCGGGCATCATCTACTGTATCCGCCGCCGCGACGTGGATGAGATGGCCGCGACGCTGAAGGGCAAAGGCTACCGCGTGGCGCCGTATCACGCCGGCATGAGCGACGAGGCCCGCAAGAAGAACCAGGACGCTTTCGTGGCCGAAGAAATCGATATCATCGTTGCCACGATTGCCTTCGGCATGGGAATCGACAAATCCAACGTGCGTTACGTGATGCACGCGGGCATGCCCAAGTCGCTGGAGCACTATCAGCAGGAAAGCGGACGGGCCGGGCGCGACGGGCTGGAGGCGGAATGCTGCCTGTTCCATTCGGGCGGCGACTACGGCGTCTGGAAGACCCTCATGCGCGACATGGACCCGCAGGCGCAGGAGATCGCTCTGGCCAAGCTGAGCCGGATGTACGGCTATTGTACGGCGGGCCTCTGCCGGCGGCGGACCATCCTCGAATACTTCGGGCAATCGCTCGGCAGGCCCGATTGCGGTGGCTGCGACATCTGCCTGGGACACGTGGATACCATCGACGATGCCCTGGTGACGGCCCAGAAAATCCTATCTTGTATTCTACGTCTGGGCCAGCACTTCGGCGGCGGCTACACGGCCGGGGTGCTGACCGGCTCGCGCGACCAGCGCATCCTCCAGAACGGGCACGACGAACTCAGCACGTACGGGCTGCTCAACGAGCACGACCAGCACGCCGTCCACGACTGGATCGAGCAGTTGGCGGGCCAGGGTTTCGTGGAAAAGACCGGCGAATACAACGTGCTGGCCGTCACGCCGGAGGGTCGCCGGGTGCTCAAGGGTGAGTTGGTTCCCCGCTTGCTGCGACCGGCGCAGAAGCGCGAACGCGAGCGCAAGGCCAAGGTGGCCACGGAGTCTTGGGAAGGCGTGGACAAGGGGCTCTTTGAGACGCTGCGCAAGTTGCGGGCTACGCTGGCGTATAAACGTGGAGTCCCCGCCTATGTCATCTTTGGCGATGCGGCCCTACGCGACATGGCACGCCGCCGACCCTCGACTTTACAGCGTTTTCTCGATGTCAAGGGCGTCGGGCAGGCGAAATGTGACCAGTACGGCCGCGTCATGATCGAGAAGATCCGCGCCTATTGCGTGGAGCATGGCATCCAGATGGATATCGATCCATCGTACTGACGCTGCTCGCGCCCAGGAGCCCCTAATGGAATGGGCAGACGCCCGGGACTCGCTGTAACTGTCGGATTTGCTGTGCGTACATTTGTCACCCCTGCACTGCAAAGGCGCGACATCTTGTTTTTTCAGCAAGCATTTTCCACGACGATGGTGCAAGTCCTCGGAACAAAAAGAATTATGTTGCGCGCAGAGACGCGGGGACGCAAAGTCCAACACACGTTTCCATCATGCTTTTCTCCGCGCCTCAGCGTCTCCGCGCGAGTCGATTTTGGTTGCGGCGGAGCGAAGCGAAGCTGCCCCAAGGAGGCAGGGGTCCAGCCGACCGCGAAGTGCAAGTGCCTATGGCTGCGGCGTCATTCTCCTGAGTAGGGTGTCTGGATTCCTGCCTGCGCAGGAATGACAAAATCGTGGCGAGCCTATTTCTCGTTGCCCCACAACTGGTCATCGTTGCCGTGGTTCTTGCGCCATTCGTTTCGCCATTTGTGCATGTCGGGCGCGCCGATGAAGGCCTTGGGCCGGCGCGCTTCCTTGTCCGGCAGGGGAGCCAGCCTGCTCAGGGGCGGGGCCTGGTACCAGTAGGCGACGCTGGCGAGGTCCAGCGTCAGGCAGTTGTTGTGGCCGTGCTCGATGGTGAACTTCAGCGATTTGTCAAAGTAAAGCGGGTCGCTGATGTGGAACCGGTACAGATGGGTCCGGCCGAGCCAGCCGACGTCGTCGTTGACGCGGGGGTAGCCGAAATACGGGTGGCTGTACAGGGTCTTGGGACACCAGGAGGTATTGAAGTAGTCCTCAGTCCCCGTGCCGTGCAGGGTGGGCATCTCCGACCCGTCGATGAAAATCATATCGTCCCCCTCGCCGTACCAGACGGGCGTCGGGCAATGCACGTAATAATTGACGCCCACGAAATGGCCCTTGCCGTTGATGTCCGCGATCAGGTAGTTGCGCTCGCCGCGTGGGTTCTGGCCCTGGGGGCCCAGCAGCGACCATTCGTTCTCGCCATCAGGCAACGCCTCGGTCAGCTCGTGATTGTACCAGGCGCAGAACCGCCCCTTATCTTCGGGGAGCTTGTCGAGCTCGACGTACTCGACATAGTAATAGAAAGCATCGACCT
>CAYFUB010000413.1:0-7072 GCA_964346195.1 uncultured Pirellulales bacterium
CCTTGATGATGTTCTCGCTGGCCGGGATTCCTCTAACGGCGGGATTCCTGGGAAAACTTTACGTGTTGCTCGCGGGCGTACAGTCGCGCCTGTGGTTGTTAGTCATCATTCTTGTGGCAAACAGCGTGCTGGCGCTGTTCTACTACCTGCGCGTGGTTGTCGTCATCTATGAGCCGGTCGGGAGTATGCCACAGGGGCCGCCAAGTGTGCCCCTGCAGCCGCGCGTCAATTCGGTTCTGACGGGAGGATTGTTAACGGTGCTTACAGTCCTGCTGATCGGGGTCGGCGTATACCCCGGCCCCGTGATCCGCCTCATCGAGAGCCTCGCGAACACGGTGAGGTGACCGCGCGCCGATACCCTCGCTTCGCATCGGTGTCGCCATGCTGTGGTCTGGGTACTGCCGACAAGTCGAGTCACTCAGACCTGAACATCGAGGAAAGGATGCAAAAATGGGAAGCAAAAACAAACCACGCGTGCTTGTTCTGGGCGGGAATTTCGGGGGTCTTACGGCGGCACGGTTCATTCGCGAATACTGTGGGGACGCCGTGTCGATGACGCTTATCGATCGCAAGCCCTATTTGATCTTCGTGCCGAACATCCCCATCGAGGTCATGGCGAACCGGGACCCGGAAGACTCCGTGCACATGCCGATCCATCATATCCTGAGCCGCGACGACATCGACTTCATCCAGGCGGAGGTCACCGGGATCGACCTTGACGGTAAGAGCGTCTCCTACGTCCCGACCGAACGGCTGGGCGCCGCGACCGAGCGCATCGGATACGATTACCTGGTCATCGCTCTGGGGGCCCGGCTCGCGTATGACCGGATCGAGGGCTTCGGGGATTACGGCCAGACGCTTTCCGACAGCTACTATGGAGACAAGCTGCGCGTCTATCTGGACGACGGCGGTTACCGGGGCGGGCCGGTCGCCATTGGCTCGGCACGATTCCACCAGGGCAACCGGGGCCGTCCCGACTGGCTGCCGATCTCCGAATCGGCCTGTGAGGGTCCGCCGCTGGAGATCGCACTTGTCCTGGCGAGTTGGCTCCAGGACCGGCACTTGGGTGGGCCGGAGACGATTACACTGTTTACTCCCGCCGAAATGATCGCCGAAGATGCCGGCGCGCAGATTGCTCATGAGTTCCTCGACATGGCCGGAGAAATGGGCTTCGGATACAAGAACAGCACCGAGGACATCCGGCGCATCACGGCCGAGGGGATCGAGTTCGCCAGCGGGGACAGCGTGGAGGCGGAACTGAAAATCATATTCCCCGATTGGGTGCCGCATCGGGTCATCAAGGATCTACCGGTCGCGGATGAGGTCGGATTCGCGGTCACGGATGAGAGGATGCGATGCACGGACGATCAGAATGTGTTTGCCGTGGGCGACTGTGCGGCCCTGACGGTCCCGAAGCTCGGCGCCCACGGGCACCAGCAGGCCAGCATCGTGGCCCGACAGATTGCCAAAGACATCGGCCGTCTCAGTGCCGAGGAAGCCGACCAGCCGTTCCAGCCGGAGATCATCTGCATGGGCGAGATGGGCCACCATCGGGCTTTCTATATTCATACCAACGCCTGGTACGGCGGCAACATCAGCGTCTTCAAAATGGGATACGTGTACTACGCGATGAAGATTGCCTTCAAGGAGATGTATTTCCGCACGGGAGGCAAGCCCCCGTCGTGGGGAATCCCCATGACGGAGCTGATCGCCGAGCATGCGGTGCAGCGGATGCGATGGGCAAGTCTACAAATATCACGGTACTGTTCCTGGATATTGGCGGCGTCCTGCTGACGAACAGTTGGGACCACGACATCCGCCGGCGGGCCGCCGCGCGGTTCGGACTCGATTACGACGAGTTGAACGAGCGACACCAGATGACTTTCGACACCTACGAACGGGGTTTGATCACGCTGGACGAGTACCTCAGGCGAGTGGTCTTCAGCCGTAAGAGAGACTTTACCGTCGAGCAGTTCCGAGAGTTCATGTTCAGCCAGTCACAGCCTCTGGACGAGAACGCACAGACATTCAAGCGGATCGCTGACACCAACGGGCTGAGAGTCGGCGCGATCAACAATGAAGGACGCGAGCTGAATATCTATCGCATTCAAAGATTCGGTCTGGCCGATCTCATCGAATTCTTTGTCTCGTCGTGTTTCGTGCGGTTTCGAGAGCCCGACACGGATATCTACCGGCTGGCCCTGGATGTCGCCCAGGTCGCGCCGGAGCAGGCGGCCTACATCGACGACCGTCCGATGTTCATGGACGTGGCCGGCGGCATGGGAATCCACGGCATCGTCCACGAGGACACGGAGGGCACTTGCAGGGCGCTGGCCGGCATGGGCCTGCGAGTCACGGGCCGGGAAGAATATACATCGCAGGCGATCCGAAAGCCTTCGCCCTGATTTTCACTTGCCTCAGGGGCGGAGTTGTCGCCCGCACAGCAGCGTCGCCATCGCAGATCACCCATGGCGCAGCTACACGGCGAGTCTTCCGATCGGGAGAAAGGCAAGCCCCCGGCCCGGGGCCGGCGCCGCCTGATTGTTCTTGTCGGCCTGGTCGTGCTGCTCGCCGGTGTCACCGCGGGCGCCTACTACTACTGGCGCTCGAGGTTCTATGAATCCACGGATAATGCGTATGTCGAAGGCCATCCCATATTCGTCAGCGCCCGGACTTCCGGCAATATTGTGCGCGTGTACGTGGCGGAAAACCGGCACGTGGACGAAGGCGGCCTGCTCGCCGAGGTGGACCCCTGCGATTACCGGGTCCGCCTGGCCAAAGAGGAGGCCGCCGTTCAATCGGCACGGGCCGACGAGCAGGAGGCATCAGCCAATGTCGAGGCGGCCCGGGCCGAATGGGAAAGACAGCAGCAGGACCTCCAGCGCAACGAACAACTCGCCAAACAAGGCGCCATCACGCAACAGGCTCTGGAGCACAGTCAGGCTTCCGCACGGGCGGCGAAAGCCAGTCTGAGCGCGGCCGAGAGACACCTAGCTGCGCTGAGCGCCAAAACGGCAGAGGCACAGGTGGCCGTCGAAGAGGCTCGTCTGCAGTTGTCTCATACGGAGATTCGTGCCCCGACGGCCGGATATGTTACCCGGAAGGCGGTCGAGGAAGGAACGTACGTCAATGTCGGTCAGCCTCTCCTGGTCATCGTGCCCGACGAGATGTACGTGATTGCCAACTTCAAGGAGACCCAGTTGACGCACATGCGGCCCGGTCAGCGAGCCACCATGCGTGTGGACGCATATCCCGGGATCGTCCTGGACGGTCATGTCGACAGCATTCAGGCTGGCACAGGTGCGGTGTTCAGTCTGTTCCCGCCGGAGAATGCGACCGGCAACTTCGTGAAGGTCGTCCAGCGGGTCCCGGTCAAAATCGTTTTCGATGAGCCGCCCGACCCCAACCACCGACTGGTCCTCGGGATGTCCATCAGGGCCAAAGTGTGGACCAGTGAGAGTGACGGACGATGATTGATGAAAGGGAACCGCGGGGGTGACAATCATCAATAATCATTCATCAACTATCAATCCCATCAGCCCGTGGCTGATCTCCATGACGGTCATGCTGGCCACATTCATGGAGGTGCTCGACACCAGCGTTGCCAACGTGGCCCTTCCTCACATGGCAGGCGGCCTGGGGGTGGACGTGCAGGAGAGCACGTGGGTGCTGACCTCCTACCTGGTCTCCAATGCGGTTGTCCTGCCCCTGAGCGGCTGGCTCTCTTCCCTCTTCGGGCGTAAGAACGTGTTCCTCGCCTGCGTGGGCCTGTTTTCCTTCAGCTCCCTCCTGTGCGGCATCGCGCCGAGTCTGGACCTGCTGATCCTCTTTCGCGTGTTCCAGGGCATGGGGGGCGGGGCAATGAAGCCGATCTCTCAGGCCATCCTGCTGGAGAGTTTCCCGCCACAGAAGCGCGGCCTGGCCATGGGGATCTTCGGGATGGGCGTGGTGGTCGCGCCCATCGTCGGTCCCACCCTGGGCGGCTGGCTCAGCGACAGCTTCAGTTGGCGGTGGATCTTCTTCATCAATATTCCCGTGGGAATGCTTTCGTTGTTCCTGACCAGCCTGTTCATCTTCGATCCGCCGTACCTGGCGCACAGAAGCCGGGGCGGCGTCAAGATCGACTACATCGGGCTGGGTCTGATCTGTCTGGGCCTGGGCTGCCTGCAAATCTTCCTGGACAAGGGGCAGACGAAAGATCGGTTCACTTCAGATCTCATCGTCGCGACGGGGTCAATCGCTTTGGTCTGCCTGGTTGCACTGATCCGTGGGAACTGGTCAGCGCAGCGCCGATTGTCAACCTGCGGCTCCTGAAAGACAGGAACTTCGCCATGGGTGTCGTGGCGATGTTCGTGCTCGGTTTCATCCTGTACGGGAGTCTTCTGCTGTTGCCGGTCTTCCTGCAGCAGCTTCTGGGATACACGGCCACGCTTGCGGGAATGGTGCTCTCACCCGGGGGGATTCTCACCCTGATCATGATGCCCATCGTGGGCTCGCTGGTCGCGCGGGTTCAGGCTCGCTACCTGATCATAGCCGGCCTGTTGATTGTTGCCGATTCCATGTTTTACATGGCCGGCTTCAATCTCCAGATCGATTTCTGGACCGCGGTGACGGCTCGTTCCATCACGGGTGCGGGGCTGGCCTTCCTCTTTGTTCCCATCAATGCCGCCGCTTTTTACTACATCGCCAGGGAGAAAACCGGCCAGGGGACCGCCATCGTCAACCTGATCCGCAACATCGGCGGCAGTTCCGGGATCGCCTTTGTCACCACGCTGCTGGCCCGCCGGGTCCAGATGCACCAGAGCCTGCTGGTACACCACCTGACACCCCTCAACCCGGTATACGACCAGGCCGTGGCCCACGTCCGGACCGCCCTGATACAGCGCGGAGTCGGCCCGTCGCAAGCGCCCGCCCAAGCCTTGGGGGTCGTCCAGGCCATGCTGACCCAGCAGGCCACCATGAAAGCATATGCCGACGTGTTCCGGATTCTGGGCGTTATATCGCTGATCCTCGTACCGTTCATGTTCCTCCTGAGGAAAGTCAAGCGGGATACAGAGCAGTTGTCGGGCCTGCATTGACGGCGCCCCAGCATTTCGCAATCGTGGGGAAGACGCCCGGCCCGGACTGCCGGGCGCGTTGTGCTCCGACATACACCGCGTGAGGGAACCATCAAACCTCTCGAAGGGCAAAACAGCACTGGTCACGGGCGCCAGCTCCGGGATCGGAGAGGGGGTGGCGAGAGCTTTGGCGACGGCGGGAGCGAGTGTCGGGGTGAACTACTTCCGTCATGGAGAGCCGGCGCAGCGCCTGGTGAACGAAGTCAACGCTTCCGGCGGCAAGGCCATCGGCCTTCAGGCGGATGTGAGTCAGGAGGACCAAGTGGTTGCCCTGTTCAGGAAGTTCATCGGGGAATATGGCACGGTTGACATTCTGGTCAGTAACGCCGGGATGCAGAAGGATGCCGCGTTTGTCGACATGACTCGGGAGCAATGGGAGCGGGTCCTCCATGTGAACCTTACCGGCTCATTCCTATGTGCTCGCGAGGCGGCGCGAGAATTTCTGCGTCGCGGCGTCGTGCCGGAACGGTCGAAGGCGCCGGGAAAGATCATCTTCATGAGTTCCGTGCACGAGGTGATTCCCTGGGCCGGCCATGCCAATTACGCCAGCTCCAAGGGCGGCATGATGATGCTGATGAAAACGATCGCGCAGGAGTTGGCCCCGCAGAAGGTCCGCGTCAACAGCATTGCACCGGGGGCGATCAAGACGCCGATCAACGAAAAGGTCTGGAAGGACCCGCAGGGGGCCGCCACGATGTGCAAGCTGATTCCCTAGGGCCGGATCGGAGAGACCACGGAGATCGGGCCTGTGGCGGTGTGGCTGGCTTCCGATGACGCCGATTACATTACGGGGACGACGATCTTCGTGGATGGAGGAATGCTGCTGTATCCGGCTTTCCGGACAGGAGGATGATGTGAGCGCCGGGAGTTGATCACAGCGGCCGTTGCCCTCGTCCAGACTTCGCCGGTGAGCCCGTAGCGTCCGAACTATGTTGTGCTGTCTCCCGATACTGCCCGCAGGTAGATGCTTAAGGACCAGACCGATGTTATCCACACCTACAAATCGCGCGCGCGAGGCAAACGCTCCCGATGTACACGTCCGATTCGCCAGAAAAGAAGCCCTGCTGGAGGTGCTCGTCTTCCTGTTTCTTATCGTGCCGTCGATGGCGCTCTCCTTCTTCGTAACGCGCCAAGGGAAGGTGAATTTCGCCTTCATCGCTGTTTCCACGATTCTTCGCGACCTGGCGCTGGTCTGTCTGATTCTCTTTTTCGTGTGGCGCAACGGCGAACCGATAGGCATGCTGGGATGGAGGCGGCGGCATCTCGGGCGCGATATTCTCCTGGGCATTCTCCTGTACGTTCCGCTGGTGTCCGCTATCGGCTTGCTGGAGTCTCTGCTGCACGAAGCCGGACTGCCCGAGCCCTCCACGCCGGGGCCTTCCTTGTTCGATATCCGGGGACGCTGGGAGGTCGTCCTCGCCGTTGTTCTGGTCGTCGTCGTCGCGGTCTCCGAGGAGACGATCTTCCGGGGCTACCTCATTCTGCGGCTGCGGACCGTCACCAGGAGCACGGTCGCCGCCCTGGTGCTGTCCTCCGTGATCTTCGCTCTGGGGCACGGGTACGAAGGGTCTCTGGGCGTGGTCACCATCGGCATCATGGGCCTCATTTTCAGTCTGATCTACCTATGGAGAAAGAGCCTCGTTACGCCCATTGTGCTGCACTTCCTTCAGGATTTCATCGCCATCGTGGTCGTTCGCTATCTGCGGTAATCCTCTCGTGTACACGAGCAGAAAGCCGGTGAGCAACGAGTGTACCCGGGTGAGACCCATCCGTCCGGTCTTCAGCCATCCCGGCGGGAGAACGTCACTTTCGGGTACTGCCGTAGGGGCCGCCGAATCCACGCCTCAACGGATTCTCCCTGGCAATTGTGGAATGGCGCCAGTCACTTCATGTGGGGCCTGGCCGGTAGCAGGGGTGCGGCCGGAATATAGTGGCGGTCCTTACGGCCCTGGTGG
>CAYFUB010000414.1:0-7237 GCA_964346195.1 uncultured Pirellulales bacterium
GCGCCGTATCCGGTACGTGGGAGGCGGCCCGGCCGGTCAGTACGGCGCGCTGTACGGGAGCGCCGCGGCACTGCTCGTCCTCCTGGCCGGGGGCAAATACCTCGACCGATTCCACCTGATGTACTCCACGTTGGGCGTGGTGGTGGGCCCCGGCTGGACGGATGTCCACGTCCGCCTGCCGGCTTACGCGGCGCTGATCGTGCTGCTGCCGGCGGTGGCCGTGCTGCTCGTGCTCCCGCCCGTCCGCAGCTACACCCGTCGGCGGACCGCTCGGCTCGGCCTTGAGCCGTCGCTCGCCGGCGTCGCGCCGCTTTTGCTCGCCGTGCTGGTGCTGGGGGTGATATGGCTCGTTCTTCTCGCCGTTCTCCCCGGCCTGTTTCAGTGGCTGTACGTCCAGCCCAACGAGATTACGGTCGAAAAGCCCTACCTCGTCCATAACATCGCGTTCACCCGCCGCGGATTCAAACTGCACGAGGTGGCGGAGAGCGGGTTTCCCGTCTCCGACGAGTTTACCCGCCGGATGGTGCAGGAGAACGAAGGCACCTTCGCCAATATTCGCCTGTGGGACTGGCGCGCGCTGGATGCCGTGTACAAGCAGTTTCAGGAAATCCGCCTGTACTACGAGTTTCAGGATGTGGACGTCGACCGGTACACCGTGGGAGAGGATTATCGGCAGGTCATGGTCTCGGCCCGGGAGATGGAACTGAACAATCTGCCGCAGCAGAGCCAGACCTTCGTGAACCGACGGTTCAAGTACACCCACGGCTACGGGATCACGATGGTGACCGTGAACGAATTCACGCCGGAGGGCCTGCCCCGGTTCCTGATTCGCGACATCCCGCCCGTGGCGGTCTATAAGAGCCTGGAAGTCAATGAGCCTGCCATATACTACGGCGAATTGACGCGAACGCACGTGATTGTGAACTCGCGGGAAGAGGAGTTTGATTTCCCCAGCGGCGCCGAGAACGTCTACGTCCGATACGCTGGCACGGGAGGCGTCCGCCTCCACAATCTCTGGCGCAAGTTCCTGTTCGGCTGGAAATTCGACGGGACCCGCCTGCTCGTCTCGAGCTATCCGACCCCGGAAAGCCGCATCATGTTTCACCGGAGAATCCAGGAGCGCGTCCGCCTCATCGCTCCGTTCCTGCAGTTCGACGACGATCCCTACATCGTGCTCGCCGAGGGCCGGCTCTTCTGGGTCGTCGATGCGTATACCACCTCCTCGAACTATCCCTACAGCGAGCCCTTCCATGCCCAGGTCACAGCCAGGTACGAGCCCCGGCCGCGACTGTTTGACGGCAGACGCACGCGCTTGCGCGGCATCAACTACATCCGTAACTCCGTGAAAGTGGTCGTCGACGCCTTCAATGGCTCCGTGGACCTCTACATCTTCGATGAGGAGGACCCTCTGATCCAGGTCTGGCGACGTGCCTTTCCCGATCTGTTCAAGAGCGGTTCCGAAATGCCCCCGGCCCTGTTTCGCCACATTCGCTATCCTATGGATATGCTGCTGACCCAGGGCCTCGTCTACGCCAAATACCACATGACCAATCCCGTCGTCTTCTACAACCAGGAAGACCTGTGGGTCCGGGCGACGGAAACGTACTACGGCAACGTCCAACCCGTCGAACCTTACTACATCATGTGGGAGCCTGCCGAGGCGGAACGGATCGAATTCGTGCTCATGCTCCCCTTTACTCCCAAGAACCGGCAGGTGCTCATCGGCTGGATTGCCGGCATGTGCGACCCGCCCGACTACGGCCGCCTGCTCGCCTACACGTTCCCCAAGGAAAAACGCGTGCTCGGCACGCAGCAGATGGAGACGAAGATCGACCAGGACAGCTATCTGTCGGCCCAGTTGTCGCTCTGGGACCAGCGGGGCTCGCGGGTGATTCGCGGCAACGTCCTCGTGATTCCGGTCGAGGATACGTTGATCTATATCGAGCCGATCTATCTCCAGGCCGAGACGGCGGCCTATCCGGAGCTGCGGCTGGTCACCATCATGCACAATGACCGGCTCAGTTACGCGCCCACCTTCGAAGAAGCGCTGCAGGACCTGCTGCGGGAGACCGAAGGCCGACCCGCAATAGCGGAGAGGGCGCCTGTCGAGCTCTCGACCAGACAACTCATCCAGCAAGCCAATGAGGCTTTTGAGAACTATCTCCGGGCGCTCGGCGGAGGACAGTTCCGCAAGGCGGCGGACGAGCTCGAGAGACTGCAAAGCACGCTACAACGACTGTCTCAAATGCCGGGAACACCGGATAAAGGCGAACAGGACGCCAACGACACGCGGTAATACCAATCACGAGTGATACAGATTCGCACGGGTTCTTCGCAGCACGTCATCAAGCGTGGGGCGGCAGCGGCAAGACCGAAGGTTTTGCCGATGGCTGTTTATGTCGCGGGCATCTTGCCCGCGATTCGAGGGCGCTCGCGCCCTCGACACAGCACGGCCAAGCCCGCCCTCGGCCCGGTGGGCCGCTGCGCGTCCGGGCTGCGCGTCGGGGATGGCCACGACACGACCACCGGCAAGCTGACGCTTGCCGCTGCCACCCCGAGGCACGAAATCCCAGGTTGTAATCGGTATGATGACAAAGGAAACAAGTGGGATGCGACTGCCCAGGGCAGGCACAATTGAGATCGTGCCCTCGGTGCTGGCGGCCGACTTCGGCCACCTGGCAGCAGAGGTGGCGCAGGTCGAGGCGGCCGGCGTCAAGATGATCCAGTTCGACATCATGGACGGCCACTTCGTCCCCAATATCAGTTTCGGCCCCCTGATCGTCGCCGCGGTGCGCCCGCACAGTTCCCTGGTCTTCGACGTGCAATTGATGGTTTCCGAGCCGCCGCCATCACCGCGTTGCAGCAAGCGGCGAAACGGGAAAACGGGTGAAGCGCTCAGGCGACAGGGACCGAAGACAACCTGTCGTTCTCGCGGTCCCTTGCAGCCTTCGCTCACGCCTTCTTTGCACCTCGGGGACACGCGAATAGGCATTTGGCAGCCTGGGTTTAAGTACTTTGCCTACTTTCCGCCCGGAGCCGCCGCGGCGTATGATGACTTATGCACATCGGTCTTATCGTAGCGCCTGCATTAAGGGCTGGGGGTAAGGACTTTGAGTGCCACGATGCGGTATGTGATAAGGAGACCTTGGACATGAAGTTATCGAATGCAAATCGGTTGGCGGGCGAAAGCCGTGCTATGGATGTGGATGCCGAACGGCCCTGCCCGGAATGTGGGGCACTCATGGTCGAGTTCGACAGACTGGAAGAGGACGGGGCGCTGTTCATTTGGTATTCGTGCACGCGAGAGGACTGCACGGGGCAATGGCTTGCGAAACGGGTGTTGCGCATGTGCGGCGCCTGATCGAAGTCATGGATCGTGAGTGTTTCCGGGAACCTATATGCGTCGTAGTTCGCGGGGTTGAGGCATAACAGGACACGGACGGAATGGTCATGAATCTATCTTCCTGCTGCACCACTAAACCCAGGTTGGACCTGGCGGTCCCGGCCGAAGGTGAGCAACCCGAGGTCCGTGTGGAGAAAGTCCTCGAAATCCGGCGGCAATTGGGGGAGGGCAGATACAGCATCGCGGACCGCCTCGATGTTGTCATCGAACGGATTATCAACGATCTCGGCTGAAATCGGCTCCTGCCCGGCCATCCGAGTAGAACGGGTCTAAGCCAACTGCTGGCCCACAGAATACCTGCCGCATCATTTCAACTCAGGTACTACAGTCCCAAAAACCAAATCCCTGTAGCGCACAGGCATTTCCCCATCTTGTGCGCGGCGACCTGGATTATAGGACAACACTGGCCTAAACGGGAAAATGGGCAATTTTTCGAAACTTCCACGCGCGAAAAACAGTACAATGAAATTAGCAAAGGGATTTGCGAGCAGAACTGGTGCTGTCCCTCGGAGGGACGGCAAATGGGGAGTGAATGGTCAACAGGAGAGCCCCTAGAAGATTCAGTTGCACAACCTCGTCTACGCTAATGGTCCCTGGGGAGGGTGCGGCATGCTCTTCAACTCGTGGAGTTTTATCGGCTTTTTTCTTATAGTTGTACTCCACTACTATATAGTACCATCCTGGAAAATCCGCAAGGTCGTTCTCCTGCTGGCCAGCTACGTCTTCTATGCGGCATGGAATCCGCCCTTTGTGGTCCTCCTGTGGATCTCTACGGTCGTGGACTGGTTTGCCGCCAGAGGCATTCATGCCGCCGACTCCCGACGGAAGCGGCAGTTCTTTCTTGTCGTAAGTCTGGTGGTCAATCTGGGCCTTCTGGGCTATTTCAAGTATGGAGCGTTCCTTCTGGACAATTTCCTGTTGCTGGTGCGGTCTCTCGGATGGGATATGTCTTTGGCCGCCCCGAGCATCATCCTGCCGGTGGGCATCTCGTTCTACACGTTCCAGACCCTGTCTTACACGCTGGATGTGTACCGCCGCAACGGCGTCCCTTCGGATTCATTCCTCGATTACGCCCTCTACGTCACATTCTTTCCGCAACTGGTGGCCGGACCCATCGTCCGCGCCGGGGATTTCCTGCCCCAGTGCCGAGAGCCCAAGCCGTTCTCCGGCCCGGCCCTCGGCTGGGGACTGTGCCTGATGCTTTTGGGGCTGTTCGAGAAGATTGCCGTTGCCGATGGCTTGCTCGCCCCGGTCGCGGAGGCGGTGTACGATGGCTCGACGCCGCCCGACTTCGTCAGTGCCTGGTGCGGGACCTTCGCCTTTGCCGGCCAAATCTTCCTGGATTTCGCCGGCTATTCCTTGTGTGCGATTGGAGCGGCACTGTGCCTGGGCTTCGCCGTCCGCGACAATTTCCGGTTCCCCTATGCCGCCGTGGGCTTTTCCGATTTCTGGCGACGCTGGCATATCTCCCTGTCCTCATGGCTGCGGGATTATCTGTATATTCCGCTCGGGGGCAGTCGGCGGGGTCCTCTCGGAACCTTGGCCAGTCTGACGGTCACCATGCTCCTGGGGGGCCTGTGGCACGGAGCCTCGTGGACGTTCGTTATCTGGGGGGGTCTGCACGGGTTATATCTGGTGCTGGAGCGGAGTGTCCGCCGGCTCATTCCCCGGCCCCTCGGACGCAGCACGCTCCTGCAGGCGCCGGCCGCCCTGTTGACGTTCCTGCTCGTGTGCGTGGCCTGGGCGTTCTTCCGTGCCGATTCGTTCGCAGAGGCATTCAACATCGTGGCCGCGTTGTTCGGATCTGTATCCGAGGATGCGGAGCGTGTGCTCAGACCCGAAGCGGCTGTCATATCAATTGGCGTGACCGTCGCCCTGCTGTCAATCCACTGGCTCATGAGAGAGGCCACGATCACGCAGGTTGCGAATCGTGTTCCCTGGTGGGTCCGGTCGCTGGTCGTGGCGGCCCTGCTGATCGGGATCATCGGATTATCAGGAGAAGACCGTGCATTCATCTATTTTCAGTTCTAGCACCGACTACCCGAAAGACGGCTGGCTCAAGACGTGGGTCCTGGCGTTGGTCCTCGCGGGAACCTTGCTGCTGGGCTGGGAAACCTTCCTGCGGAGCCGCGGGCATCGACCGACCGTGGTCGATGACAAGGCCCTGTGGGCCGTCCAGCGCGACCGCGTCTACAGCGACGGCAGCGAAACGGCCGTTGTGCTCCTGGGCGATTGCCGGATGCAGTTGGACATAGTACCGCAGATTCTGCGGGACAGACTCCCGCACGCCCGGATCGTTCAATTGGCGGTCGAAAAAACCAGCCCCATCGCGGCGCTGCGGGACTTGGCGGCGGATGAGGGGTTCCGCGGCATTGTCCTCTGCGCGCTGAATGAACGATTACTGTGCAAGGACATGTGGGGTACGCTGCAACCCTATGTCGACTATTACCATGCACAGTACACCTTCAATGAGAAGTTGAATCGTCTCCTGTCCACCGCGGTGCAGCGGACACTCACGGCGATCCACCCGGAGCTGCGGCTGGACGACGTTATCCTGAGCCTGGTCAGAACGCGACGACTGCCGTCCCCCTACTATATCGAGATCCACGCCGACCGGTCCCGGCTGGCCGACTACTCGAATGAAGACTTGCAGGCCCATCGTGCGTGGGTCCTGGGACGGGCCCAGTGGTTGTGCACCGAGAACGAACTGCCCGGTGCTCGTCAATGGCTCGACGAGACCGCGGAACTCGAGCCGTACGTGCAGGCGATTCAGGGCCGGGGAGGCCGCGTCCTGTTCCTGCGCCTTCCCACCACCGGAGACCATTTCACCTACGATGAATTCATGTTCCCGAAGGGGATGTACTGGGACCGGTTCGCCGCACAGACCTCGGCGCTGTGCCTCCATTTCAAGGACTTGCC
Source organism: uncultured Pirellulales bacterium (assembly GCA_964346195.1). Taxonomy (GTDB): domain Bacteria; phylum Planctomycetota; class Phycisphaerae; order Sedimentisphaerales; family Anaerobacaceae; genus PLanc-01. The sequence goes on from CAYFUB010000414.1 coordinate 6,323, forward strand.
TCAATTGTCCGCTTTTGACTGTCCCGACACCTCGCATCTGGACCGCAAGGATGCGCCGAGATTCACGCGGGAACTCGCCAAGGTGCTGGAGGACCGGGGATTGTTTCGCCCGCCGGGCTGCACGATTGTCGAAGAACAAGACGCCGGAGCAGAAGAACGGTGTTGCTGCCAGGAGCGCGACCAGGGCGAGGTCGCAGATACTGATTGTGCCTGCTGTTCAGCCGATTAGTTTTTATGGAAGGCGCGGGGGCGAATCTGCAAACTTCATTCCGCATTCCTGCTGCGGACCGCGGTCCGGGGCCGTACTCGAACGAGGCCGTTCAGATAGTCTTCCACGTTCGTGTAACCGTCTCCGTCGCTGTCATCCGGGCCGTCGGCGGCATCATTCGGATTGAGGCCGCGCTGTAGTTCCCACTCGTCAGGCATGCCGTCACCATCACTGTCGCGCGGCACCGGTATGCTCTGCAAGTCAGGCCAGCCGCCGACCTCGACCTGACTGTCAATGATACGGCCGGTGCCGTTGACGACGTCTGCGACGATTCGCTGGTCCACGTCGTCTCGTCGCGGCAGACTCGCGCCGCCACGCTCCAGCACGGACCGATAGGCCTCCTGCGGGTTTTCGGTCGTGATGGGTCCTGTCTCAAACGGCTCGGATTGCCTGTAGGCCGCGATTTGCGCTGCATCCCAACCGCCGAAGTCCACGAGGCTCCAGGGATCCTCCGGAACCAGGTGGTTGTACGCATTGCCCGCGAAGTAGCCACGGTTGTAGGGCGAGCCCTCCCGATAGGCTTTGCCCCGCGCGTCGGAATCGGGCCCCGGCACGAGGTAGTTGCCCACGTAGTTGAGCCGGGTCACGCTCTCGGCGTCCGCGTTGTAGCCCGCGTAGGAGCCGTCCCAGTTGTAAATCACGTTGTT
>CAYFUB010000415.1:0-2291 GCA_964346195.1 uncultured Pirellulales bacterium
GGTACCGGTGGTTCGCCCTTCGCCAGGCTTCGCAGCTACTCCCCCGGGTCGCAGCGCACGTAAACGCAATTGAGACAGGTCCGTTCCGCCATCTCTCACCTCCATCGACAAAGTGATAAGTGACAAGGGACAAGTGACAAGCAAGAGCCGGGCCGCGCCCTGGCGGCAGCTCCTCCCCTCTTGTTCTTCCGAGCTTCACACTTCAAACTTCATACTTAACACTCCCAATTCAATAATTCTATGTATAATAAACGAACGGCCGGCGTTCGTCAAGGAAAAATGTCCCCCGCCGCCCGGTGTAACTGCTTATGTCACAAGGGGTAAGAACATTCTGTGAGAAGATACTTTCAGATTCCGCAGCGAAAGACACAGCGGTAGGGTGCGTACCACGCACCATTTCCAAATCTGCTCGCGCAGAGACGCCGGGACGCAGAGAGCGGTGAACGGGAATAGCCGAAAGAAACGAAAGAATGCGAAAAGAAGCGGGTAGGGTGGGCTGTGCACGCCGCTTGTCATCCCCGCGAAGCCTGCCCCGAGCGGAGTCGAATGGGGCGGGAATCCAGGCTTCTCAATCACGGAGGCTGCGGCCCGGCGGCACGGCCCTTCTCCCTCTTCAGTACGCTGCGATTGCACGAGCAGACGACCCGGGTATAATGGGCAAGGTCGGGCAACGATGCAAGGAGATGAGCATGGTACGCGTATCGGAGCAATTGATTGAGGAGATGGTTCGGACCATCGTGGAGGAGATCGGCCCGCGTCGTATCTATCTCTTCGGTTCCTTCGCCCGGGGGGACCAGGCACTTGGCTCGGATGTCGATTTGCTCATTGTCGAAGATCAGGAGTTCGGCCCCGACCGCAAGCGCTGGTCCGAGTTGCAGCGCATCCGCAAGGCCCTCCGGCCGTTCCGCATCCCCAAGGACATTCTGGTCTACAGCCAGGACGAGTTTGCCGCATGGCAAAATTCCGTCAACCACATCGTCGCCCGCGCCGTCCGGGAAGGAAAGCTGCTCTATGAAGGATCCTGAACAAGCCAGGAGCCTTCTCGCCGTGGTCTTTCGATACGAAGCGTTTCCCGACATGGAGGCCGATATCGACAGGCGCGATTGCATCAGCAAGGTTGGCCACCTGCTACAGCACGTCCAGCGAATCGTGATACAAACGGAACCGTGATAAAAGCGGCCAAAGGGTCGGTCCTCGAGTTTCGCCATCAAGGCCCTTGCCTTTCTGAGGCGGGCCTCCTGCCGTGCCTCAATGCGGCGCACATAGTCGCCGCGTGCCATCCGCGAAGAGGGCCTCTTGTCGATACTTATTTCCAGAGATTGACCCCTTCCCTTGACCGGGCAAAGATGCAATTGCGATTTCCCGTCCGCTAACGCTTAATTCGGGGGCTGGCCCCGGCCGCCCACAACCGGGCGGCAGCCCACATTTCTCAGGGGCTTTAGAAATTTGCAGTTGACATTGGTTCGTGCCCGAACTATATCCCTTGTAGTTGATTTCATGAACGGACGACAAGCGTTCAGGACCGTCCTTACGGACATCAAGGGTCACCCCTACACATTTGATTCCGCTGAAAGACCCCGAAAATCGCCGAAATACCCCCGTCTTCGCGGCCAAGAATGAGGGTAAAAAGAGCGATAACACTACTTTTTCAGCGGAATTCACATTTCACATTCCGCCCTTTTGGCTCGCGCCGCCTGTGATGTCTGCCCCACTTGGCGGCCGTTTCAGGACCTGCTGTTTTCGTTTCTGTGATTCCAGCTTCTTGACGCTCTCGGCGGCCGGCAAGTTCTCCGGCATGGTCCTTCGGCTCGACCACGCCCGCTGCTTTGGCTGTACCTGCCAGCCGAACATTGTGCAGCTTCATCTCTTCGCGGAGAAGCAGTCGCCGTTCTTCTTCCGTGGCCTCGTCGGTCAGCTCCTGGCGGCGGGTCTGGATGGCGAAGTAGGTTTGTCCAACGGCCACGATCTCTTTCGATGGGTCCGCGTTCTGGACGATGAGGTAGCAGGCGTAGCGCGACATGCATATGGTCACCACCGATCTTCGACCGCCTTTGCCTATTTCGATCATTTCGGTGATCTCAACGAAATGATCCTCAATCCGCTGGCCGCTATTGAAACAGGCGGTTTTGGCCCTTCTTATTACGTGCTCGAAGTTGCGATAGTCCGAATACCCGAGGACCAGGGCGAAGTCGCGGCTGGACCAGTATTCCGCCCCGGCTGCATTCGTACGCCGGATTCGCTCGAACGGCGAGATGCCGTTTGGGGCCGAGAGTCTTTCCTCTTTATTCATA
>CAYFUB010000416.1:0-5652 GCA_964346195.1 uncultured Pirellulales bacterium
GTGCCCGATGGGCCCCACCTCGTGGTTCGCGTGATAGATAAGGGCACGGCAGAGCCAATACCCCAGGCGACGATCCGCGTCTCTTTCAGCGGTGAGTCCCAGACGCATGCTACCGACGACCAAGGCGTGTCTGTCCTCGATCTCGGCGCATCCATACCGAACTACCTCAGGCTCTGCGTTTCTCACGAGCAATACGTCTGGCAGGACGTGACCCTCAGAGACCGGGGTGGGGAGAAGCTTCCAGAGACGGTCCAGTTCGCCCTCGAAAAGGGCGTCGTCATCGGAGGCGTCGTCCAGGACAGCGATGGTCACCCCATCGAGGGTGCGACCGTTGAGTCGTACAGTATCTCCGACCAGCAGTACCAGCAGCCGTGCGTCATCGTGCGCATCGAACAGAAGACCGACGCCCAGGGGCGCTGGCGATCGGGGGCGAACGTGCCGCGCGAGATCGACCACCTCTGGTTCAAGGTCCGGCATCCCGACTTCGCCGATGACGGCTTCGAGATGCCCGACGACTTCGGGCTCGACGACCTGCGCGCCGGGCGGGCGGTCATGGTGCTTGACGAGGGGCTGGCAGTGAGCGGCTGGGTGACCGATATGGCAGGCAAGCCCATCGTCGGGGCGAAGCTGCTGGCGGGCGAGGACTACTTTGCACGCGACTGGACGCAGACGGATGAAACGGGCCACTTTGAGTTGCGACACTTGCGACCGCTGAACCGGTCCTTCCTTTTGACCGTTCAGACGCCGGGATTCGCGCCGCAACGGAAGGAATTGGCCTCGGAGAAGGACCTGGCGCCGGTGGAGTTCGTCCTGGAGCCCGCCAGGCTGCTGATCGGCCGCGTTGTCGATGCGGGGGGCAAACCCGTCGAGGGCGCCTATGTCGGCTCGGGGGGGTGGAACGACTATCGCACGGTCAAGTGGCAGGGCCGCACCGACTCCCGCGGCATGTTCATCTGGGACTATCCGCCTCTCGATGCAGTTGAGATCCGGATCAGCAAGTCGGGCTACCGGGAAGTCGAGCGGCAAGTCGTCGCCAACGATCTGGAGCAGACCTTCGTTCTTGCCAGACCCGCGACGATCAGAGGCTCCGTGACGGACGGCGAAACGGGGGAACTGGTCAGCCGGTTCAAGCTGACGCCCGGCGCCCATTGGCGGAGCGGCAACACGGCGATGTGGCAGGAAAGCTGGGCGAAGTGGTTCACGGACGGCCGCTACAGCTATACGTTCTCCGGCGACGCCAGCGCCTACGCGGTCCGCATCGAGGCGGATGGGTACGTACCTTTTGAATCGCGGTTTGTGGACGCCAACGAACTGGAGGTCACCCTCAACATCGCCCTGACCAAAGGGCAGGGGCCGTCGGGTTACGTGTTCGATGCCAACGCCGCCCCCGTCGAAGGGGCCGACGTCTTCTGGGATAAGCATATGTACATCTGGGACGGGCAGATGGTGAATAAGACGCATCGGGTGTATGTGAAGACCGACCGCGACGGATGCTTCACATTCAAACCCGAGAATCGCAGGGACCCGCTCGTGGTGCTCTGCGATCAGGGTATCGGTATTGCCTTGTACGAGGACTTCGCCCGAAACGGGATCATCACGCTGACGCCGTGGGCCCGCGTGCAGGGCGAGCTGCGCATCGGCACGGGGCCGGCGGTGAAGAAGCAGCTTCAGCTCACAGGCCAAAGCGAGCTTCCGGGAGACATCCAGCAGATGGAAAACGAGGCGATAACGGATGAGTACGGCCGGTTCGTGTTCGAGCGGGTCTATCCGGGTGAATTTCGGCTGTACAACCAGACGTACGAAGTCCTGCCCGGACAGACCCTTGAGCTGCATCTGGGCGGGACGGGTCGCACCCTCCGCGGCGTGCTGGCCTTGCCGGTCCCGTCGGACGTTCCCATCTGGGCCGATCTGTACCTTACCACGATGAGCGTTCCCATCCCGTTTGACAAGTACCCCAAGCCGCCGGGATACGAGCAGATGAGCCCCAGCGAGGTCGAAGCATGGCTCCAGCGCTTCAGCCACAGCGCCGAGGGGCAGGTTTACGCGGCGTGGCTGCAGGAAACCTATCCGCAGACGACCCGGAGCCTGCGCGTCGAGATGGACGAACGGGCCGCTTTCCACGTGGACAACGTCGAACCGGGAGTGTACGCATTGAAGGGCGCCATACGCCATTCGCCGACCCATGACAGTTCTCGGATGCGTGAGATCATCGGCCGAATCTGGCACCAGGTCGTTGTTCCGCCGTTCACGAGCGACGCGGACCTGGACGTCCCGCTCGATCTTGGCACGCTCGCCGTGCTGCCGGGCGAGCTCAAACCGGGCGATCAGGCCCCGGATTTCGATGTGCCCACGTTCGGCCCTGGCCGGATCCGCCTGGCAGACTATCGCGGCAAGGTGCTGCTTGTGACCCTCTCCGCCTGGGGCTATATGGACCCCGACCTGAAGACCATGCAGGACCTCAAGGTCCTGTATCAGCGCTTCCGGGAGGACCCGCAGTATGCCCAGGTCAGTTTGCTGTTCACCGGTAATCCCCTGGTCACCAGGAGAGCGATTGACGAGGCAGGGTTGGATTGGCCTCACGGCTCGCTGGAGTGGCAGGGGAGGGTGGTAACGGAGTACCACGTCAAGACGGCGCCCTGGAATGTCCTGATCGGTCCGCAGGGAGAGATCCTCGCTCTGGGCCTGTCCGGCGAAGTGCTGCAGCGCGCCATAGAGGAGGCACTGGCGACGGCTCAATAGTCCTAAGATACCACGATTCTCGCGGGGTCCCTCTCACAAGAAGAAGAAACGTGCCCTGATGAAAAAAATTGTTGCATGGGACTCGCGGTTCGGTATACTCATATGCAGTATACTGCATAATGGCAATCACGCGTCGAATGGGAGATGTCGAAACATGACACAGGCAGTATCCGGCAGATCTCATGACTGCGGGGAGCCTGGGGAGGCGGATCGTGGACTTTCATAACTGGCAGACGCAGCTTCGCAAGGGGGTCCTGGAGATCGTGGTTATGAACCTTCTGGCCGAGGGGGAGTCCCACGGCTACGAGATGGCGCAGAGGCTCAAGCAGCTCAAGGGCCTGGAGATCCGCGAAGGCAATATTTATCCCGTGCTGGCCCGGCTCCAGATCGACGGCCTGGTCGGGACCTATACGCTGGCCTCGAGCGATGGCCCACAAAGGAAATACTACAAGCTGACCGAAGCCGGTCAACAGATGGTCCGCCGGATGAATGAGCATTGGAATGAACTGGTTGCCAGTATCGATTTGGTCACCAAGGGAGGGAACAAAAAATGGAGAGCCAGGACAAGAGTTGGCAAGAGTTGAAAGCCCGGTACCTGCGGGAAGTGCGGAAGGCGCTCTCCCGCGTCAAGCACCCGCGCCGCGGCGAGATCCTGGAGGAGGTGGATTCTCACCTGGAGCGATGCTACGCCGAGCTCGAGCCTCGGCGCCGGACGATGGAGGAGCTCAGGAACATCATCGAGCACATGGGCCCGCCGGCGGAATACGCCGAGCTTCTGAGCCCGGAGGCTGCCGCAACAGGTGCGGCCCGCCGGCTCAAGTGCCTGTTCCCGGCAGGGCTCATCGCGGCCGTGGTGCTGGCGGCGGTACTGCTTCCCGCGGCTCTGTCCCAGGAGAAAGTCGCCTACATCATCAGTTTCAGGGCGGTTGCCCCGTTCCATCCGCAGACGCCCGCCGAGCTTCTCAGCGCTTTCAATGAGAGGCATCCCGCCGGGGTCCGGACACATCATTTCAGGACGAAGCGGGATGCCGATACCCTGACCGGGATGATCTGCGTCGATACCGAGCAGGCACGGGACGAAGTTACCGGGATGCTGAAGCAGCATGACCGACTCGTGCTCGCGGGCGTTCGGGCCGCGACCGAGGATGATTTCAGAGCATATAGCGCTCTCGCCCAACTTTCCCCTGCTTCCTCAGGTGACGCGCAGACCTACATTGTGACCTTCCAGCCCGTACCGCCATTCGCCCCGCCGACAGCGAGGGAACTCCTGGATGCTTTCAACGCGAATCATCCGCGCGGCGTCCGGACCCATCACTTCCGCACGCAAGTGCAGGAAGAAGGGCTGATCGGACACATTTGCGTGGAGACGCAGACCGGTAAAGATGCTGTTGTCTCCATGCTCAAAGAGAGCGGCCGGCTCGAATTCGTCAAAGCCGAATTGGCGAACGAACAGAGCCTGAAGGTGCTCTATGACATGGGCCAGCCCTCCTTGAAGGACGCCGGCGACACGAACTCACGCGCTCGTACGCGTTCGGCATCGAGGGTTCGGGAGCCAAGCGCCGGCAGCCCAACTGTCTCGCGCACGGGACAGTGGCCGCCGGGGGATTGTTCCCTGGCAGGGCAGGTCTTCCGACGGGCTTGGCAGTCACGAATAGACCACGGCACTGTATGCCTGACGTGCCGGGATTACGGCTCGTGGACGGTGGAAATGGGGTACCACGGCCGGTTCGAATTCCGAGACCTTCCTCCGGGTACCTACACCCTCAAGACCGCAGACACCGCCGGGTACAAGGACACCTATTTCAAGCCCGAGAATGCCTCGGATGAGCCGCCGAGCTTTCGGTTGACGCAGGGCCGGCGGGAGTTCGCCCAGATTGCCATCGAGCCGATCCGTCCCTATCGCAGAATTCAGGGCACGATCCTCAACGAGACCGGCGAGCCGCTGGCCAACTGTACGTTCCTGCGGGTCGATGCGTGGGTGCAACGGCAGCGCGAGCCACGGAAAGGCCATTTCCAGCCGTTGTCCTCCTCACGTGTGGCACAGGACGGCTCCTACACGCTTGGTGAGCTCGACGGCCGGCCTATCTACCTCCAGGTGCACGATTCACGCCCGCCTGTGGAAGAGCACCCCTATCCGCCCTGCTTCTACCCCGGGACGTTTTCCCGCACAGAAGCCAAGTTGGTGACCTCTGACGATGCAGATGTTTTGCACGGCTTGGACATCACGGTCCGGCGGGCCGGGGGACTGACTTTGGAAGGCGTGGTGACCGATGGGAGCAGTGGCAAGCCCGTCTCCGAGGCGCTGGTTTCCATCTTCCACCACGATATGCCCTTTGACCTGTTCTACACGTATACGGATGGGCAGGGGCGGTACCGTCTGGACGGTCTCGGCGATGGAACGTTCATTGTACACGTGGATGCGGTGCATAAGGGGTACGTCAAGACGCGCAAGATCGTGACTTCCGGGCCGGGAGTCCCACGCCTCGATTTCGCGCTGAACCGGGGTGTCGATGTCCGCGGCGTCCTCGTGGATGAGAAGCATCAGCCATACGAGGTCGGCCGGAGCTTTGGAAGTGCCAGTCTGAAGAAGGCCGGCACCCGCGGCGCCGCCTCCAATTTCCCCTATGGCAACAAATTCGCACCAGACTATATTCGGGAAGGTTCAACCCTCGTCTACGAGGAAGGGCAGGGCGACGCGGCGGGCACGATGATGGTCTTTCCGGATGAGACGTCCTTTTTGCTGCCGGCGGTGGCCCCGGGAGACATTGACATCCGATTCACGCCCCGCGGTCGTGGCGAGCGCGTGCAGGCCATACTCCACGAGGGCAGAGACATCCAAAGAACCGGTCTGACTGTCAAACCCGGCCAGGAAGTCCGGGAAATCCAGATCGTCGTGGCGACCGGTGAAGACCG
>CAYFUB010000417.1:0-3945 GCA_964346195.1 uncultured Pirellulales bacterium
GAGGACCCCTATCTGATCCATACCGCCGACGACCTGAACATGATCGGTTTGTTTCCCCACGCATGGGACAAGCACTATAAACTCATGGCGGATATCGACATGAGGGCCTGTCCCGGCACCGAGTTCAATGTCATCGGGCGTTCCCTGTGGTACCCCTCTTATGCAGGCCATCCTTTCACCGGTGTTTTTGACGGCAATGGTCACGCCATCTCGAACTTCACTTACTGTTCCACCGATCAGTCAGGCGTGGCGCTCTTCGCGGTCCTCAGCGGTTTCGACGCCGAGATCAGGAACCTGCGGTTGCTCTCTCCGGTGATCGTCGCCGAGAAAGGCAGCGACGTTGGCGCGCTCGTGGGTCGTGTGTCAAACGCAACCGTCACCGACTGCCATGTGCGGGGCGGCAGCATCACGGGCGAGCGCTGGGTGGGCGGCCTGGTCGGCGATGTGGGCGGCGTGATCGACAAATGCCATGTGGAGGAGTGTACCATCGATGGCGTCGAGCGCGTGGGCGGGTTGGTGGCCCTCAACCGCGGTCTCGTCGCGAATTGTCATGTCACCGGCACCGTTACCGGCGATTTGTGCGCGGGTGGTTTGGCAGGAGAGACAATGGCCGCCACCATCGTGAACTGTTACACGTCCGTAGCTGTCTCCGGCGACACTCGCGTCGGGGGCCTGGTAGGATACAACCGGCATACCACGATCCGAGATTGCTACGCGGTTGGCCCGGTCACAGGAAGCCAACTGGTCGGCGGCCTGGTGGGAGAAGACACCACCCCCAGCAGCGTGACGGGGTCATTCTGGAATACGCAGGCCAGCGGGCAGGCGACGAGCGGGTCCGGCGTGGGGAAAACGACAGCCGAGCTGCAGGACCCTGATACCTTCGTGGCCGCCGGTTGGTCGTTCTATGGACTTTCTGCCGACCCTAGCGCGGTCTGGGCGATGAGTCCGGATACCCGGTACCCCATGCTCTGGTGGCAGGTGGATGAGTCGCAGCGGCCTCCCCTGCCGGCTTTTCCCGGCGGCGCCGGGACGCCACAAGACCCGTACCTCATCGCCACTGCCGAGCAGTTGAACAGTATCGGACACAATCCGGCACTCATGGCGGCTCATTTCAGACTGGCCGGTGACATTGACCTCCAGGGTGTCAAGTTCTTCTGCATAGGCGATGTGGCGTCGCCATATAGGGGTCTCTTCGATGGCAACGACAAGACCATTGCTAACTTCACGCAGGTCTCAGAGGCAAGAGAGCACATTGGACTGTTCGGATACGTCCGCGGGAAGGATGCGCAGATCCGGAATCTCCGCCTGCGCGACCCCAATGTCAGTGCCCAGGGGGGGAGATATGTGGCCGCACTCGTAGGTTATCTCGACAACGGGACCGTGATTGGCTGCCACGTGGAGGCTGGGACGATCTTAGGCCAGACCTTTATCGGCGGCCTCGTGGGCGGGCAGTCATACGGGGTCATCGCAGACTGCTCCGCGGCTACCCGTGTCGCCGGCGAAGCCCTTGTCGGCGGTCTTCTGGGGTTCGACGGTTGGGGCAGCACCATGACGAATTGCCATTCTACAGGCGCTGTAACAGGAGACGACGACGTGGGTGGACTGGGAGGTTCCCTCCACGGCACAGTCACAGGCTGCCACGCGACAGGTCTCGTCACCGGTAGAGATAAGGTCGGGGGACTGGCGGGTGACAACTCCGCCAAGGTCATGGACTGCTCTGCACAGGGCGACGTCAACGGCAGGTGCTGGATCGGCGGATTGGTGGGACGCAGCTATGATCCGATCTCCAGATCCTATGCGACCGGCCACGTGTCCGGCTCGGTTGCCACCGGCGGCCTTGCGGGCTGGAACTCTGATGATATCAATGACTGCTACGCCACCGGCTCGGTCAAAGGCGTTTCCCAAACCGGTGGATTGGTGGGGCAACACCAGTCCGGCACCGTCCAGAGCAGTTGTGCAACAGGCACCGTCAGCGGCTCCGATGAGGTGGGTGGTCTTGCCGGGTCCAATGACAGCAAGGGCACGATCGTCAACTGCTATGCACGCGGCGGAGTATCCGGTATCACAGGAGTTGGCGGCCTGGTCGGACGAAATGGATGGCGAATTGACGCCAGTGGCCTCCCGCCGGAACTGCCAAGCAGCCTGTTTGAATACCCAGGCTTCATAACGAACTCTTACTCGACTGGCCAAGTGTTCGGTTGGGCGGAAGCTGGCGGGCTGATAGGTGTCCACGCGTGTGGATCAGTCACAGCGTCCTTTTGGGATCAGGAGACCAGCGGCCAGACCACCAGCGATGGCGGCCAGGGCCAAACGACGGCCCAGATGCAGGCCGCCAGTATATATCTGGCTGCCGGCTGGGACTTTTTGAGTGAGACCGAAAACGGTACGGAAGATACCTGGTGGATTCTGGAAGGGCGGGATTATCCGCGCCTGTGGTGGGAAGCCACAGGAGAATAAATCGTAGCCGAGGTTGCGGAAATCCCAAATTCGAGTCTTGTGCTTCGAGCTTTCTTTCTCGCCGAGGCCTGAGTGTTCATTCGGGACCGTCTCTTGTTCCTTGACCGCTACGTCCGCGGGGTCTACAATGCCTTGGAGTCAAATTCGCACGGGTATGAGATGGGGACCGAAGCAGATGCGAAAGGGCACGTCACGCAATCAAGCGGTCCGCACGGGACAACGGGGTTCAACCACCATTGGAGGCATACGCTCATGAGACGTTTTCTGACACGCCGTTCGTTTGTGAAGAGTGCTTCGGCCGGTTTGGCCGGCCTCGGATTTTTGGCGTCCGGCGTCAAATCCCTCTATGCCGGCGCTGCGAACAAGGCCAATACGCTGGCGATAAACGGCGGGACGCCGGTCCGCAGCAAGCCCTTCCCCCGAACCTGGCCGATCATCGACGAGCGGGAGGAGAAGGCCCTGGTCAAGGCGCTGAAGAGCCGCAACTGGTGCTGCCTGCGGGGCAATGTCGTTTATGACTTCGAGAAGATGTTCGCCGAGGCGATGGGGGTGCCCCACTGCGTCCTGTCCAACGGCGGGACGACGGCCCTGCGCGCGTCGCTGCACGTGCTGGGCGTCGGTCCCGGCGACGAGGTCATCACGACGCCACACACGTTCATCGCCACGATCAACACGATCACCAACCTCTACGCCCTGCCGGTCTTCGTGGACGTGGACCCGGACACCGGCTCCCTCGACGCCGACCTGATCGAGGCCGCCATCACGGAGCACACGAAGGCAATCATGCCGGTCCATCTGGCGGGCTGGCCGGTCGATATCGAGAAAGTCATGGCGATATCCGGAAAGCACAACATCGCCGTGATCGAGGACGCCTGCCAGTCGGTCTTCGCCGAGGTGAACGGCAAGAAGGTCGGCACGTTCGGCCGGACCGGCTGCATCAGCTTCCAGGAGTGGAAGTCGCTGGTCTGCGGCGAAGGCGGCGCCATCCTCGGCAGCGACGACGAATTCATGCGCCGCTGCGGGGCGTTCGTCAACAACGGCCGCGACCCGAAGCGCCTCGAACGCGGCTACCCCTTCCCCGGCTCGAACCATCGCATGACGGAGTTTCAGGCCGCCGTCCTGACCGAGCAGTTCAAACGCTTCAAGGAGCAGGCTCCGCTGCGGCACGAAAACGGCTGTTACGTCGAGCAGAACCTGGCCCAAATCCCGGGCCTTACGCCGCGCAAACGCTACTCGGACAACACGCGGGTCACGTTCGTCGAATTCGAGATGGACTACGACCGCACGCAGTTCAAGGACGTCCCGGCCGCTCGCTTCGCTGAAGCCCTGCGGGCCGAGAACATCCCGATGAGCGGCGGCCCGCGCCGCTACAGCGGCGGCTGCCACAAGGAGAAGATGCTGCACGAGCACCTCAACTCCTCCGGCTTCCAGGTCGCCTTCTCCAAAGCCCGCCTGGACAAGTACCGCGAGTCCCTCCACTTCCCCGTT
>CAYFUB010000418.1:0-12795 GCA_964346195.1 uncultured Pirellulales bacterium
ACAGAAAAGCACGACAACACCGGCCCCGGTGGTAATCACCAGATCCGGCCTTTCCCGCAGGACGATGCCGGCCGACAGGATGGCGCCGCGAATCACGCTCCAGGGGCTGCGGCGGCTGATGTTGGGAATCGTCCGCACGGGTCTCGTCACGCGCATGCGGTCGGCTACGCCGCCTGCGAAGGTGAAGTAGAAGTGTTCGTGCTTCTCGTAGATGGGCGCCAACTGCATCGCCTGGACCATGTGTCCACCCGTCGAGCACGCGACACAGATTTTCAACTCCGCGCGGCGGCTCAAGCGTGACAAGACCTCCTCCCGCGATGCAGAAGTCTCTTCATCTGCTCGCGCCGAACGAACCGGACGGCTTCACGAGGCATCTGCCTCTTGTGGCCCCGGCAACACCCATAGAAAAAGCCTGCCAGTCGCACGAGACTGCCAATGACGTAAGGTCTCTCCCGAACGGCGCGCCGGCATGATTTGACCAGCATGAAGAGCGGATGGGTGGCCACGCCGTACTCCGTAAGCCCCTGCCGAAACCTGGCCTTCAGAATCGAATTCGTCTCGGCCGTGCCCACCGTGCGACGCTGGATCACCTGATGCTCCGGGAAGGACATGCTCATCCAGCCGTGCATCCGGGCCATGATTCCCGCCAGCGTGTCATCTCCGCCATACGTCAGAGGAGTATATCCGCCGATCTGCTCGTAGCACGCCCTGCGGAACATCTGTATGGAGCCTGGCACCGACGAGGTATCGAACAGAACGCGTTCTATCCGGCCGTTCCGCTCATAGGCATAGACCCCGCCAGCCAGCCCGAGTTGTGGGTTGCGGTGGAACTCGCGGAGGATGCCCTCATAGTAAACCGGCGTCAAAATGATGTCGGCATCCAGGTTGGCAATAAAATCGTAATCCTCCATGCCCTGGAGGGCCTCGTATCCTGCCAGGAAAACCAGTGTCTTGCGCGTGTAGTAAGTGTTCAGCTCTCCGCGAGGAAGATACTTGTACTTGATGAAATCGTACATGGATTCGTATCTTTTGATCATCTGTGCGGTGGCATCCGTGGAGGAATCATCTACGAAGAGCCACAGCTGGGGCCGAATCGTCTGGCGTGCGACCGACTCCACCAGTCCGTCGATATGCTTCTCTTCATTGTGAACGGGAGATATGACAATGTACCTGTCGTTCATGATCGAACACCTTTAGCCCCGTGGGCCTGGACCTGCTGATTCCCCCCGCGTCGGCGGACATATCCGATGCTTCCCTTATGCCTGCTTTGCCTCCAGGAGCGACGATTGCGCCACGCGAAGCCCCAGGAGCCACCGGATGCAGATGACGCTTCGCCTCAGCTTGAAGGCTCTTTCCCTTCTTTTCGAAGGCTGAAGAATATAGATGACGCCGTCATGAAGAATGCGAAGCATGTGCCGCAGGAGTATGATCGTCGCATACGAGAACTGCCCCATCCGGCCGTGGTGTTTTCTCCAATACTGCATATCCGCCTTCTGCAACTCGAGATAGAACCGCAAGGGCGCGTTGGCGGAACTTGCTCCTCCGAAATGGATCGCCTGAGCGTGCGGATGGAAAACAACGTCCCAGCCTCCGTCGTGGAACCGTTTGCACCAGTCGATATCTTCCCCGTAGAAGAAGAATCCCTCATCCAGCAGACCCACCTGTTTGACAGCCTCGTGACGCACAATCCAGAAGCAACCCGTGATGACATCGACGCTTCGCACGTCATCATGGGCCCAGTACCGCATATAAGGTTCCGAGAACAGCGGCGCATTGGGAAACAGGCGGTTCAGGCCAAACACCTGGCAAAGATTGTTCCAGATCGTGGGAAAGTGGCGACACCGCGCCTGAAGTGTACGGTCGGGGTTGAGAATCTTCGGACCGGCCAAGCCCACTCCCGGGTTATTGTCCATGAACGCGATCAGTTTGTTGAGGCAACCTTCCAACACGACGACGTCCGAGTTGACCAGCACGAGGTAGCGACCGGCAGCCTGTCGTATGGCTTGATTGTTCGCTTTGGCGAACCCGACGTTTTCGGCGTTCCTGATCAATCTCACGTGCGGAAAACGCTGCTCGACGGCCTCATAACTGCCGTCGGTTGACGCATTGTCCACAACAATGGTTTCCTGAGTGAAGCCCCTGGGGTCCTCCAGGGAGGCCAGACAGTCCAGCAGGTAGTCCCGTCCATTCCAGTTAACAATGATGTTGCTTACGTCAACTGTGATAGCCCACCTCGCTCTGCGCCGGATTCTACCCGCCCCGAGACTTTCCGCCGTCCCGGCGTACGCCCGTATATCCGCTCCGACGGAACAGGTATCCATATGTGCCTGAGGACAATCAGTATGACAATTTCCCCACATGCGCAGGAGTCTGCCGATGTGACGCACGTCCTGCGCGCCGGAGGACCGGGACGGGGGCATCCGCAAGTAGAACCGTCGAGGCCACGATGCCAAGCACCCAAT
The DNA here is from genome assembly GCA_964346195.1 of uncultured Pirellulales bacterium. Lineage (GTDB taxonomy): Bacteria > Planctomycetota > Phycisphaerae > Sedimentisphaerales > Anaerobacaceae > PLanc-01. The sequence goes on from CAYFUB010000418.1 coordinate 2,463, forward strand.
AGAGCAGGGGCTCCAATACGTTGAAGTAGGCCACCCCACCCCAGATCAGCAGATGCGCGACTAGAAAGCTCCCCACCGCCCAAAAGAACGACTTTGCCTCCTTCGTCGTCGATTGCCTGAAGGCCCTGATGGTGGCCCTCAAAGCGGTAAAGATGACCATGCAGAAAACCATGATGCCCCAGATGCCGTAATAGACGCCGGCCTCGACGTACTCGCTGGTGACATCGGTGTGGTCCATCCCTACGGACGGTCCCCACCCGGGGTCGCGCCCCATGTATCCGAGCAGCCACCACTCCCGAAAGTGGCGAATGGCGAGGTCGATAATGGCGGCGCGGTGCCAGGCCGCACCGCCGAGAAAATTGCTGTACGACGCCAATACGTGGTAAAAGCGCCGGTTACTGATAATCTCGACAACAATGCAGGACAGAACAAAACTCCACGCCAGTGGTCTCGCCCATTCTTTCTTCTTCTCCAGCGCCAGGCACAAGGGAACGGTCACAATGGCAAGCCAGGCACAGCTTGACATGCTGCTCATGGCCCCCAACACGGCGGCCAGTGAGCCAACGTAGGCCATCGTCCGCCAGGAGCCTGGTTTGTGCCACCTCGTCCACCAGAGCAGCGGCAGAACTACGGCAAACGCGCAGCCGAAGACAATGGCATTGCCCATCGGACCCAGGGCACGGACGAAGCCGTGCCGTGTCAGTTGTTCGCCTGCCCGGGCGGATACCCGCCACGGCGTGTGGCGCATCAGGCCAGCGAAAGGCTGCCAACCCGTGGTGCACTCAAACATCCCCATAACGGCCAGGCAGATGACGGCTATGGTCACGACCTTCAACATGGATTTCACATCATCAAGGCTGTGGATAACGAACCGGGCGGCAAGATACACGCACCACGTATCCAGCAGAAAGCCCCCGCGATTTTCAAGAACATAGTTGAAGGGCCGCGTCAGGAGGAATACGGACACGTACACAGCCATGCTCACGGTCACCCAGGTATCCAGTCTGGACCACGAGAACCGGCGACGCAGTCGACCGTTGAGCAGGAACCGAAGCAGCAGAATGACGATCATGATGCGATGGGCGGATATGTCCAGCGTCCCCAACTGGACGACCAGCCACATCGGATACAACAGCAGAAGCATGATGTATGCGCCGACGGCGAGGGCCGGCGACAGGATGAGCGCCAAGACCGAGAACACCGTGGCGACCGTTAACGTGACGTTCTGCATGTCAGTATCCCTGCAAGCGTCGGCTGCCCGGATGGGGACGTGTGTTATTCGTGTAAGGAATCATTGCTCGTTTCCTGCATTGCGTCACCATTCTGCGGGCGCGGCCAAGGTCGCACGGCTTGCCGCCGGTGCAAGTTCTTCCGAAAGACTCGCCTGACAGTTCCCAGCAGAGACTTTACCTTCTCTCGGAATCCCAGGTTGCCCCACCAGAAGCGAAACAGGCTCATCTGCCCATAGTGCGGCGCCGGCACACCCATCATCCGGAGCGCCGTGAGGCGACCCCACAGGGCGCCCAGAACCGCCGTATGCCCCGGCCGACACGCGGGCAGGACCTCCGGCCCTCTTGACTCCAGTACCACGTATCCGGCATTCACGGCCCCATGCACGATCTGCCTTCCCCGTTCACTTCTCACCATCAGCACGGACAGCCCCGGCTGGCCCTGATCAATCGGCCGGTGCCAGGCGTCCGCCACCGCGATGTCGGCGAACATCCCGGTGTGGTCGGGGCAGATGTAGCAGCGCCATTGCCGATATTTCTGGAGGATTTCGCCCCAGGACTGTTCATAGGTCAGGCGTCGCGTTTCCAGCGTACCGTCATGCGAGAAGACGACGGTGGCCGAACCGGGCCATCCCTGCCCCCGGTACCGCACGCACCGCACGGTTGACGGATCGTCGATTCCCATTTTCCGGAACATCTTCATCGTTCCAACGGCAGCAGGCGTCCCCGCGCAGAAGAAGGCGATGGTCAAGCCTATTTTTTTCGCCAGTCGAGGTCGCAGCGGCAGCACCTTGCAGACCGCGGCCACGTCGCAAGGTTTACCGACGAACACACTGGGCCTGGGGGCAGTCTCGATCATCTTCAGCCGGTCACAAGGACTGGCCGGAGCGTAACGGGACCCGGCCCCTGCCAGCAATCCCTGCCGGGTCGTGCTCAAGACCGTCTGGTTCAGATACGGCACGTCCTCCCGGCCCTGAATATGTAACGCTCCGTGCATCCCGGCGTGCTCGATGGCATACAGTGACAGCGCCGTCGCGACCCCGCCACTGGCTCCTTCATAACGAATCTCCGAATCGGCGGCATGGCCTTCCCAGATCTCCAGCACCGGCCCCCACGCCGGCAACAACTCCCCGATCAGTCCCGGGGTCTCCGCGTCAAAATCGAACGTGAGATCGATACCCGGACAGACCTGCAGGGCTGCGGCCGACGGCGCCTCAGCGATACGTCCGGTTCGAAAACGCGGTCGGCGGCCATACTCGAGAACGTCGATCATTTCGATATCGTCGGGACTGACATAGGCACACGCGCCACACCCGCAACACAACTGCCAGGCAGCCACGTCCTCCACGTTGGCCATTCTTGACGATCCCATACGACCGCCTATTTCGGCGATGCCCCCTCACAGCGCGAGCTATCGACAGTGTCGCAGTGTTTCGACAGGGCCGGCTTGAGAAACTCATCCAGCCGCAAGCGAAGCTCCTCAATCGAACTGTCCCACCAGCGCGACTCTTCAACCTTCTCCTGGACCGCCGGGGGAAAACGGTACTTGATGATACGGGCGGGATTGCCGGCCACAACTGCACATGGTGGCACGTCTTTCGTGACAACTGAGCCGGCCCCAATCACTGCCCCATTCCCTGTGTGAGCGACGCGCGGCAGAATGAGAGCGTTCTTTTCCAGCCAGACATCGTGGCCAATGCTAATCCGGCTTCGCGCTATCGTTTCCTGGCCCACGGCTTTCAGTTGTGGGTTATAGAAGAGAGGATGCTGCGAAATGCGATCGAATGGGTGGTTGACATTAAAGATGGTCACGCCACTGGCAAAGGAACAGTACCGTCCGATGCTCGTCCCCCATGGTATATTCTCCGGCGCGAAACAGCCGTAACTGTACATTCCGACCTCCGCACCACGGTAATCCGCAAAGATCCGGCGCAGGGTCCTCGAGTACATCTCACCCCCCTCCCAGCGACGTACAAAATGAATGACGCGCTCGCGCCAGCATCTTCTCGTCGACAGACCATAAAGGTAATGAAGGCACTTTGCCAGGACGTCTTTCATTCAGGCTCTCGGAAGCAACAAGGGCGTACTGTCAGGTGGAAGCCTCACTGTCCTCTCGGACAGGCGCAGGCACACACTCCATAGCCAGCATCAAGCCGCCGACGAGCCACGTCCTGAGCTCCTGGAACTCGTCAATTCTCACGAAATACCGCTGAACAGGCTTAGTACCCGTTGCCGCGTCTCCGGCACAATCCTCTCCAGATGAGATTGAACGCCCTGCCGCTGCAGTAATGCGTCGGAGAGGGTCTTCAAGACTCCCGGCTCATCCGCCTCCCGCAAATCCACGGCCCACTGCCCCATGCCGATTGTCTCGAAGACCCCGGCGAATTTCCTGCTGTACGCCAAGCCGACGGTTGGAATGTGCTGCGACATCGCGGCAATACAGGCATGCATCCTGGAGCCGGCAAAGAACCCGCACAGGCCTATAGCATGCTTGATCTCGTTTTGACTGTGCTCCTGGGAGATGAGGATGACGCGCCCGGGATACTCAGGCGAGATCTCTTCATAGACGCGGCGGCAAGCATCCGGGTCCCCCACGACCGAGCCGGGGAAGTCGAATTCGTGCGGCACCAGAACCAGACAAGAATCGGGCTCTGCGAGAAAGCGCCGAGCCACGTTTGCGGCGAGCCGACGGTAGTCAGTCTTCAGGCGAAACTCGTTGGCTCCCGTGTACCCCCCGTTGTACAGAAGACCACTGACATTCAATCCCAGCACGAATTTGCCCTCCCGACGCGCCTTCTCCACCAGCGGCACGGCGTCCTTTTGATGCGGATGCGGGTCAAGAATGAACGCCATGTCCGGGGAGAGATGCACTCTTTCCCGCGCGGCGGCATGGCCCAACATGTGACGCACGTATTCCAAACTCACACGGTCCCGCGCGTAGATCGCATGCGCGCGTTTCATAATGCTTGCGGCGACCACACGCGTCCATTTCTTCTCAAACGGTCCGTACGTCTGGGGTAGAAGCACAAGCCTCTTGCGAAATTGAAGGATCAGCAGCTTGCGCAACGTCCCGATGGCAAAGCGCGGGATTCCATAGATATCGCTGAAGCTGTCTCCGCCCGTGATGTCGAAGACGATGTCCAGGTCCGCCAGCATCCGAGCGCATGCATTCCTCCTCAGCACGCGGTTCCACACGGCACGAAAGGGCAGCAAGCGCAACGTCCAGGCGGTCAGCAGCAAAACCGCGAAATGACAGGACAGCAACGGATTGCGACAGAACCGCACTGGCACGTTCTCCATGGTCACGCGGTGCCCGCCGACCTCCAACGTGTACTGCCTCCTCTCTTTCCAGCTGCCGATCAAAACGATGTTGGCGTCGGGCCACCGGTGCCGGATGAGCTTGATGCTCGCTTCCGCGAGCGCAGCAACCCCCATGTTCGGAGTGTCGAACGATCCACCCAACAGGCCCACATTCATGGCACTGACCTCACGCCGGGGTCCCGTGCCGCACCGGGAATTCGAGAATTGTCGAGGTATTCACTCATTGTCTTGTTTCCGAAGACTGTGGTCCGGTCCGGTGTGCGTCCGAGTGAGCCCGGCGCGCCCGGCCGTCTTCTCGAATACGGATACCGACAGAGGGCGCCGTGCTCACCTCGGCGCGGTCGGGGGCGCTACTGTCGAGTAACATCAGTACCCTTTCCAGTCGGTCCACGCTGGCCGTCCACGTGAATCCGCGCACCGTCCGCCGGGAGGCTTCCCGAAGCCGGCCGCGCAGAACCTGGTCCGACAGCAGCCACCGGGTGCGATCGACGATGGCATCGACATCGCCTACGTTGACGAGAAATCCGTTTTCCCCGTCGACGATGATATCGCGCGAGCCGCCGCAGTCCGTCGATACGACGACGCACCCACAGGCCATGGCTTCCAGAACAGAGCCCGGCAATCCTTCGGACCGGCTCGCCAAAATCCAGACGAGACTGCGGGAGTACAGTTCGCGCGCCTGCTCGACGGAGGGATAGCGTCGATACACGCTCGGCCGGATGGCCTTCGGTCTGCGGGGAATGCCAAAAACATACTGTGGAATGTCGGGCCGCATTGCCGCCAGCCGCCCGAGTGAGGCCCGGATTGTCGCCGGGTCCTTGGGCGCGTGATCGGCATAGATCGTGCCAACGCCATTCCTGAGCTCGTCCGCGACACAAGGGAAGTACTCGTCATCGTTGATTCCGTTGTGGACGACTTCAATGAGGGAATCGACCTCATACCGTGTGGTGATCTGCTCTGCTACGGCGTTACTCACGACCACCTTGGGGAGAGGCAAGGACAAGGCGACATCCATCAATTCCGGCATCCAAGGCGTCAAACCGCGGATGTACTGGAGCTTCGGATTGGAGACCGACGCCAGCCTGCCCAACTGCGCGGAACACCACATGCCTATGCCAACGATGATCTCCTCGGGACCGAATTGAACGGCGGTGATATCCTGATACGTCGAAATGGGACCGCGAAAGCAATCAAGCCAATCGTTCGTTCCCGGATATACTGCTTTGACCAGAAACCGGCGGAGCCGATTGCGAGCGCTCACAGGCGGTCGATGACACAGAAACCTGACCTGGTGCCCCCTCGACAACAGGTGGTTGGCGGCTGTGACGGTCGATCTCACGCCGCCGGATCGGCCGCCGCCGGGCAGAATGAAGACGATTCTCATGCGGCAATCCTTCCTTCAGGGCCTCCATCACCCATTGCCTGAGTTGAATTTCTTATCTCGCAACAGGAAACAACCGTCTTTTCATCACACCGGTGAGCCTCGTCAGCTCTGCTCTGTCGTACGGTCGTAAACAGAAGACCCCCAGTGTGCTGCCGTACACGGCGACGCCGAAAACCGAGCACAGACCCACCTCCAACCACCCGGCAGGTCTGAGGTATTCCCTTATCAAGAGCAACGTCGCGGCACTGGCCACAGCAGGAATCATAACCGGTATCAGAGTATCTCGCAAGTACTGCCGCAACGAAATACCCGTCGCCCGCAGTCCCAGGGGCCAGAACACCAGGGCCTCGCTGATGATCATGATGCCAGCATTCGACATCGCGGCCCCCAAGGCCCCCCACTGCCTCACACCCACCAGATACAGCGTCAGCAGGATGGTCAGGGTCCGGGTGGCAAGGCGGGCGATCCCCAGGCCTTTCAGCCGGGCACGCGCGTGCAGCACAGGATAAGTCATCAGATTCGTGAAATGCGCAGCCACGCCGAGAAGCAACAGCGCCATGATGCGCCCAGCACCCGTGTACGACGGGCCGGCGTACAGGGTAATTATCTCCCGGTGGAAAATGATGATCGGCACGGCAAACAGCAGCAGAAACCAGGACGCATACCTGTTGCCGGTCACGAATGCCTTGCCCAGCCGCTCATGCTGTGACGTCGCGTGCATCGCAATCAACGGGGGCCCTATTACCGTCGACATCTGGCCCCACCCATACAGAATCTGTCTGGTCGGTATGGCACCGATGTGAAAAGCGGTGACGTCCATGGGACTAGCCAGTCGATTCAGGATCAGGGGATCGACATGGTGCTGAATGGTCAAGGACAGACGTTCCGCAAAGTTCCATCCGCCGAACGAGGTCATCTGCTTGATCATATCGGTGCGCCAATGGTCCCGTTTGACGCACAGAGCCGGGACGAGTTTCCGAGAGAACAGGACGATGACCAACAGGTAAGACAAGTTGGCGCAGACCGTGGCCACGACCACCCACACCGCGCGCGTGCTGACACCCAGCAACAGAACGAGCATGATGGCCAGTCTGAGGAACGTGCTGAGAATGAAGAGAGCGTTCTGTTCGGCGAGCCTCTGCCTCATATACAATCCGACCGCAAACGGCGCCACGGCCACGCTGACTGCAACGGAGAAGATCAGGAGACCTGCCATGATTCGCGCGTCGTTCACATATGCGGGAGCAACCGTCAACAGGCTGTCAATGTGCCAGACAAACACTGTGCCCACCACCGACACGACGAAGCCAGCGACAAGAGTCGCGATGGACATGGTTGAGGTGATCTGGGTCACACGCTGCAGGTCCCCTTTGGCGTAGGCCTCCACGCTATAGCGCGCAACCCCCGACGTCAGAACACTCGTCAAGGTGGGCAGGAAGGCGACCACTGACATGATGACCGCATAGACACTGTACTCTTCCGGGCTGATCCGGCGAACCAGATACTGATATGCCCAGACCAGAATCGTCAACTGGAGTATCTTGCCTGCCGCGGTACCGACAGTGTTCTTCAAGACGAGTTTCTTGCTGATTTCGACATTGCGGTCGCTCATCGGCGTTCCAGACTGCCCGTATTGACGCGTGGCGCGAGAAAACGGCCGCCGCCCAGTAATAAGACCATCTCATTCAAAACAGTGAATGTTATTGCGAGGAGTGCAACAACGACGCAATCTGGGTTCCCAAACGCGATTCCTCGCGTTTGGGGGCCCTCTCAATCTCAGTGGTGGCAGATTGCTTCGCTGCACTCGCAATGACAAGCCACGGTGTAGTTTTGAGATAGTTTCTAAGACGACGGTACAGGCTCCCAAAACGGCTCAGTTTAGACTCCGCCCCCGTCGGCTGCAGCATGAAAACTGTCGCAACTTCTTTGCACACAATCACTTATAAATACCCGAGACTGTCAGGCCCAAGCCAGGAATCGTGCCCCGGCAACCTGCCATGCTTCAGTCCACAACGAGAATATTATCGTCCGCCGTCTCACCCGCAATTAGGTCTTTTTCTTCTATACTATGCCCGACGAACGGCAACCACACAGCAGCTGATGGCCCTCCCATAAGAGATTGCGTGCCAGCATTGTCGCAGGCGTGGGCCAGAGCCCAGGTGCCGACATTGCCGGAAGAACGCGGCTCATTCGTACATCGAATCCACGCGTTCTCCAGTCGCTGCCTGGCGTTTCCCCGCGGGGCAGCAGACCCAGCATCATCCGCTCTTTTCTACTTCCCTGGCCTCCCGTCGTCAAGGTCTGCGCCACGGAGACTCCCGGCCGACGCCCCCGTCAGCTTCCGATAACAGGCATGGAACCAGTACTCCCATAGCCATGGAAAGCGCAAGCAGATGAGAGAGACGGCCGGTGCCGGGTATACGGTTGGCGGGTGTGGTCGGAATATGGCGGCGGTCCATGCGGTTTTTGCAGCGTTTCGGCGTACCTGTTCAGGGTCAGCCCTCCCGTTTGGCGGCTGGCGCCGCCCAACTCGTTTGACGGTGCGGCTCCAATGGGTCCGGTCCCTCCGAGGCCCCACGGGCCAACACGTTAGCCCGTGCCACCCTTTGTTGAGTCGGCCCGCGCGGGACCGGCTCTCTCACTCACTCTGCTTTATGGCGTGAATCCGCCACCGAATGCCGGCCGCGCGCCGGTTGGCACACTGGAGGTTTTCTTTATAGACTTTTCTTGAAAGGTCAGGTAAACTGGTTAGAATCAAACAAAGGTCATGGGTCATGCAAATGTCTCGCAAGATGCGGCATCTGTCCTGCCAGTCCGTACTGTTCTATCGGATCCTTGCCGCGGGAATACTGGCGTTGTTAAGCATCCAAGAAACGGCGGGCGCTGCTGTCTACTACATCGACGCCATCAATGGCAGTGATGGCAACCCCGGCGGGGCCAGCTCGCCCTGGCGGACGTTAAGTCACGCCCAGTCCAAGTTGAGCGGGGGTGACACCTTGATTGTGCGGGATGGCACGTATGATCAGTGGACCGAGATCAACGTGGGCATCACGAGAACGCAGTGGCTGACCATTCAGGCGGAAGAAGGGGCATCGCCCGTTTTCAAGAACGGCGTGCGCTTGACACAGGCCGGCTCTCCCGCGGCGGAGGCCCGGATTCGTTTCTGCGGCCTCACCCTGTATCGGGACGAGGGCAAGTGGAATGATGGCGCACTGCTCCAGAAGCATTCCTACGTCGAGTTCATCAACTGCACGTTTATCGCCGAGGGCACCATGTCCAAGGGCGTCAGCCGTGCGGGCGTCTGTGCCTATGACGGCAGTCACCATCTGCGAGTCGAAGGCTGCCTGTTCCGTGGTGTCAACGCCGGCTGGGAAGAAGGCTGGCGCGCAGCGGTGGACGCAAAGAACTCGAATTCCGTGACCATCGTCAATAATGAGGTCAGACACGCCAGGTTCGCGGTAACCGGAAACGGCGACAACTGGCTTATCCAGGGCAACAATTTTCACGACCTGGATTCCGACGGCATCGTCTTCAATTGCGGCGATCACCTGGTTATCAATGCCAACACAATCAGGAACATCGCGGCGCCGACCTGGTATACCTGGACCGGATTGGCCTACTATGACAGCGACACGCGGACATTGACGGTGGCCGCGAGCGAAGGCGAGCCGCTCCCCACGCTGTACACCGGCAAGGAAAGTGACGTGGAAGTCACGTGGGCGGACGGCCAAAAGTACGTCTATGAAGGCAGGTACACGAATACGGGAGCCACGATTACCTTCCGCGAGGGCCAGGGACTATCGGATGCGGATATCGGCTCGCCCGCCGCGCCGGTGCAATTCACGGTCGACGGCGAGCGCGAATACCATGAAGACCTCATCCAGTTCACCGGCTCCGGGGGGTTGGTCACGAACGCCATTATCTCCCAGAACACTCTTGCGTATTCCGCCCGACAGACCGTCTTCTTGAACGCACTCTATGACAATGCTTTCAGGAATATCCTGATTGAAAACAACCTGATCTACGGAGAGAACTCCCGGGACTCCTCCCTCTGGATTCAACGGTGTAACGGCGTGACTATCCGCCACAACACCATGGTTCAGATCTGGCTCATCATTTCAGATACGACGACCAATTGGGAGGTCAGGTACAATATCATCGGGCGTATGGGACCGGAGGAAAACGCTCCCGATGAGATTGAGGACTGGAACCTGATTGCTTCGTGGCGTGGAAAGGCGGACTCATACCTGATGGAGCACATCGGCCCCAACAGCGTACACATAGACGTGACCCATGCCAATCTGGCCGAGAGGGAAGGCGAGTGGGCCAATCCGGCCTGGAAAGCTCTGTTTGCCGATTACGAAAGTGACGATTACCGTACCGTGGACAAATCGGCCGC
>CAYFUB010000419.1:0-3350 GCA_964346195.1 uncultured Pirellulales bacterium
TCGCTCGCTTGGGCTTGGTCTACCTCACGATCCGACCCAAGCGAACCCTGTGAATGCCCACGGCTGACATCTTCAGGAAAGCCGGATGCGGAAAACCCGCACGTCCGGTTTGAAGAGGGCGAGGGACGCCTTCGTCCCTCCCTACTCTACCGCGCGTAGGGTTTTGGTTCCGGCCGGAGGCCGGCCTGTGTGCATCCGTGTTCATCCGTGGCTGAAAATCAGTAGATTCGGAAGCGGTGCGTGGTACGCACCCTACCCTGAAGAAAACAAGACGTTGCGGCGTGCTGGGTCGATGATCGAACATGGGGGTAAGTCATTGCAGTATAAGCACTTGGTTCCCGCGCGGAGCCGCCAAGCCGCGAAGGTCGCAAGATGCTGGAGCTACGCTCGTCTTTGCGCTCTTCGTGCTGCGGTGTGAGTCCGTTTGGGCCTGCGGGGGCGCCGGGATCGACGTTTTGTGACCGATCTTTGAAGGGCCATTGACAGGGGTGATCCGGTGCGTATATACTGCCCGTCTTTTATCTGTCGGTCCAACCCAATGGGTCCTCTCGGGCCTATACAAACAAAGGAGAATGTGAGAATGGCAAAGAAAATGGTGTACTTTTTCGGAGGCGGCAAGGGTGAGGGCAACGCGGGGATGAAGAATCTGCTCGGGGGCAAAGGGGCGAACCTGGCGGAGATGGCCAGACTGGGCGTGCCCGTGCCTCCCGGTTTCACGATTACGACCGATGTCTGCGTCCACTTCTATCAGCACAAGCGGAAGTACCCGGCAGGCGTCAAGGAGAAGGTCGCGGAGGCCATGAAGAAGGTCGAGAAGGTGATGGGCAAGAAGTTCGGGGATGCGGCCAACCCGCTGCTGATCTCCGTGCGTTCGGGCGCCCGCAAGTCGATGCCCGGCATGATGGAGACGGTCCTGAACGTCGGCCTGACCAGCCGGACCATCCCGGGCCTGGTCCGGCAGAGCGGCGGCAACGAACGGTTCGTCTATGACGCCTATCGACGGCTGCTCATGATGTATTCCGACGTCGTGATGGAGAAGGCAGGCGGTATCGAGCCGAAGGAGGATGAGGGCATCCGCCGGCAGCTCGAACGGATCATGGACCAGATGAAGAAGCAGCGGGGCTACGCGCTGGATACCGATATGACGGCGGACGACCTCAAGGTTCTCTGCGAGGCGTTCAAAGCCAAAATCCGCGAGGTCCTGGGCAAGGAGTTCCCGGACGACGCCAACCAGCAGCTCTGGGGCGGCATCGACGCGGTCTTCGCCTCCTGGAACGGCAAGCGGGCCGTCAGCTACCGACGCATCGAGGGCATCCCCGACGAGTGGGGCACCGCCGTCAACGTGCAGTCCATGGTGTTCGGGAACATGGGCGATGACTCCGCCACCGGCGTCGCCTTCACGCGCAACCCCGGCAACGGTGAGCACGGCTTTTACGGGGAATACCTGGCCAACGCCCAGGGCGAGGACGTCGTCGCGGGTATCCGCACGCCGGCCCCGATCAACGAGTACTCCAAGAGCGAGCACAACAAGGACCTGTTGACCCTGGAGAAGCGGATGCCGGAGGTTTATAGGCAGCTCGACGGCATCCAGAGGAAGCTGGAGAAGCACTACCACGACATGCAGGACATCGAGTTCACGATCGAGAAGGGCCGGCTGTTCATGCTGCAATGTCGCGTGGGCAAGCGCAACGGTCCGGCCGCGGTGCGCATGGCCGTCGATATGGTCAAAGAGAAGCTCATCAAGAAGCAAGAGGCGGTCACCCGCGTGACGCCCGCCCAATTGGACGAGCTTCTCCATCCGATCATCGACCCCAAGGTCGAGAAGGAGCAGAAGGTCCTGGCCAAGGGCCTGCCCGCCGGTCCGGGCGGCGCTACGGGCCAGGTCGTCTTCACCGCGACGGAGGCCGTCATGTGGAACAAGCAGGGCAAGAAGGTCATCCTGGTTCGCGAGGAGACGAACCCGGAGGACGTCGAGGGCATGCGCGCCGCCCAGGCGATTCTGACCGCCCGCGGCGGGATGACCAGCCACGCGGCGCTCGTCGCCCGCGGCTGGGGCAAGTGCTGCATCGTCGGCTGCGCCGCCGTGGACGTGGACCTGGCTGGGCGGGAGTTCCATATCGGCGAGCGGATGTTCAAGGAGGGCGACTGGATCACGCTCAACGGGACCAAGGGCAACGTCTATGCCGGGCAACTGCCGATGATGGACGCCGGCGAAGAGAACAAGGTCCTGATGGACTTTTTGAAGATGTGCGACGCGGTGCGCCGGCTGGGCGTCCGCACGAACGCCGACACTCCGGCCGACGCGGCCCGGGCCCGGTCCTTCGGCGCCGAAGGAATTGGGTTATTCCGGACCGAACATATGTTCTATGGCCGGGGCAGCGACGAGCCGCTCTTCGTCCTGCGCAAGATGATCATGTCGCACAGCGAGGAGGAGCGCCGGCATGCGGTCGATGAGCTGTTCCCATACGTCAAGCGGGATATCAAGGGCACGCTGGAGGCGATGGACGGCCTGCCGGTGGTCGTGCGACTGCTCGACCCGCCGTTGCACGAGTTCGTGCCGCAGGACTCCGCCAAGCAGGCGGCCCTGGCCCAGTCGCTCGGCATCAGCCTGGACGAGCTGACCAAGCGGGCCGACGTTCTGCACGAGAGCAACCCGATGATGGGCCATCGCGGCGTCCGCCTGGGCGTCACCTACCCCGAGGTGACGGCCATGCAGGCCCGGGCCATCTTCGAGGCCGCCGCCGAGCTGCTCCAGGACGGCAGAAAACCCATCCCGGAGATCATGGTCCCGGTCGTCTCCGAAGCCAACGAGCTGCGCAACCAGGAACGGATCATCCGGCAGGTCTACAAGGAGACCCTAGCCAAGTTCGGCCTCAAGAAGATCAAGCACATGGTCGGCACGATGATCGAGATCCCGCGGGCGGCGTTGCTGTCCAACCAGATTGCCGAGGTCGCCGAGTTTTTCAGCTTCGGGACCAACGACCTGACGCAGATGACGTTCGGGTTCAGCCGCGACGACATCGGCGGCTTCCTGCGCGAGTACATCGACAAGGGCCTCCTGCCGGGCGACCCGTTCCAGAGCATCGACCAGACCGGCGTGGGCGAGTTGGTCAAAATCAGTATCGAGCGCGGCCGCAAGACCAACAAAAAGCTCGAAATCGGCATCTGCGGCGAGCAGGGCGGCGATCCGGCCAGCGTCGATTTCTGCTTCAAGACGGGGCTGAACTACGTCAGTTGCTCTCCGTACCGGGTTCCCATCGCCCGGCTGGCCGCCGCCCAGTCGGCGGTCAAAGCCAAGTCATAGCCACAGCCGGAAGGCCGCTTGCGGCCTATCGGAGAGAGGCATCCCG
>CAYFUB010000420.1:0-8364 GCA_964346195.1 uncultured Pirellulales bacterium
ACGCGGGTCGGACTGGTCTTTTCCGCCTGAAGGCGGGACTCCAAACAAGTCCAGGAGCAGGTCGAGGAAGCGGGCCCGCGCGAGCGGGTCGAGGGCCGAGGCGGGCTCGTCGAGGATCAATAGCTCCGGCTCGAAGCCGATGGCGATCAGGATGGCTACCTTCTGCCGCTCGCCCGGCGAGAGCGACCCCACGCGGGCGGCTGTGCCGATGTTGAAGTCCGCAATGTACTTGTGTTCCTGCTCGCGACTCCAGCCCGGATAGTAGGCCGCAAGGTAGCGGATGAGCTGGCCGACCGTCATCCGGTCGAGCGGCTCGCCCTCCTGGTGGACGTATCGTAGGCACTTGCCACCGTAACTTTACCCTTGAGGTCTTTCACGTGACTGTCTCTATCTGATCTCAGATTATTTCTGCCGGTCTGCCCTCGCACTGTTTACAGCTTCGATAAGCTTACTCATGGAATCCAGATAGTTGGCTAGTGCTCTGCTGCCAGCGGGAGTCAATCGGTAAGTCGTTTTGGGCCGACGACCAATGAAGGCTTTCTTGGTGGTTATATAGCCAATCTCCTCCAGTTTTTGCAGGTGCATGCCCAGACTTCCGTCCCTCGTCTGCAGACGTTTCTTAAGCGTCGTGAAATCCAGTTCCCTGTCTATCTGCAGCGCGGTCATTACCCCAAGTCGTATCGGCCCATGAACAGTCGTATCAAGCCCGTTAAAGTCAATCGGTGTCATTTCTCATCTCATTTCGCCTTAGCTGGTACACCTGAATGGCACCTGATGCCAGCCCGGCAAGAATCAAAGTTATACAGGCATTCACCCGCAGGACATCTCGAGTTGGCCAAGTCAATGTCGAAACGCCAAGTAGTATTACGGGAATACTTGCGCCGAGATAATGCAGTCGTCCCCTTGTCTGAAAAGCCATGAACACGCCCATTATCCCGCACATCAAGAATAGTCCACCCGCCAGATACGCAATATCAAGGCCCACGCGCATCGCCCAGATGAAGTAGCCCGCTGAGACCGTCCCAAGCACAATGCTGCTGTAGAAGTTGAATCCATACTCTCGTCGTTTGATTGCCGACCGACCGGTACTCCGTCTGTACTTGAACCGCAGATATCCCATAGCAGCAAGTGGAATGAAAAGAGGGATCGCTGCCCCAAGACGAGACGGGTGGTCAGAGATCAGCAGGTAGAGCAGGCACCAAACTCCCGCTGCAGGCAGCAATAACAAACTCACAACAACAGTGTCCCAGCCAAACGGCAGTTCAAGCCCCATCGACTCTTTAATCACCTCCATGTCTTCCTTTATCTGCTTGAGCTCATTTGCACGCATTGTCGAAACCTCCATGATTCAGGTTAGTAATAGATATACTCAAATGCTTAGATTACTCATAATAATAGAGTATTACAACCAAAAAGCCAAGCAAAATTCTAAGAATTTCCGGAAAACGACGTTCTTCAGCCAAGAGGGCTGCATAGACCACCGCCAAGAGTACGAAGCTCAGTCTTATCTATCGACCCTACCAGTAATTCTCGCCACCTATTACTTTGTGGTGCGGCTAACATCTTGTCGAAGATCCTGTCCGAGAGTATTCTCCTGAAGAACGGGTACGTTTTGGCCATATACCCCTCCGCATGGTGCGTTTTAGGACTTCCTGCCGGGATTGCTTTCGACGTGGAAACAAAGCCAATTTGCACGGCCAACGGCCGGTCGACTCGTGGGCCGAGTCGTTGACAGCGGACATCCGATAGGCGAGAATCCCGTGGCGCGTCGATGGACGCGGGATTCTGTCGGAAAGGAGTCAGCCATGCGGAAATGGGGCATTTCTTGGGCGATCATCCTCGTCGGGTCGTCAGTCTACGGCCAGTCGCACGACTATTTCGACCGGCCCTACGGGCAACTCCTGCCCGGATCGACACAACAGGTCGGCTTGTGGTGGGCCTCCTCGGGGTGGAAGATCGGTCGAGATCG
Organism: uncultured Pirellulales bacterium; assembly: GCA_964346195.1. Taxonomy (GTDB): domain Bacteria; phylum Planctomycetota; class Phycisphaerae; order Sedimentisphaerales; family Anaerobacaceae; genus PLanc-01. The sequence goes on from CAYFUB010000420.1 coordinate 1,970, forward strand.
AGGGCTGCCGGAGGTCACAGGGGAAGCACTGGTCATTCGCGCGGCGAGGAATGAGGCGGAGGCGGTGCAGTTGGTGGTTCGGCCGGTCGCGGACTTGAAAGGGCTCACGGTCACGCCGGGAACGTTGGCCGGGCCGGCGGGGGCAACGATACCTGGGCAGAATGTCGAGGTGCTGGAGATGCGGTACGTCAACGTCACCCGGCCCACCGACAAGAGCGCGGTGGCCGGATATTGGCCGGACCCGCTGCCGCCGCTGACGGGGCCGGTCGATCTGGAGGGGGGCCGGAATCAAGCGTTCTGGATTCGCGTGAACGTGCCGAAGGGAGCGCGGGCCGGCGTGTATGAGGGAAAGATCGACCTGAAGGCGGACGGGTACAGTGCGGCCGTGCCGCTGAGGGTTGAGGTCTACGATTTTGAGCTGCCGGACCGGATGACGTGCGTGACGGCGTTCGGCTTCAGTCCCGGCAACGTCTTTCGGTACCAGGGAATCACCGACCCGCAGCAGAAACGAAAGGTCATCGAGAAATACTGGGCCAATTTCAACCGGCACCATATTTCGCCGTATGACCCGGCTCCGCTCGACGATATTCGGGTGACCTGGCCGGATGTTACGCCGCCCAAACGCAAGTGGCAGGGCGGGCAGGAGGTCACCAACGAAAGGCACAGTGGCGAGTACGCCCTGCTCATCTTCGACGACCGCAAAGACGCGAACGTGGAAGCGGTGTATGAGCCGTTCATCGAGATTCCCACCGGCGGGCTGCGGCTGTCCTTCTGGTACCGAACCGCCGTGCCGGCGCAGACGTTTCGGGGCACGCTCAACCACTATGACGGCTCGGGCAAGTGGATCTCCGGTGGCAACAACGATATCAGCCTGGAGGGTAATGGTCAGTGGCAGCAGTTCGAGCGCACGATCAAGCAATTCCCGCCGGGCGCCAGGTCCGTGCAGTTCCGCCTGCGGGCGGCAGACTGGACCGAGAGCGGCGAGCATACCGGCCTGGTCTGGTTCGATGATGTCTCCCTGGCGGACGCCGCGAGCGGCAAAGAGTTGATCGAGGGTGGCGGATTTGAGCCGCCGGAATTGCCGCAGGCCGACCGTGAGAAACTCCGGGTGAGACTCGATTTCACGGCCTGGGACAAGGCGATGGAGCGCGGCATCGACCACTACGGCTTCAATTCCTTCCGTTTGGGCATCCCCGGCATGGGGGGTGGGACCTTCCACGCGCGACGCGAGCCGGAGCTATTGGGCTTCGGCGCGAGCACGCCACACTACCAGGCGATGTTCCACAGCTATTGCTCGCAGGTACAGGAACACCTGCGACGCAAGGACTGGCTTGACGAAGCGTACGTCTACTGGTTTGACGAGCCGGCCCCGAAGGATTATGCGTTCGTCAACAATGGCTTCGCCGGGCTCAAAGCCGCGGCCCCCGATCTCAACCGCATGCTGACCGAGCAGGTCGAGCCTGCACTCATCGGCGGGCCGAACATCTGGTGCCCCGTCTCCAACCAGTACCAGCACGAGCCGGCCGAGCAGCGGCGTGAGCACGGCGAGAAGCTCTGGTGGTACATCTGCACCGGCCCGAAGGCCCCCTACTGCACCCTCTTCATCGACCACCCGGGGACGGAGCTGCGCGTCTGGCTGTGGCAGACGTGGCAGCGCAAGATCGACGGCATCCTCGTCTGGCAGACGAACTACTGGACCAGTACCGCCGCTTATCCCGACACCGACCATCCGCAGAACCCTTACGAGGACCCGATGGGCTGGCGCTCGGGCTACAGCACGCCCAAAGGCGAGAAGCGCCCCTGGGGCAACGGCGATGGGCGCTTCATCTACCCGCCCCTCGAGGCCGCCGACGCACGCCCCGTGGGCCCGGTCCTCGAAGGCCCGGTGGACAGCATCCGCTGGGAGATGCTGCGCGACGGGATCGAGGATTACGAGTATCTCGTGATGCTCAAGCGTTTGCTCGCGGCCAAAGGCGACCGGCTCGACAAGACCCAACGGGATCGGTACACCGGCCTGCTCGATGTGCCTGCCGACATCACCAGGGATATGACGACCTTCACTACGGACCCGGCCCCCATCGAGAGACACCGCGACCGTGTGGCCCGGGCCATCGCCAGCCTCGGGAGGCTCCCCTGATGCGACCGGACGGACGGCGCGTAGGCAGGCGGAAATCCGTGAAGAAACCGTCCGTCCATGCGTCTGTATCTCTTAGAGTATGGATAAGGGCTAATATGCCTGAGGATCAACAGGTGGCCGATTCGAGAAGGGTATGCACATGATACCACAGATTTCCGCGGAGTCCGGCGACGTCTTTGTATCGCTGATGGCCGTGCCCATCGGTCTACTGGTACTGGCCTCCATCGGCGTCACGATTCTGATCTATTGCAGGATCTTCACGAAGGCCGGCTTTCCCTGGGCCCTGGGCCTGTTGCAACTGGTGCCCGTGCTCAATCTCGTGATGCGGATCTACCTGGCGTTCGCCGATTGGCCGGTCCAGCGGGAATTGCGGCAGTTGAAACAACACACAGGCGCCGGGCCGGCGTAGGTCGGACCTGCGGAAACGGAGATATCGTGTGTCGGACACCTGACACTTTCGCTCTGCCGCGTCCGGCGTGCACAGCCGAGGCACCCGCCGGCCGCGTGGTAGACCAGCGGGCCTGCCATGCCACCGTATTGGCTCTGTGCCTGGGCGTTCTGGCGGCCTCTGTTCTGCTCCGTGCGGACGGGGAAGGAGTCTCGCTCTTCGGTTACGCCTGGCCCTTCCACTGTTGGCTCTACGAGACCCTTGGCATCCGGTGTGCCCTGTGCGGGATGTCGAGATCGTTCTGTTGGCTCGCTCACGGCGACGTTCAGGCAAGTCTTGGGTTCCATCCGTTGGGGTTTGCGTTGTTTGCCGTCTTCTGCCTCGAAATCCCGTATCGAGTCTATGGATTGCTCAGCCATACCGCCCGCATAGACGCGCGAGTGGCGAAGATTCACTGCGGCCTGGTGTCCGTGGTCTGTGCGGCGGTTTTCTTTCACTGGCTGTTCTACCTGGGAGGATTGATAGCATGACGTTGCGGCCGTCCTATGTGAGTGTGGTGGACCCGATCGCTCCGGCCATCGAACGTGTCAAAACGATCCTGTTCCGGCCCTTCGATCTCGGTCGATGGTTCGTCATCGGCTTCTGCGCCTGGCTCGCCCAACTGGGCCAATCAGGCGGACCCGGGGGCGGCGGAGGCGGCGGCCGCGGGAGCGGCGGGCGAGGGTTACAGGCATCCGACATCCCCAGCGAGGTCCGTCATGGCGCGGACCAGGCGAAGGATTTCGTGCTTGACAACCTGGATTGGCTGATCCCCGTCGCGGCAGTCGTCTTCGTCATTCTCATCGGACTGTGGCTGGTCGTCCTCTGGCTCAACAGCCGGGGACGGTTCATGTTCCTTTACTGTGTCGCACAGAACAAGGCGGAGGTCGTGAATCCCTGGCACCAATTCCGACGACACGCCAACAGCCTGTTTGGTTTCAGGATCGCGCTGGGGCTGACCGGTTTCGCGCTGGCTATCCTGTTCCTGGTGCTCGCCGGCCTCGTCGCCTTCGTGGCACACACCGGGTTCGGCTTCAATTTCTTCTCGATTGGGGGGATCGTCTGCTGCGGCCTGCTCTTCGTCGCCACCATCATCGTGTTCTCTGTCGCGGGGAAATTCACGAATGACTTTGCCGTGCCCATCATGTACCGCCAAACCACCGGTTCCGTCGCGGCCTGGCGCGTGCTGCTGGAGGTCCTCGCGGTCAACAAGGCCCGCTTTTTCCTGTATCTGCTCTTCCAGATCGTCATCGGCCTGGCCGTCGGCGTGCTCGTGATGGCGACGATATGCCTGACCTGCTGCGTCGCGTGCTGTCTGATCATACTGCCCTACGTCGGCACGGTCGCCCTGCTGCCGATCCACGTCTTCACGCGCTCCTACAGCCTGTATTATCTCGCGCAGTATGGTCCGGAATTCAATGCCTTCGAGCCTCTGCCCGGCCAGACCATGACCGCGGGCGGCCCACAGGCGTGACCGGCAGTGTGGACCACCTCCAAGAGAGTGTGCGTGAACATCGTTTGCCGTAGCAGGGGCATCCTGCCCATGAAAGGTCCCCAAAACGCGATCTTCGCGTCTTGGGAGCCCAGCCGCAGGGCCATCCTGGCCCTGCAGATGACTGACCTTCCACGGGCGAGACGCCCGTGAGACTCACGGGCAAGATGCCCGTGCTACTGGGACAGGCGGGTCCAGTCTTCGGTTCGGGTGCCGTGATAGGTGGTCAGCGTGTACCGAAACGCGCGCTCGGAACGCGGCGGCAGCACGATCTTGAACTCGACCGTATCGAGGTCCACCTTCTCGAATTCGTCGATCTGGCCCGTGCGCTGAAGCGTCCACTGCGGCAGCGGGAAATTCCGGCGGATCTCGACCCGGGCGGGAATGTCACGCGTGTTCTTTACCTTGACCTCGAAGGCCCGGATCTCATCCCAGCCCGCGACGTTGCCGTCGCGATCGAACCGGTAGTTGTCCGTGCGGAAATCCATCAGCGTGGGCTCGACCACGATGTCCGAGACGGGCCCCAGATTCAGCTCCACCTCCTGGTCAACCGGGATGTACTTGAAGGAGGACTCACCGGCGTAGGACAAATGCCGCTGCGCATCGGCCGTGCGGTAGACCTCGATCGTCCCGCCCGGAATGGGTGTCTCGCCGAGCTTATGCTCCTCGTCATTCTTGAAACTCAGGAACCGCACGACGCCGGAGCCGTACCTTTCCTCTTCGTACTTGTAGAGGTTGACCACCGGCACCTCATCGACCTCGAAGCTCAAAAGTCGCTTCGACCAGCCATTGGGAATCGTCTCCGTCCCCTCGATGGTGTAGAGGAAGTACTCGCTGAGGCCCTCCTTGACAATCTGCTTGGCTTTCATCAGGGGCATTGCCGCTGAGGGAGCCCTGAGGGCGACGTCCGCAAGTCGCTCCATCTCTCTTTTTGGCATCATGCCCTCCTGGCCCCGAGCTCCGCGCACGGGTCCGACCGGCCGACCGTAGGGGTACTCCCGGCGCGCCAGTTCGGCGATCTTGTCGAGAATGTGGACCTTGCCGACGATGAGCCGGACCTGGGCGCTCTCGTAGTCCTCGCCGCTGCCGTTCGTCACGCGGACGTAGGCCTGCAAGCGCATCGTCTTTTCGTCGTGAGTGAGCGTTCCCATGTAGAACGCCCGCCAGGAAAGACCGCTGGTCAAATACGATATCTCCACAGGGACCTTGCCGCTGATCTCGCTGCGGACATTCCACAGCCCGAGATTCTTGACGCGCGGCGGATAGGTCAGTTCCGCGATCTCGATCGCATCGGCCCGGCCCTTGGCCAGCATTTCCAGGCTGGTCGGGTCGATCAGCGTGTTCTCCCAGGAGAATTGCAAGGCGTTCTCACCCTCCTTCAAGGTCAGTGCCCGGCTCTCCCGCACCAGCGTCATATCGGCGGAATTGTAGATCGTGAGCTGCACGGTGTCGCGCGCGGGCAAGGTGACGAGATCGACCTTGCCATATGATGTCGAGGTGAGTGACGCAACGATAAGCAAAGCACAAAAGCGTTTCATTTCCGCTCCTGATCAAAAAAACCCGTCATCTCCGTCATGCTGAACGGCGTGAAGCATCCGGCCACAGAACAAGAGGTCCGCAGCGCATCGAACGAGACCTCTCATGCACTGCCCAGATCCTTCGCTGCCGCTCAGGATGATACAGTCGGTCTGCGCGGGGTCCTTCAGAATCCGTTTCATCGTGTTCTCCTGCTCCAATCTTCGGCGCGTACCCCGTTATAGGTCGTCAGGGTGTACTCGAAGGTCTTTTTCGATTGCGGCGGGAGGGCCAGTGTGAACTTGGCCGTGTTCAGATCGACCTTTTCATAGGCGTCGATCGCGCCGCTCCTCTCGAGGTCCCAGTACTGGGTGCTGAAGTTGCGGGTGATCTCGACTTTGGCCGGCACGTCGCGCGTGTTGCGGACCTCGACCTTGAACACCTGGACCTCGTCCCAGCCGGAGATATTGCCCCGGGTGTCGAAGCGATAGTTCTCCGTGCGGTACTCCATCAGGGTCGGCTCGACGACCACGTCGGCCACCGCGCCGAGATTGAGCTCCACTTCCTCATCGACGGGGATGTACTTGAAGGAGGACTGGCCCTCGTAGGCCAGATGCTGCTGCTCATCCACGCCGCGATAGACTTTGAGCCTGCCGTCGGGAATCGGGGTCTGGCCGAGTTTGTGGGCCGCATCGTTCTTGAAGCTCAGGAACCGCACGACCCGCGGGCCGTAGCGCTCCTGCTCGTACTTGTACAGGTTCACCACCGGCACGCCCTCGACGTCGAAGCTCATCAGCCGCTTCGACCAGCCGGTCGGAATCGTC
>CAYFUB010000421.1:0-1560 GCA_964346195.1 uncultured Pirellulales bacterium
CCGCCGACGGCCAGAGCGGCACCATCCTTAAAGCCTACCGTGAACACTTGTGCGCGCCCGACGACTCGTTCCTGACGGACAACTGGCCCCGCATCAAAAAGGCCCTCGAATTCTCGATCAAGCAGGACGGCAACGACGACGGACTCATCGAGAACAGCCAGCACAACACCTATGACATCAACTTCGAAGGGCCCAACACCTTCGTCGGCTCGCTCTACCTGGCGGCGCTCCGCGCGGGCGAAGAAATGGCCGACGAAATGGGAGACGAGGAATTTGCCCGGCGTTGCCGCCGGATATTCGAGAGCGGCAGCCGGCTCAGCGTCGAACGCCTATGGGACGGCGAGTACTTCATCCAGATTGTCGATCTGGAGAAGCACCCGAAATACCAGTACGGCAAGGGCTGTCTCTCGGACCAGCTCTTCGGCCAGGGCTGGGCCCACCAGCTTGGACTCGGTTACATTTATCCGCCGGCGAACGTGAAGCACGCGCTGAGTTCCGTCTGGAAATACAACTGGGCCCCTGACGTGGGGCCGCAGAATGAAGCCCATCCGCCGGAGCGGTGGTTTGCCCTGCCCGGCGAGCCGGGACTGTTCACCTGTACCTGGCCCAGGAGCCCCTATATCAAGGAAGGCGTGCGATATCGGGAGGAGATCTGGACGGGCATCGAGTACCAGGTGGCAGGCCACATGGTGTGGGAGAACATGCTGACCGAGGCCCTGGCCATCTGTCACGGCATCGAGCAGCGCTACCACCCCGCCAAACACAATCCGTTCAACGAGGTCGAGTGCGGCGACCACTACGCGCGGGCGATGGCCAGTTGGGGTGTCTATACCGCCCTGGCCGGCTTCGAATATCACGGCCCCCTGCACTATATCGGCTTCGCCCCGCGCGTGACGCCGGAGAACTTCCGTGCCGCGTTCACCGGCGCTGAAGGATGGGGCTCCTTCACACAGACCCGAACGCAGGACGCGCAGTACGAACAGATCGAGGTGCGGTGGGGCCGGTTGAAGATCGAGAACCTCGCCCTTGCTCTGCCCGTCGAATGGGGCTCTGCAGACGTGATTGCCGAGTTCAACGGTCAAGACCTCAAGACCAGGACCCAACATTCTCAGACAACCGGCCGCGTCCTCACCCAACTGACTCCCGGGGTGACACTATCTGCGGGCCAGAAACTCGAAGTCGAGCTTCGCCGCCATCGCGAATGAGCGCGTGCGACCAGATTCTGCGGCAGGCCCGCCGCCGCCTGTCATACTGAGTCGCGAAGCCGCTTCGCGGCTGGTGTCGAGAAGAAACCCAGTCAGGGCCTTGGGTGGCACGCCCAAACGAAGCTTGAGCGTGTCTGTGGTGGCGAGGCAAGCACGCTTAAACAAGTTGGGTTCGTCCCAAGTTCTTGAGATTCGGCCGGTATGAACCTTGAGACGGGTGGCAGCGTCAAGGCCGAAGGCCGTAGCGGTGAGTTTCTTAGGAACGCAGCGAAGTATCTCGCCCCTGAATGAGAGATTTGCACCACATGCATAGGATAATCCAAGATGATACGAGACCTGATTCTTCGCAACAGAA
>CAYFUB010000422.1:0-9423 GCA_964346195.1 uncultured Pirellulales bacterium
GTAGGCCAGATCGTTGGGCCCCCAAACGCAATCATTCGCGTTTGGGGAACCCCTTCACGGCGCTGCGCTTCGTTCAGAGCCTGCCCTGAGCGTAGCCGAAGGGATGACACACGGGGCGCTAGAATTATTCATAATCCGTATAATCCGCAATCAGGCCAATCCGGGCACTCTCAAGTGATCTCCCGGATCTCCCACAGGAAGGCTTTGACCCCTTCGGAGCCGAGAGTCTGTCTCATTTTGCGGACACCGTCCATGACGGCCCGGGCCTGGTCGTCCTCGACCACGACCAGCGTGCCGCAGTTCACGCCCGGCCAGACCTCTGTGTTCAGATGGGGCTCGCTCAGTCGCCCTCGGCCCAGGACTTCCGGGAACTTCGTGTAGCTGTCGATTCCGACCGACTTCAACAGCTCGTTGACTTCCACGTCGATGGCGGCATTGTGCACGATCAGAACAGCCTTCACGGGGCACCCCCTACTCTGGGCGGGCGACCTTGACGCCCTCGAATACACTGTACAGAGTCGGCATCAGGACCAGCGTGATCAGGGTGCTGAGCGTCATCCCGCCGACGCTGGCGATGGCAAACGGCCCCCAGACCTCCGAGCCGGCCCCGCGCGAGAACATCAGCGGCGACAGGCCGAGCAGCGTGGTGAGCGTCGTGCTCAGAATCGGCCGCAGGCGGCTGCGTCCGCCCTCCATGATCGCCGCGTACGTATCGTACCCACGCCGGCGGAGAATCCCTATGTAGCTGATAAGAACGATGCCGTTGTTGACGACCAGACCGACCAGCAGGATCACCGCAATGAAGGTCACAATGCTCATGGCGATGCCGGTCAGGGCCAGCACCAGGACCACGCCCACGATGCCGAACGGCACCGACAGGAAGATGATGAACGGGTCGCGATACGACTCGAACTGCGAGGCCATCACCATGTAAACGAGCACCATGCCCAGCCCCACGGCCAGAATCAGCAATCGGAACGCCTCCTGTCTTTGCTCCTCCGCGCCCGTGATTTTGTGGCTGAATCCGGGCGGCGCTGAGATTCTCCCGAGCGCCGCCTCGACCTCCTCAGCCACCGAGCCCAGGTCGCGCCCGCGGACCTGCGCCGAGACGGTGACGTACCGCGCCTGGTCCTTGCGCTCGATCCGGGTCGGGCCCAGGCCCTCTTCGATCTCGGCAAAATTCGCCAGACAAACCTGTCCACCCGCCGGCGTATTGACGCAGACATCACGGAGGTCCTGAATCCTCTCCCGGTCCTGCGGCCGCAGGCGGATCACGACGTCGTACTCATCACCGCCCTCGCGGTATCTTGTGGCGGTCGTCCCGGCGAACAGGGTCTCAACGGCCTTGCCGATCGTGCGGACATCCAGGCCCAGTCTCGCGGCTTTGTCCCGGTCCACGAGCACTTTGACTTCCGGCTTCTCTTCCTTGCGGCTCACCGTGATGTCTTCGATACCTCTGATACGGGCGATCACCGTGCGCACCTGCTCGGCGTACTCGCTCGCCCTGGCCATGTCATGCCCGTACAGCTCGATGGACAGGGCGCCCGCGCTGCCGAAGAGTAATTCTTCGAACGGGTCCCGGATGCCGTAGCGGACCACTGCGCCGGGTATCCGCTCGGTAATCGGACGCAGCCGCTCGATCAGTTCCTTGGGCGCGGCGCTGCGGTCCTCCTTGTCCACCAGCTTGATGAACAGCATCCCCGTGTACGTCTCCATATCCCCGATCATCTGCTGCGCGCCGGCCTCGCCGACCACGCCCCAGCGCACGTAGACATCGCGGCTCTCTGGAACGTGGCTCTGCACAACCTCCAGCAACTGCCGGCCGACGCGTCCGGCCCGCTCGTATCGCGTACCGACCGGCAGCTCGAACTCCACCGCCATCTGGTTCTGGTCCTCCTGCGGGAAGAACTCCCGTCCGACGAACAGGGCCAGGCTCAGACTCCAGAGGAAGATCAGCACGCACGAGGCCAGGACCGTCCCCCGGTGGCGGAGCGTCCAGGTCAGGAGCCGGCTGTAGTGCTCCTCGATCCAGGTGAGAACCCGCTCGCCGCCCCGGTAGAAGAAACCCAGCCGCGCGGGCTGGTCCCTCTCCTCGATCTTCAGGAACTTCGAGCAGAGCATCGGCACGAGCATCAGCGATGTCAGCAAGGAGGCAACCAGAGACATCGTGATGATCATGGCGAACTGGCCGAAGATGATTTCCGTGATGCCGCCCACGAACACGATGGGCACGAAGATAGCGATGGTCGTTAGCGTCGAGGCGACGACCGCCACGCCTACCTCGTTCGTGCCGTGGATGGCGCTTTCCCGCAGCCGATGGCCCTTGTGACGGTGGCGATGGATATTGTCGACGACCACGACCGCCGCATCCACGACCTCGCCCACCGCGACGGCCAGGGCCGCCAGGCTCGTCGTATTGATCGTGTAGCCGGCCAGGTACATCAGCAGGAACGTGATAATCAGCGATGTGGGAATCGAGGTCGCCACGATCAGGCTCGCCCGGAAGCTGCCCAGAAAGAACAGGACGACGAAGAACACGAACGTGATGGCCCAGAAGACGTTGTCCCGCAGGTTGAAAACGGAGGCCATGATGAATTCGGAGTTGTCCATGACCACGCTCGTCGTGACGTCGGGCGGCAGATTGGCCTGGACCTCTTCGAGCTTGGCCCGCACCGCCGTAGAGACCTCGACGGTGTTGCCGCCGCTTTGCTTCTGGACGAAGACCGCCATGGCACGCTTGCCGTTGAGACGAACGTCATAGGTCCGCTCTTTGAACAAATCCGTGATCTCGGCGATGTCCTTCAATTTCACGGGGGTCCCGCCCGGCGCGGCGACGACGACCTCCCCGATCTCTTCGGGACCGGCGAACTCCTCGGGCGTGCGCACGAGGAAATCCTTGTACCCGCTGCGGATGTTGCCGCCGGGAACGCTGACGTTCTGGGCGGCCAGGATCGGGACGAGCTGCGCGACCGACAGGTCTAGCGCGGCAAGCCGGTCGTGGTCGATCTCGACGCGGACCTGCCGCTCCAGACCGCCGTGGGCGGCCGCGGCGGCTACGCCGTCCACTCGTTTGAGCGGGTCGGCAATCTGGTCTTCCACGATCTGGTCGAGGCGCGAATAGCTCTCCTGGGCCGTGACGCCGATGATCACGATGGGCATCATATCGATGTCGAATTTGAAGACGACGGGTGTCTCGGCCTCTTCCGGCAGAAGCTCCTTGACCATGTCCAGCTTCTCCCGCACGTCGTTCGCCGCCTCCTCGATGTTCTCGCCCCATTCGAATTTCAGGACGACCGACGACACTCCTTCCTTGGAAACCGACAGCACCTCATCGACGCCGGAAATCGTGCTGAGGATATCCTCCAGCGGTTCGGTAATGAGCGTCTCCACCTCCTCCGGCCCCGCCCCCTCGTAAAGCGTCACGACTGACATAGCCGGAATCTCGATCTCGGGCATCAGGTCGATCCCCAGCAGCGTCAGCGACATGAAGCCCAACACGATCATCGCGATGAAAATCATGAGGGTTGTCACGGGCCGGTGAACGGAGAATTGCGCCAACCTCATCGGACATCCTCGAGCCGGACCACCTCGGCGTCCAGGCCGTCCGCCAGATAGTGCATCCCGTTGACCACGAGGCTCTCGCCGCGCTGCAGGCCCGCGGTGATCTCATAACGCGCTCCGTCCTTGAGCCCGATCTGCACGAGCCGTTTGTGCGCGATCCCTTTCTCGACTACGTAGACGTAGGGCTCGTCGATTTTGCCGCCCAGGATGATATCGCGGGGAATGATCACGACGTCCTCCTTACGGTCGAGGACCAGTGCGACGCGGGCGAACATCCCGGGCCGAAGCAGAAATTCACCATTTTGCAGCCGGATTTCCAGCCGGATGGTGTGCGTCTGCTCGTCGAGAGCGGGATGAATGGAGTACACCTCGGCCTCGAACGTACGGTCCGGGAATGTGTCGACAGTGACCCGGACGGGCATCCCCCGCCTGACTCGCGCCCCGTACCGTTCCGGCACCGCTGCCATCACCTTCACCGTCCGGATATCGGCCACGCTGACGATGTGTTGTCCCTGCGTAACGAGATTGCCCTCGTCGATGTGCTTGGCCGTGACGACGCCGTCGATCGGCGACACAATCGTGGACTCACGCAGATTGATCTGCGCCAATTCGAGATTCGCCTTGGCCAGATTCAGCCGGGCGGCCGCCAATTCAGCGGCTGTAACCGCCTTGTCCCTTTGCTGTTCCGGGACGGAGCCCTGCTCGAACAACCCGACCACGCGTTTTCTCTCGCGCTGGGCCTCGGCCAGTTGCACCTCCATGGCCTTGAAATCCGCCTCGGCGGCGGCCAGTTGCGCCTGGTGTGTGGCATGGTCGATGACAGCCAGCTCCTGGTCCTGAGCAAGCGATAAGCCGACTTCGACCGGCCGCCGGCTCCCATCCGGCATCATCACCGCCAGCGACTCGATCCGCCCGGCGACCTTCGAGGCGACCTCCACGCGCGTATTCGCCAGGCAACAGCCGGTCAGCCCCACGGTCTGCTCGATGGCCCCGGTGCCGACAGGCTCGACCTCCACGGGCACCGGTCGCGCTTTCAGAATCACTTCATCCGACCTGCGTGTATACCCCCACCAGAAGGTGACGAACACCACCGCAAGAGCTGTGGTCCAATAGAGCGCCCGCCTAACCGTTCTCATCGGTTCCGTTCCCGCCCATCGTCCCGGGCTCCCCCATGTCATCTGCCGCATCTGGGGACCCCTCCACGGCCGCCGGCTCCACCCCATCTATTTCCACAATCGTGCCCATGGCCCGCAGCAGCGCGAGCTTCGCAACGACGTGGCGGTAAATCGCCTCATAGTAGTTCACCCGCGCCGTCGTCAGGGCCGCCTGCGCATCAATCAACTCCACCTGCGTGTTGATGCCCTGCTCGTAGCCGACTTGGGCCAGCCGCAGGCCCTCCGTCGCCCTCGTCACGTTCAACTGTTGCGACTGGACGAATTCCTCGGCGTTTTCCACGCTCAAGATCGCCTGGGTCAGCTCGAGTACGGCCGTCTCCTCCGCATCGACCAGGCCGATCTGTGCCTGCTTGAGCCGGGCCTTTTGCTGGATGATGTCGCCTTCCCGCTGGAAACCGTCGAAAATGGGCCATGCCCCCAGGAAACCGGCCTCCCAGATCCGCCCCCACTCGTTCGCGCTGCTGCCGAAGCTCACCGGACTGGGATTGGCCCACGTATTGGTGAAATACGCACTAACGTTCGGCAGATACTGGCTGCGCGCGAGCCGCAACTGCTCCCGCTGCTGGCGAATCTGATACTCCTTGCTGTACAAATCGGGGCGGTTCGTGAAGGCCGTCTGAACCGCCTCTTCCATAGGCACCTCGATCGGGGCAAACACGAATTCATCCGAGAGCACGAAGTCGCTGTCCTGCGAGACCCCCATCGTCTTGATCAGATCGGCCCGGGCAATGTTGATGGCATTCTTGCTGCGAATCAGGTCGGCTTCGGAGTTGGACAGTTCCACCTGCGCCCGCAGGACATCATACTTGGAGGCCACGCCGCCGGCACGCTTTTTTTCCACGTCGCTCAGGTGCACCTTCGACGCACGAACCTCTTCCGTGCCGATGTCCACCAGGTGCTGACTGAGCAGCAGGTTATAGTAGGCCGTCTCGGTGGTGTAGACCACGTCCTGCGTGGCGGCTCGGACCGTCTGGTCGGCCAGAAGGGACGAGAGCCTGGCAAGCTGAACCCTGGCCTCGATGGCCCCGCCCGCATAGATCGGCTGCGTGACCGTCAGGGCCGCCGAATAGTTGTCCAGCGTGCCGATCTGCACGCGCTCTGGCGGCGCCCCGGGAAAAGAAATATCGAACGACGGGACCAACTCCTGGCGCCGATACTGGGCGGACAGCGCAACATTGGGCAGGTACGCCGAGCGGGAGCTAATGGTCCCGCCCTCGGCAATTGTCCTCTCTTCCAGCATCTGCTGGAGCATCTTGTTGTGGAGGAGAGCCAGCTTGACGCTGTCCTCGATGCTCAGCGTGCCGCTGATGCGGGGCTGCTGGTTTTCCTCTTGCGTCTTCTGCTTCTCCCACTGCCGATAGGCCGCCTGTCGCGACAGGCCGACGTCCCTGGCAAACTCCTCCCGACTCGTGCAGCCGCCAACAATCAGCGACCAGCCGGTCCCACACAGGAGCATACAAACTGTCTTATTCAGTGCTTTCATACCATCCATCAATCCAAATCGTTTCGGATCTCTCCCCACGGACTCCGCACAATACGCATGTCCGGATTTACTGTGCCACTCTTTCCGCCGCGCTCTCCGGTGTGCCATCCGCGATGAGCACCCGCACGCACGCACCCGGCAGCAATGGCGGCCTGTCATCGGAAGTCTCCAGAGGCCGCGGGACTTCCACGACGACCGGAATCTGTCCCGAGCCTCCGTCCATCCGGCCGGTCGCGTGAAGGACATAGCCCTGCCATACGCACTCCCGACCCGCGAAGGTCATCTGGACGTCCACCGACAGGCGCTGCGTCTCTCCCACGTCGGTGCCCGCTGGGAAGAAAGTCTCCAATGCGTCGAACCCGGCCAGGTCTTCATTCGTAAGCGGGACTTCGACCTCGAAGGCATCGATGCCGTACGCCTTCGCCAGAGGTTGCCCCACCGTGACGTACTGCCCGAGATCGACCTGTTTGTACGCGACAAGCACGTCGAATGGCAGTGAGATGTTCGTCCGCTCCAACTGAAGCTCCGCCATCGCCAGCCCTGCCTTCGCGGATTCGAGCGCCGCACGGGCCTGCTGGATCTGCGGCTCACGGAACAGCAAGGGCGAATCCGGGTCCGGTTCGGGATTCGACAGGCGCCAATCCCGGCGTACCATGTCCGCCTCGGCGGTCACGCCGTCGAGGCGCGCCTGGGCCTCCGCGACCGCCGCCCGCGCCTGCCGGACCGCCAACTCGCAGTCCCTCGGGTCAATCTGCACCATCCTCTCACCGGCGCGAATCAGGCCGCCCGCTTTCAGGCCCGAGTGAATGAAAATCACCTTGCCCGCCACCTCCGGCATGATGCCCACTTCGATCTTCGGCGCGACGGTGCCCCGCCCCTGAATCACTGCGTGAATCTTCCCGGCCTCGCTCGTGGGTTCCGCGTGTGCAGCAGTCTCCGCCTCGGCCGGCTCGGGCGGTCTTTTCCACTCCACCAGGAAAAATGCGGTCACGACGGCCAGAACCAGAACAAGCGCGGCGAGCAGAATCCGAAACGGACGACGCCCGGCATCCTGGACTTCCCGTCCCTGTGAAGCCTCTCCGTTCGCCATCGTTAGGCCGCTCCCTCTGCATAGGCACGAATGCCGGCGGCGGAGAATTTGACAATGTGGTCCACCATGCTTTCGATGTCAGGTTTGAGCAGTTCCGCGTGAGTGCTCTTTTCAAACAGCTCTTTGAAACATACCGTCTGCATCAGTTGCCCCACAATCGAGAGGATCGCCATGTCAGCATTCGCCTCGTTGAGCCAGGGACAAATCTTGAGCAGGGCTTCCCTTAGGGCCGTCATCACGGGCACGACCATGTCGGTGAGAAACATGTCAACAGGAAGGTGGGGATCGATCGTCTCGCGGGCCATGAGGTTAACGAAGCGGCAGTGCAAGCTGCCATCAACCAGCGGTTCAAGAAAGGAATTCGCATAGGACTTGAGCAGGTCCTCCAATTGCGGCTGCCCCCCGACCGACATCACCTTCTCAATCCCGGCCAGGCGAGTGTCCCGTATGACCGCCAGCCGGCGACGCCAAATCTCGAGGTACAGATTGTCCTTCCCGCCGAAGTAGTAATTGACGGAGGCCACGTTGCAGCCCGCCGCGGCGGCAATATCGCGAACGCTTGTCTCATTGAAGCCATGCCGGCAAAAAAGCTCCTCTCCTGCTGCGATCAGCCGGTCCTGAACGGTCCTTTCGCTGATATCGCCGGGCGTATCCTGGCTGGATGTTGCCATGATCATAACCTCCAAACAAGCGTTTTATACGAACATTTTAAACGTTTGTTTGAAAAGTCAATAGTGGTTTGCGAATTATCCCGGGAAAATCCCTGGTACGTCTATAAATTGCTTCTCTGACGCCACTTAGGATAACAACGATCCCTCCCGGCTGCAACCGGTTGGCAGAAAATGAACCGGTCCGCAACCATGCCCGTATTCTTCCTGTGCTGGGAACACCAACGTGCGCGAGGCCGCCGGGCGCCTGAGGCGTCGGGTGGAAAATTCTCTCGAAGACCGTTGACAGTGGCGGCTACACATTATTATAAGGAATGTTTTGTGGAATTCGGGGCCGTAGCTCAATTGGCCAGAGCATCGGACTGTCGATCCGAAGGTTGAGGGTTCGAGTCCCTTCGGCCTCGTTCGATAACCGCGCTCTCGGCAGCGGGAACGCGGTTTTTGTTTGCGCCGAGTTGCGCGGAGAATTGTGGATTTGTACCGCAAAGCGCCCGAAAACGCGCCCCACTTTCCGGAGACTGGATTCGCTGTGTCGTAAATACCTGCTGTCGGTGGCAACGGCGTCGTCAGTGCCCGTGGCTCGCGCCCGCTCATCGCTCGGTTTGGTGTCAGATCGGGCAGTATCGCCAGCGCCGCCCGCTCATCATTCAGACGATCGTGGGTATACCTGTCCGTCATGGCGCTGGTCTTGTGGCGGGCCAAGCTCTGCGCCACCCGGCTCGGCGTATGGTTCAGGTTCGTCGCAAAGCTGTGCCCAAGCCCGTGGAAATCCAGTACCCGCCCACGATCATCGACGTAGGCCACGCCAGCGGCCTCAAGATCATGCCGTAGCATTTCGGCCGTCTTATCCGTCAATCTGCTGTGGCTCCCACCGGAACGCCTTGCTCGTGGGCAGTTTGCCGCTCAGGTGGCGTCTGAGGGCCTCTGCAAGGTCTTCCCGCAGCGGTACGGTGTCCGTCTCACGATGCTTTGAGTATCCCGCCGACACAGTGACGGTGAGCCCGTCCAGATCGAAGTCCCCTGCCGTCAGACTCCGGGCCTCATTCGCCCGCAAGCCCGTCATCGCGCAGAACTGGTAAAGCAGGCTCCGCTCCTGCCCATCCATGCCGAACAACTCCCCACTCGCGGAGGTGGTCGTGACAAGCTTCCGCAGTTCATCGGCAGTAGCCGCCCGGCGCTCCCGCCGCACGTCGATTTTCTCATTCAATTTCCGCAGCCCTCGCAGAGGGCTTTCGCTCGCCTGTCCGGTGTCAATCATCCAGCGGGCGAAGCTCTTTAGGGCCGTCAGGTATCCGTTAGACCGGCGCACGCTCAACCCGTCGTCCCGATGCCGACGGAATGGGACCAGATCAGCTACACCTACGACCCGGCGGGCCGCCGCATCGAGAAGAAATACGACACCACCACCGTGGTCAAGTACGTCGATGCCTGCCCTGAGCCTGCCGA
>CAYFUB010000423.1:0-7982 GCA_964346195.1 uncultured Pirellulales bacterium
GGCGAGAAGGCCCCGAAGGCCGTCCGGGAGAAGAAGGCCGGAGTCGGAAAGGGCAAGAAAGACAAGCGGGTCAAAGCCGAGAAGCCCGCCAAAGAAAAGAAGAGCTTCTTCGGCAAGAAAAAGTAGCCCCGCCATCGATGGTCACGCCATGGACGAGTACGGGGCACGCTTAGCCACCCCAGCAGAGAAAGTCGACCTGAACGCATCCTGCATTCTTGTGTAATACGGATTCGGAAAGATCCTCGCGCGGTGCCGACTACGTCATCCTGAGGCGAAGCCGAAGGATCTGGCCCCGGATGAGACGTTTCTCCCGTTCGTAGCCCAGATCCTTCACTGCGCTGCGCTTCGTTCAGGATGACGAGCGCCGCGCACGAATTAGCCAGAGTCCGTATAAGGCGATTCCGGCAACGTGTTTTTGCTTCTGCGGCCTCCGGATTCACTCGTTCAGATGCAGGATTCGGGCGCCTTCGAAACCGTTGAAACGTGTCGAAGAGGCAATGCTGTAGGCGCCGATGTTCCGCGTGTAGAGATAGTCGCCGATTTGCAGGTCCGCCGGAAGCTGTTCCGACAGGGAGATCTTGTCAAAGCTGTCGCATGTGGGCCCGACCACGGCACAGATCTCTACGGCACCCGGTTTGAACGACTGGAAATTGGGAATCCAGTGGTCATAGACGACCCCGGAGAACGTCTGGTAGACGCCGTCGTTGATGTAGTAGAAGACCTTGCCGTCTCTCCTGGCTCTGCCTACGATCTGCGAAACCAGTACGGCGGCGGTGGCTACCATGAACCGTCCCGGCTCGGCGATGATATCCACATCCTGAGGGAAAAGCCTCGCGCATTCGGCGCCGATCACTTCGGCCAGTCTCTCGAATTGCGGGACACAGGAATCGTAGGGGACGGGAAACCCGCCGCCGATGTCCACGATCTTGATGTGGTAGCCTCTCTTACGCGAGTCGTTGAGGACCTGCGAGACGATGTCCAAGGCGGCGGTGTAATTGTCGAAGCTGGTGCACTGGCTGCCCACGTGAAAGCTCAATCCTTCGACCACCAGCCCGAGGTCGAATGCCTGCCGGATCAACGCCCGCGCATCGCCGGGCTCGGCCCCGAACTTGGAGCTCATTTCCACCTGCGAGCCGATGTCCGGGACTTTCAGGCGCAGGACCACCCCGGCGGTGTCACAGTGCTCTTTGATCTTCTTCAGTTCGTCCTCGTTGTCATAAGTGATGAGAGGCTTGTAGCGCCTAATCTTCCGCAGGGTATCCTTGTCCTTGATGGTGTTCGAGAAGATGATCTTGTCCCAAATGTAGAAGTCCTTGTCTTTTTCCTCGAAGTGCCGGATGTACTCATAGATCTGCATGAACTCATTGTAGGAGGCGACGTCGAAGCTCGCGCCCTCGTCGAACAGGGTCTTGACAATCTCGTGGTTGGAGTTCGCCTTCACGGCGTAGTACGCCTGGACCCCGGGCAGATGCTTTTTGAAGGTGCGATAGTTCTCCCGGATCCTGTCATGGTCGATGATGAACAGGGGGGTGCCGTGCTCCTGCGCCAGTCTGAGAGCTTCTTCCCTCATATTGTCGATGTTCTCCGTTTGTAGTGACGCCATAAGGTGTTGCTCTTGAAGTGTCAAGTTTGAAGTGCGAAGTCTGAAGAACGGATGCTTGGCCTTCTCCACTTGACACTTGAAAACTCCTTCTCATGCCTTTACGGGCACACTACGAGCCAAGCTGCTTGATGAGCTTCCTGAGCGCCTCGACCTCCTTGTTGTTTTCGAGATAGGACCGGATCAGTTTCTCGTGCAGCTCCGGCCCGCGGTCGTAGAGCCGCTTGAGTTTCTTCGGGCCGGTAGTCTGCAGGACGTAGGCGGCCATCAGCGGCAATGCGACCGTCACGTCGAGGTAGGCGGTCACGGTCTCCTCCAGTTTTGTCGGGTCGATTTTACCCCAGCTTGCCGCTTCGCTTGGGGGCGCCCCGGACAACCCGCCCGTATCAGGCCGGGCGTCGGTCACGTTGATATCGTAGTCCTGGCCGACCTCGGGAATCATGAGGACCTCCTGGATCTGCGGCTCGGTCTGGAGCATGAAGTTCTTCGGGCTGCCGCCGCCAATCAGGATGACGCCGGTCCTGCCGTTCTCGTATTTCTTGGCGTTCAGAATGATGGCCGTCGAGTCGTTGACGTCGATGCTCGGATTGATCTTCAGCCGGAAGCGGTCCTGGAGGCCCGCCGCCTCGGCCAGCAGTTCCAGCCCGGCTACGTTCATCCCGATGGTCGAATCGCCGGGCGACGACGTGAAGATGGGAATGCCGTTGCGATAGGCCGCTGCCAGCACACTCACCTGGCCCAGGCCACTGCGACTCTCCTGCTCGTCCAGGATCCTCCCGAGATGATGGTAGAATTCCCGCGTGCCCATCTCTTTCTGAAACTCCGGCCGGACCAGGATACGCCGCAGCCGCCGGTCGGTTTCCATCAGGACATCTTCATAATCGAACAGGATGTCGTAGATTCTCGTGACGCCCTTTTCCCGCAAGTCCGCATCATCCACGTTGTGGCTGCCCCTGTGCATCGGCAGGTCGAACGCGAAATGCAGGTCATGATACATGTTCGCGCCGGTCGCGCTGAGCCAGTCGACGAAGCCGTGATTCATCAGAGGGATAATAGCGGAAGGCCCCAGGCCGGCCGGCGTCAGGGCGCCCGCCAGGCTCAGGCCGATGGTGACATCCTTCTGAGAGTAGCGATCCCGCAGTAGATGACAGGCCGCTCTCAGTCGGCCGCCGTTGTAGGCGTCCATACCGTCTATCAGTTGCACGACATCCGTGGTCCGGGAGATCGGCTCCGGAAGAATGCGCTTGCCGTAGAGATACTCTGACTTGTTCGGGTGCCGTGATTTCTCTTTCCCCATGGTCCCAACCAGGCCTTTCCCACATTCTGTGCGTTTATCCGTTTGCGGCAGGTGATACCCAACCCTGCTCTCCATGCCCGGCGAGCATTCTACTCGACCCCCCGCGTCGCGCGAAGTCACAATCGCCGCTTTCTTCCATCGCCAGGAGATAAACTGTCGGCTTTCATCTATGGCGGTTGAGTCCCAGGTCTCGAAACATCTTCCTTTGAGCAGGGGTGGCAGCGGCAAGCGCAGCCTGCCGATGGGCTTCTGCCACCGCGCTGCAACCATGGGCAAGCCCTTCGGCCTTGCCGCTGCGACCCTGACGACTCGGGGCTGGTGGATGAAGGACACGTATAGACTCAGGCCCCTTCTATCCTCTTCGAATTGCGGATTGGTGATGTCTTTCGAGGCGTGGGGCACGTGCCAGATCATGCGCCGGGAAGTCCCCACGCGAAACGAACCAAAAGCAGCCGGAGTCCCGCAAGGCCGAGCAGCCCTGACGCCAGGAGGGGCCGGAACCACCACTTGAAAGCACAAAACAGGAGCGAAGTAGTCACCAGGCTAACCGCGCCGAACACAAGACCGGCGGGCCACCACGGCAACAGATATTCCCACGTGACGATGAATGGCCACACAAGAGTGATGCTGAGCACTCCGCGAGTACCGAATCCCCGACGGTCAATGATCAGAGGCATCAGCGGCGGCGAAGTGGCCAACAAGGGCACGAAGATGACCGTGGCTGGCAGCAGCGTACGCCGCTGGGGGTGCCGTCTTCGTCGCGCCCGGAAGTACGGCGGTTTCCTTGATATCCCCTGACGCATGTTCGCTACCCTAATCGGATGTGTCGGAGCCAACAGGATTGCGGCCATCGGAGCACAGGCTGGGCGTAGCAGCTGTCTCGAAGGGAATCCCGCGCGGGCCAGGAACTCTCACCTGCACGAGTCTCTTCGCGGTCGTCGTGGCCAAACGGAGATAGCAGTAGACACGTCCTGCGTCCTCCTGTCTCGGCGGAGCGAACTCGGGCCAGGCGGGAATGATCGACTCACGCATTTGCCCATTCAGCCATTTGCCTATCTGCACTTCGGTGCGCCTAAGGTGCCGCACATTTACGGACCTATGCATTTGCGCATCTACGTGCGCCGCTTGAGGTTGCCACCGATAAGAAGCTGGGTATCATGGCCAAAAGTGGGGTTTTTTTAATTTTTCAGCTTGACAAGACTTGGCTCGTTAGATAAGGTGGGTTGCCAAGGCAAATTGGATGGCCTTCTGTCAAAGGGATTTGGCTAAAAAAGGAAGGGTAAGGGATGAAGGATCTGTTTACCACCGGCGAAGCCGCAGAGATCTGTCGAGTCAGTCAACAAACGATTATCCGCTGTTTCGATTCCGGCCGGCTCCGGGGCTTCCGGGTGCCGGGCTCCAAGTTCCGCCGCATTCCCCGCCAGAACCTGGTCAAGTTCATGAGGGACAATAGTATCCCGCTGGACAACCTCGATTCCGGGCGGAAGAAGGTGCTCGTCGTCGATGACGATGCGGAAGTCGTCGAGTTGATCAGTGACGTCCTGACGCGGGACGGCCATTACGACATCCGAACCGCATCGAGTGGGTACGAGGCAGGAATGGTGACGCAGCAGTTCCACCCGGATCTGATTCTGCTCGACTACATGCTGCCGGATGTCAACGGCAACGTCGTCTGTCAGACGATCCGGAATAATCCGGAGTTCGAGAACACGAGAATCATCATTGTCAGCGGTGTGATCAAGCAGGAGGAGATCGACCAACTCCTCAAGTCGGGCGCCCAGGCTTTTGTCCGCAAGCCGTTCGATATCTCGGAGCTCCTCGACAAGATCGGCGCCGTCTTGCAGGCAACATGACCCGCGGATGCAGCACTACGAGGCAGCGCGCGTTATCGTTCTGCGCCAGTGGAGAGGGTGCATGGCATACCCATGGCGGGTAAGCAGCACGCGCCGGACACAGCAAGGATAGCCGCATGGCTGAAAAGTATGTAGATGCAACGGCCGCGCGAAAGGTGGAGCTGGCCATAGGTGAACTGGGTTCGCTGTCGGTTCCGCCGTGTGTGGCCGTGCAGTACCTTTCAAAGCTCCTCCAGAGCGGATTCTCACCGGCGTCGGTGGCCGATATCGTTGAGTGCGAGCCCGCACTGGCCGCCGGGATTCTCTCTCTGGCTCAGCGCCAAGGGGCCGGTCCCGTTCGGCAGCGCCACGTCGTTCGGCTGGTGCTGGACCGGTTGGATGGGAACGACGTTCGCAATACCCTGCTCAAGATGAAAGTCACGGCCGGCTTTGAGATTGAGTTCGCCCATGAGCAACCTGCCGTGCCGGCCCGCAGAGACTTGACGCTTCATAGTCTTGCCGTCGCTTGTTGTGCCCGGCGTATGGCGGAAGCGCTCTCGGCGGGGATTGACCCGCAACTGGCCTATTCAGCCGGACTCTTGCATGATATCGGCAAGTACGCGCTGCAGGAGATTATGCCCAAGAGCCTCGCCGCCATCGCGAAGGAGGCCGAGGCGACGAATGTGAGCCTTTGCAGGGTCGAACAAAGACATCTCGGAACCAACCACGCTCTCCTCGGCAAGCAATTGGCTCAGAGATGGCGGCTGCCTGAGCCGATCACCCTGGCGATCTGGCTTCATCATCGTGATCCGGCGGCATTCTCGGAAGCCATTCCGGAGGCGACGATCGCGCTGTACGTGCAGGCGGCCGACCATATCGTCCGACAGGCGGGTATAGGCCATTCCGGCAGCTTCGACACCCCGGCGCCGCTCGAGGATGTCGCCGAATCCATCGGCATTCGCGTCCAGGTCTTGCAGCAGATTCATGACGAACTGCCCGAAGAGGTCAAGCGCCGATCCGAAGCCCTGGGGCTGGAGAGGCCTCACGCCACTGCCCGGTACTGCGACCTTATCCAGGCCGCCGCGGCGGACTTGTCGGAGAAACACAGCAAGCAGTTGCTCGAAGGCCGATCCCTGCAGACGGCCTCCGGCTACCTGACCTTCGCCCAGCAGTTCGTGCAGGGCATCCATTCCCATGTGGCGGCTGTCGATATCGCCGAGGACTTTGCGAAGCGTTGGCAACGGTTTTTCCAGACGGGGGCCGTCTGTCTGTACCTGACCGGCAGCTCACGCAACGGCGTCATTGACGCCGCCGTCGTCGAGGCGCTGGGCCACAGCCATAAGACCGTCCTGGAAGTGCCGGACGGGGTCTCGCTCGTGCCCCGACCTGTCGCCAACCGCTTCGTCCTGTTGGAGGCCCAGGACCACATTGACTGGCTCATCGAGCAGTTGGATGTTGATTTGAATCCGGACCGAGCCAGGCTGGTCCTTTTGCCGGCGGATGGCCAGCCCGTCGGGGTCATCGCGTTCGAGTTGAACTACCCGGCAGATGCGATGCTATTCGCCGAGAAGTTCGAGATGGCCGCCTCGATGGCCGGCACAGTCCTCGGACTGGCCCTGACGAAGGAGCGCCAAGAGCACTTCTCCGAGCGGCTCACGCAAGTCGACAGCAAGCCTCGCCGGCAGTTGCAGCCAAGAACGGCCGGTACTCCCACAGAGGCTCTGGCCGAAATGGCCGCCGGCATCGCCCACGAGCTGAACAATCCGTTGTCGGTGATCGCCGGCCGCGCCCAATTGCTGGCCCAGGCCGAAAGCGACGGCCAGAAGCGGCACGTCCTCGACGTGATCGGTGAAAACGCCCGCGAAGCGTCAAGCCTAATCGATGATCTGATGGGCTATGCTCAGCCCGCGCCGCCGCGCGCGGCCGGAAGCGACCTGTGTCAGATTATTGAAGAGGCGATCGAGCTGGCCCGTCAAAAGACACAAGCCGAGCACGTCAACGCGCAGGTGCAGGTCGCGCCGGACGTGAAAAACGTGTTCGTGGATTCCGCCCAGCTAGCCTCCTCTCTCGCCAATATCATCACGAACTGCATTGAGTCCTACAACGATCCTACGGGTCCGGTCAAGATTACGGCCGAGCCCGCGGGCGCCGGCCTGCGACTGCTGGTCAGCGACCTCGGCTGCGGCATGGACGCCGAGACGCTGAAGAAAGCCACCAGCCCGTTCTTCTCCGCCAGGCCCGCCGGCCGCAAACGCGGCATGGGTCTCGCCTACGCCAGCCGCCTGATCCAGCTTAACCGAGGCACCCTCGCGCTCGAAAGCCGGCCCAACCACGGCACGACCGTTGCCATCACTCTGCCGTGCGAGTAATACGGGTCGCGAACGATTTGTGCGCGGTGTGTCATACGGATCATAATCAATCCGTGCGCGCCATCTCAGCCTGAACGCAGCGTAGTGGAGGATCCGGGCCGCGCAAGCAGAACACTTCCCGTCCGCAGACCAGGTTCTTCGCCTTCGGCTCAGGATGACACAGTCCCGTCGCCCAAGAGTTTGTCATTGTCCGCGTAACTCTCCGGCTTGGGCTGTCTGCTACACAAGGCCGTCAGAACGGCGGCTGGATGCCTGGACGGGCAGAGAACAGTTCCTTTGTCGATTCGCGCATCAGTACGACAATCGTGAACACGCCCAGCACTGTGCCGAATGGCATAAACAGGCACTCGATTGCTCCCATGACCAAGCAGAAGAGCCAGTGCCTGTGACGCGCGAGGAAACGGCCCGTGACGATGACGCAGACGGCGAAAATCCAGCCAAGGAGAATGAAGGAGGCGGCGAAGACTACGAAGAACCAGCCTAAGAACGCGGGCGGCGGCTCCTCACCCTCGGGTGCAAAGGCCTCCGGCGCGAGAATGAAGACGAGGCCGAGAATGAGATGAACGATGGGAAACAGGGCGAACAGCCCCGCGAGCCCGCCAACAATGTAGTGGAATATCGAGAGCAGCCTGAGATGTTCCTCATCCTGCCCCATGGTTCTTTTCCTTCTACTCAATCCATCGATGGCCAAGGATAATAATGAACCTACTCCACCAAAGCGCGAGCCTCAAGGAAAAACCCGTCGGGGCCGGCAGGCGGGCGGGTGCGGCCGGAATATAGTGGCGGTCCTTACGGCCCTGGTGGGGTTGGCGTCCGGGAGGTCCGCTCCGCGACAGAGCGCTTCCGCCACGGCGTGGCGGGAGTTTACCGCTTTCGGGCCTCCG
>CAYFUB010000424.1:0-4702 GCA_964346195.1 uncultured Pirellulales bacterium
GGAAGCGCGAGTACAAGATTGCCGCCTTTCAACTCCATCAAGTTACAGAGCGGTTCTACTGCGCGATTCTGCTGGTCTTCACGAACTATCGGCCCAAGCTGCACGACTTGGAGAAGCTCGGTCACATGGTCGCTGGCTACGACCCGACTCTTTTGACCATCTTCCCGCAGGCGACGGCGGCACAAAAGGAGTGCTTCGATCTGCTCAGGCGCGCGTATGTCGAAGCCCGCTATAACCCCCGCTACCGGATCACAAAGAGCCAACTCGAATACCTCGCCGAGCGGGTAAAGAAGCTCCAGCGGCTGACCAAGAGAATCTGCCAGGCGAGAATTGAATCGTACGTATCTTGTTGAGCCGAGCGTTGAAGAAAGTTGAAGTACCCCTATTGATTTTGGCTACCAGCGACATGGGGGTACTCTGACTGGCGCTGGGAGACAATTATTGGCCCTGATTCGCCCGTTTTGGCTTTGAGAATCCTCTTGCCCCGGCCGATGTAAGTAGGTAGGATTCAACCGAATCCAGAGGGAATGAGTGTGGCCGCGATACTTCGTAAGTGATCGTGGATAAGGTCAAATGTGGTCTGACATCTCGTGCCAAGCGATGAAGGTCGCGGGGCGGTACTCAGGTTAGCAAGATCGCCGCTAAGGGAGACGTGAAGTGAGCGATAGGCAACTACAAATTTCGAAGAAATCGCCAGCCGAGCACCGTCTGGTGGCAATCAAGGCAGCAATTGCAGGTCTGCCCTTTCCTGGCGCGGGTACGATTGCTGCTTTGATCGATGAATATGTCCCGAGATCGAGCCAAGAGGCGCTTGAGGCTTTCGCACGACAGCTCGACCAGCGTCTCACAGCACTCCAGGATAGGTTGAATGGAGATACCGTAACAAAGGAGGAGTTCGCCGAGCTTCTAAAATCCTGTCTTGTTGGCGTGGCCAAGACAACTCAAGAAGAGAAAATCAAGGTCTTTGCAGCTATTCTCGCTAACATGATCCTCAAGGAGGGCGATCCTGATGAAGCTACATACTCTGAGTTGGATCATCTCGTCAGGGCAATGGACGATCTGTCCATAGGTGCCCTTCGGGTTATGGGCAGGGTCTACTGAGGTACTCCCCCGACGCGCACTCCATGAGTACTTTCCCGAACATATACTCCCTGTTCGTGAGGGAGATGTCGCCAATCTTGGTGATGGCCTTGCTTCGGGAATTAGCCTCTCTTTATCTTGTGGAGGTGACCGTGCCCACGGTGAAAGTACAGGAGTATGGTAACCGCTCCATTAGGATGACTGATCTCGGACGCCACTTTGTAGAGCGGTATGTAAAGTAGGCTACATCTGTCGCGTACATGTTCATATGAATTTGGGCGAAGATGTTGTCCCGACAAGGATTGGGGCTAACCTGTCCCCCGAGTCCCGTGAAAGATGAAATCATGACCCAGATCGACGAGACATCCGCCGCCTTCGGCGAGCGGTCTGTGAAGTGAAAGGGATACGTATGCCAAAGATGTCAACTTATGAGCGCGCAATTCAAATCTACCAAGTGTTGATTAGTGCTGCACACAACCGTCAGGTCTTGACCTATGAAATCCTTGGCAAGATGATCGGCGTTCCTGCTCGCGGCCTTGCCCGTCATCTCGGTCACATTATGCGCTATTGCGAGCGCACGGGACTGCCCCCGCTCACTGTACTTGCGGTTAAGAAGGACTGGGGCAAGCCGGGCGAGGGATTCACTACGTTTGAAGACCTGCATCGGGACCGGGAGAGGGTCTTCGCCCATGACTGGTATCGGATGAAACCGCTTACCGTGACCGACTTGCAGGCCGGTCATTAGTCGCACCTGGTTGTCCCAGGACCAGAAGGCAGGCAGCCGATGAGACTGGAGGCAGAAATGCGTGTCACAAATGAAGAGATCGTCGAGGCGTGCATGGGATTACTCAGCAAGGCCAAGAAGCGGAGGCTTCGAGGCGGAAAGAGTGAGCGGGTATTTGTCACAGCCTATCAGATATGGGTTCTCTTGCAGGAAGAGGGCAACCCGATCTGTCGGACACTTGAGAGTAAATACGGCAAGGCCGTAGGCAGGCATGGCGGCGTGAATGTGGGCGTGGCATTGGAGCGGTCAGACCGAATTGAGACGCGGCATGTGGACATGAGGCGTCTCAAGGTCTTGGACCCAGAAAAGGACATAGAGCCATCCGAATCAAGCTGCTGCATATTCCGGCTGAGATAGAAACCATGACCGTTCCCGACGATTGAGCGGCGGCATGGTGTGTAAGCCGTCTAACAAGATGGGTTCGAGAGATCGAATGGAGGGCAGACACAATGTTGAGAGTCAACCGGGAGAAGAAAGAGTTGGTGAAGCTGGACAGGCGGAGTCTGCCCGAATTGGGTCTGACGGAGCCTTACGACCTTCAGCAGATGATCCGCAACAGCAAATGGATTCGCAGGACCTGACCATGCTATTGCCGTGCAATAGGCATGTGCAATGGAACAGGCGGATGCAGATGCCGGGAGAACCTGGATGAAAGACGACTTGTGCCGAGTTCTCGCAAGAAGATATCGATTGTCTGAGGAGACAGTCAGGGCATTGGTAAAGGACGTATTTGCGTGGGCCCACGAGACTGCGTTCAAGGAGAGCCCCTTCCAAGCAGTCTTTCAGGCCTATGGCAACTTCGGGGAAGATATTTGCTGGCATCTGTTCGGACTTCTGATGGAGGCATATCGTGACGAAAAATATTGCCACGATGCAGAACAGGACCTGTTGACGGCCATGCAATACTTCAATACGGCCCTACTCAAGAAGAACCGGCCCATAATGGAGAAATGGGAGATCGAGAAGCAACAGGCAGAGGAAGAAAACAAATGAGAAATCCTCTTGAAACAAGACTCGAAGGCCAGTAAGGGCATCTGCACATGTTCTTTGTGGTAGACAAACCGAGGCTCCAGCGGATGATTGCGATAGTGCGCGAGGACAGGGCGGCCTCCGAGCAAGGGCTTGATTCGCCCTTCCTGAGACTCGCGGCGGTCGGAAGCGAATTGACAGTCGCAAGCAGTACGGGGGCAGCCGCATGGATTTACCTACCATAGGATGGGAAGAGGCTTCGGACATCTTCGCGCAGTTCTGCCTCTTTGTGGGCGAACGTGGACCGTTGACGGCTCAAGGGCTTCAACGCGTCTGGAGGTGGGCCGTCAAGCGGGCCGGCCTGCCGAGGGAGCTTTCGATTCACGCGGCCCGGCACACCCTGGCGACACACCTGTTGCGGAAAACCGGCAATCTCCGGCAAGTCCAAAACCAGCTTGGGCACAGTTCGCCCACGACCACGGCGGCCATGTACGCCGATGTGAGTTTCGAGGACATGCAGGAAAGCGTCTCGGGCCTGTACGCCTGAGCCGGGCTTGACAGCGCCGCCGAGATCGAGTGGAAATGCCGCCGTGGACACGATGAGGAACACAATTGCATCATACCATCAAGAGTCGCGCCCGGAATCGTCGTGTCCACAACACCCGCCCGGGCGCGATTTCTCTTCTTCAGGGAGCGGACCCCGATGAGCCGACGCTATTTTCCCAAGGTATTGTGAGAGGCAATCCGAGAAGCTGAAAGCAAGCTCCACGAAGGGGAAAAGCTGCTCGTCGAGTTGACCAACGGCAGGCTGACCGTCGAACGCTGCAAAGCCCTTTACGAGCAACTGCAGAACGAAGTCATCCCCGGACTTGAGGTCGAGTATTCAACCATCAACAACGTATGTGTCGAGATTGGCCCGGATGCTTTTCTTGAGGCGATGCGGAAGAATCCCCGTAGTGCAGAGGTCTACGACCGCCTGCGTTTCCATCTCGGGTACGAGCCGCTGTTCTACCGCGTGAAGAAGCCGATCCCTACTACGCGGCAGCTTTGGCCCTCCTGCTGTCATTGCTCGCGCTGCAGAGCGGCGGGCTTGCCCCACGGCAACGGGCAGCGACGTGGGAGCGCGTGAGCCGGTGGACTGGTGCGATCATCGACAGCCGCCATATTACGAAGGCGGCATGATGTCCGACGGCAACGGCTCCATCCCGAAAGGCTTCATCCTTAAGGCCAGGAAGATCGAGGATTCCGAGGTCGCGCACGCTTCGCCCTGCACCCGCGAGATGTGGGACCTGATCTTACGGAAAGCCAATTTCCGGAACCGAAAGTGCGGGAATACGACCATCAAACGAGCCAATGGTTCGCCACGTATGAAGAGATTCAGGAGCTTCTACATTGGTGTGTCGGCTATAGGAAACTCACCTATACGCGCCACCAGATCAACGCTGCTACGAAATACCTGCGAAGCCGACTAATGGTGACCACAACGAAGGCCACACGCGGCCTGCTCATAACTATCGTCAACTACGACATTTACCAGCGGCTCGACAGCTACGAAAATCACAACGAAAGCCAGAACGAAAACCACAATAACGCCACACTAAAACGAAATAAGAGAAGTAGGGGAAGTAAGAATGGTGATCGTGCTTTCGCACCACCCACCCCCGCCGACGTTGACGAATACGCTAAGAGCATAGGATATCGCCGACCCAACTTGGGGCGGGATTTCTGCCAGCACTACAAGGGGTGCGGTCGGCATACAGTGGCGGATTCCGGCAACCTCCGGCGCGCGCTACGGACCCTCGCGAGCCTGCCGGCGAGACGCCGGCAGGGAGTTTGGCGCTTTGAGGCCACCGGCGGGGAGGATCGTAA
>CAYFUB010000425.1:0-9059 GCA_964346195.1 uncultured Pirellulales bacterium
AACCCCTCATTCGATGGCCAGATGGTTCGGGGCCCCCCAAACGCACTACTTCGCGTTTGGGGACCCCTTCGCTTCGCTCACCATGACAAGTCAGAGTGTCGTTTTGAGATAGTCTCTAATGGCACCGCCGGAAGTGAGTTCTCGCTACCGGCCCGGTCCTCATGTTCATCGTCAACTTCGTCGCCCAGGTTCTGCTCGCTGGCGAAGGTCCCGGCACCTGCGCGGGCTGCCAGCGTAGCAATGTATTCCGCGGCCGCTACCTGCCCAGAAAGGAGGATCTTCGGTGGTGAAGCCCCCCGTGATCGTGAAACCTTGCACGACGGAATTGGCGTCCTCACGATTATGGAAGCAGAAGGTCCGACCCGACTCGTCGATTGACCCTTGACAGTTGATGATGCAAGTCGCTGCCCCGCCCTCACTCTTGAGCGTGATCGCCTTGCCTTTGAAGTCGATATCGGGGTTACCATCGCCTGTGTAGGTGCCGGGGGCAACAACAATGGTATCGCCGTCCATACTTCCATCAATTGTCGCCTGGATCGTCGCAGGCTCAGCAGCGACTTTGCGGGCTGTCGCCAGACACCAACTGCCTGCCAATATAGGCAGAACGGAGCTGAGTTGTACGATCCGCTTCATTCCTTGATTCCCCTGATGAAGACAGGCGTAATATGGCTGCTGCAGTGGCGAGCAGAAAAGTGGCCGCTGCCCGTATGATGGCTGTCAGTCACACGGTGCGTGATACGCACCCTGCACGTGGCCCTCGCTGAAGAAATGCAGTTGCTGGGATGGGATCGTGCCCTGAGAAAGCGCGGCGCCCCCACCCCATTTCGGCCGCACCTGGATATAATGCTTTTGTGCGCCCATTTTCGGGTGCTGGGGAGACTTATTAGGCGAAACGACAGACAGGCCTGTTTGAGTGTGTTCGGTCGATGACACAAGAGGCAGATGAGATTCTGGTGCGGCGGGCGCTGGCGGGCGATGCCGGCGGCTTCGCGCGGCTGTGCGAGCGGTACTATCCGGCGCTGGTGGCGATGGCCCATTCGGTTCTCATGGACGGGCACATGGCCGAGGACGTCGCGCAGGAGACCATCGCCGAGGCGTGCCGCCAACTCAGAGCCCTCAAGAAGCCGGAGCGGTTCGGCCCCTGGCTCGGGGCGATCTGCCGCAATGTGGCGAAGGACGCGCTTACGGACTTGCGCCGGCGTCGCCGGGCGGCCGAGGTGCACGTCACGTGCGATGGCGGCCGCGATGCCGAGGAGAGCACCGTCCTGGCACAGGCGGTTGCCGCCCTGCCCGAGCACCTGCGCCAGGTGGTCGTGTTACGGTACTCCAATGAGATGACCTACGAGCAGATGGCCGGCGTGCTCGGGCTATCCGAGCAGGCGATCAACGGTCGGCTGCGACGGGCCAAGCGGAGAATCGCGGCCTTCATGAAGGCGAAAGGTTTCGACGTGGATTGACTCTGTCATCCTGAATGGAGCGAAGCGAAATGAAGGATCTGGGCCATGTGCGCCGGAAAGCTCTCATTCGAGGGCCAGATCCTTCGCTTCGCTCAGGATGACGGAGGTGCACTGGCGGCATATTCTGGTGACCCTGCGGCGTCCTGAGGTTGAGCAGCCATGAAAGAGCAGAAGAACGATACGCGGCTGGATGACATGCTCGCACGGCGCCTGCGACGCGAGCCGGCGGCGTTTGATTTCGACGAGTGGGCCCGGAGATTCCCGCACGAGGCGAAGCTGGCCCGCAGCGGCTTCGCCGGGCCCGACGAAGGTCGAAGGATTCGCTCACCCAAAGTCTGGAGGTACATTATGGAAAGTCGATACACGAAATATGCCGGCGTGGCCGCGGTGGTGCTGGTCGCCCTGGCCTTCTTGTTCCCCGATCGTAACGCCATCGTGCCCGAGAGCATCGCCTGGGCCGATGTGCAGAAGGCCATGGAACAGATACAGACCATGCGCGTCACCGGCACGCGCAATTTCTTCTTCGGTGAGGACCAGACGCCGACTCAAAAGCTGAGTGTCGAGAAACTGTTCTCGTTTTCGCAGGGATACGTCGACCAGACCTTTACCGAGGATGGCAAGCTGATCATCGAATTCATCTACCACCTGCCCACCGGCACAGCCACCGTTCTGTTTCCCACGGCCAAGCGGTACTATCGCGTGCAGATTCCGGAGGCTCGTCGCGACGAACTCCAACAGATCACGCTGGAAGGGCTCTTCGAGGCGCTTTTTGCCTCGGGCGACTACCGCCAGCTCGAGCCCAAAGAGGTGCAGGGTGTCAGAGCGGTCGGCTTTGAGGTCTCCGACCTCACGGAGCGTTTGTTCGGCGGCCTGGGCGGGAGCCAGAAGATCGCGAATTTCTTTTTCCCGGTCCGTTCGTTGAACGCGCGGGTGTGGGTGGATCCCAAGGCCCGGCTGCCGATCCTGGTGGAGGCTGAGGGCGAAGTCGGGCCGTGCATCATCACAGGCTTTCGCCCGATGCGCCTCGTCGAGGCCGATGATCGCTGGGAGTTCGACATCGAGCTCGATGAGGCGCAGTTCAATCCTGCGATCCCCGAGGATTACCAGGAGCTAGTCCTGCCGCTGGCGGCGCAGGCCGGGGCGGGCCTCTATGGCATCGGTCTGGCGAGCATTCCGGTCGTCCTCGTAGCGACGAAACGCTCACGCACCCCTCGCGGGTAGATGCGGTCAGGAACAAGATGAGCTTGATGCGGCCGGTCCGCGGCGGATAGCGGACCGGCCTTTGCTTTCCGACCGGTCGGCATGTGGCCGGAACGTCTGCCTTTCACCAACTCGGGCACCACCACGCCAGACCGTCTTTGCACGCCATGAACTCCAAGCCGATGCATGTGGTAGAACGGATATAGCCACAGTGCATCCGGATCAGGTGCTTGAAAGGGCGCGGCGATGGAACGCAAGACGGCATTGGTGACCGGGGCGTCGAGCGGGATCGGGGCGGAGTTGGCGCGGGTCCACGCCCAGCACGGTGGTGATCTGATCGTGGTCGCGCGGCGGCGCGAGAGGCTCGATGCGCTCAAGGCCGAGTTGGAGAGCGCCCACGGGATTACCGTACACGTGCTGACGAAAGACCTGACGCAACCCGATGCAGCACAGCAGATTCACGATGAGCTGCAAACACAGGGCGTGCCACTCGATTACCTGATCAATAACGCCGGGTTGGGCAACTACGGCCTCTTTCACGAGCAGCCCTGGCCCGAAAACGAGACCCTGATCAAGTTGAACATCCTGGCTCTGACGGCGCTGACGAGGATGTTCCTGCCGCAGATGGTCGGCCGCCACCGTGGGCGGGTGCTGAACATCGCCTCGATGGCCGGCTTCGTGCCGGGGCCGCTGCAGGCGGTCTATTACGCCAGCAAGGCGTTCGTCATCTCCCTCAGCGAGGCCCTCGCCAGCGAACTGGTGGGCAGTGGCGTGACCGTGACGGTTTTCTGTCCGGGCCCGACCGAAACCGAATTCACCCGCCGGCCCGAGATGACGGGGGTCCGGCTCCTGCAGTGGGCAGTCCCCGCCCACACGGTGGCCGAGGCTGCCTACGATGCCATGCTCCGGGGCAAGACCGTTGTCGTACCGGGCCTACTGAGCAAGTTCACCATTCACGGGCTCCTGCGTCTGTCGCCCAGAAACCTGACCACGCGTATCTCCCGCGCCCTGATGGAGAAAAAACAGGGTCCACAGCCCCCCAGATAGGCAAAAAAGCACCCGCGGGACCGAAAAATACCTACTTGTACGGATAGCGGGCCCTACGGTCTCTGTAGTACTCTGTCCGTGAAAGGTCGCTGGGGGTTCACCATGCGATATATCGCGTTGGGGACCTTGAACAAACGGTGAGACTGCGTAACGGAGTCCGTTTGAGAAGCAGGCAAATGCGGAGGCGGATACCTTCGCAAAGTGCGTTTTGTACGTAGTAGAGCTTACTCGTACAAGCACAGGAGGCGGGCAAGAGTGCGTTCGCGGTCGGTTCTTATCCGGTTATGCAAAGAGCATTTTCATTTTTCTATCAACATTTGGCCACCGACAATCGCCTTCTTAAAGGTGTTGTTGCGGGACGCACGCGACCCCCTCGTCCGGCGGGTCGTGAGGACTGTCCCAGCGGCACGAAGAATTGCGTTAGAGCGACGTCAGCGGAAAGGGGCTGTCACAGGGGCGCGGACGGCCACGGCAGCGGGTCCCCAAACACGATGCCCTCGGCGCGGCCTTGGCCCGGACGCCTGCTGGGTGAGCGCGCTGCGCATCGGAACGTTTGGAAACCCAGGGCATGGCGCAGGTCCGGGAATCGGCGCCCTCGCGACACCAGAGCATGAAGAATGACTTCTACAAACGCGTCTGCCTGTTAGAAAAAAAGCCGCAGATTCGGGCCATGTTGGAAGCTGCGCTCAAATTCCACAACGCCTCGGCCAGCTACTTCTCCAAGCCGCAGGAGTGCCTGCAGGAACTCGCCGAGAGGCCGTGCGATCTATTCATTGTCGATCTGGACGGTTATGAGGCGGAAGGTCTCCATGCACTCGCCCAGGTCCGGCGGATGGCCCCGTGGATCTCGAGTCTGGCCGTCGTCGAGCGCGCCGCCGTCCGCTGGGCCGTCCGGGCCATGAAAGCCGGCGCCAACGATTGCCTTGAAAAGCCGGTGCAGGAAGACCGTTTGACCGCGACCATCGGGAGGCATTTGAGTCGTGCCAGGGTCTCAGGGGGCCGTTCCCGCAAGGCCTTGACG
The DNA here is from genome assembly GCA_964346195.1 of uncultured Pirellulales bacterium. Classification (GTDB taxonomy): domain Bacteria; phylum Planctomycetota; class Phycisphaerae; order Sedimentisphaerales; family Anaerobacaceae; genus PLanc-01. Next base: position 4,726 of record CAYFUB010000425.1, read on the forward strand.
CAAACAGAAATCCAGGTCCTGCAACTGATCCTGGCGGGCCGGACCAGCCGGGACATTGCCATCGAGCTGCATCGCTCGAAGAGGACCATCGACGTGCATCGTAAGAACATCATGCGCAAGCTTGAGGCCTCCAGCCCCGTGGACCTCGTCCGACGGGCGATGGGGATGGGATTCTCGCAATCCCAATAATCGAAACTCTCTCTATGAACTTGTCAAAGAGCGCCGCAGTCCCGCCTGCTTGGCAGTCCTGTCACGTACCCGCGGTGGCAGCGTCTCTTGTCTCTGTGGTCGGAGGTTCACGGTCCCGGCCGTTTCTCTGATCGAGGAAGTGCCGGGCCACGGCGGTCAACGCTTCGGCCCGCTTGCCGGCCCGCGTCGGTGCATTCGAAGCCGCAGCGCTCCGAGAGACCGCCTCTTCAACGACCTGTTGCTGCGCTCGGCTCACGAAGAAGACCACGGGTATCGCGAACTCCCCTGGCGGGTGTTTGAGCGCTTGGGAGAGTGGCCGGGCGCTCGTGAGCCGTTCGAGCTGACCGCGGGTCTGAGCCAGCAGCTTGGCAAGCCTTCCGATCGGTATGCATTTGTTGAGCCGTCGCAACAGAGCCAGCTTCTTCTCCAGCGAGTCCCTCCCGTTGAGACGGTTGAGCGTAGCCAGCAGGATGTCGGCTTGTTCGTCGTTGACGTTCCAGACCACGACGTCGGCGACGTTGCGCCCGAGCCGGCGGAGCGCTTCGTAGCGGTGATGACCGTTGATGATCTGGAAGAAGCCCCGCCGGCCCGGGCACGGCCGGACAACGAGCGGCTCATACCGGCCGGTCCGCTCGATATTGTGAACGAGCTTGGCGAAATTGGCTCGGCTCATGCGGTTGGGGCTGTCCGCGTGCGCGACGAGCCGGTCCAGCGGGATCTGCCTGATTCTGACACTCATGATGGTTGTACCTCCATCGGGCCTTCAGGTTCTTTGGGTCCTTCAGGATCCAGAGGTACGGGCAAATGACTATTCGCCCCTGCGCAGAGACCGAAAGAAGCTGAAGACCGGTGTGACAGCGGGTTGAACCAGATGTAATAGGCCGGGCGATGCGTCAGTTTGCCGAGGACGTAGCGCGTTCGTTCGAGACCGGCCGGCATGGTCCGGCGGCTGCCGTGACTCCTGAGGAACCGTTGCACCCGGGTCTCAACGAACCCGGCGGCAGCTATCGCCAGTCGATTGAGCTTGCTTTGCGTCGTTTCGGGGTCCACCAGGTCGTTTTCTTCAATGCCGACAGCACTTAGCGCCTCGATCAGCTCGACGTATTCGACAGGAATCTGCGGCTCGAACGCCCTCATGCCCGCCTTTTCCAGGAAGGGATTCACCAGCGGCATCACGGCCAGCGCCTCGACGATCGCGACGCTCATCTTCGGCATGGTCTCGCGGACCAGCCGGCTTGCCAGGCCGATGCCGCGGAAGCGTGGATCGATGATCACTCTCGCGATACACCGGACATGGTGATTGAGCAGCCCCAACTCGGTCTGGCGATCGAGGCCGGCGAAGAGGCCACCCGTGGCAATGTTCCGCAACTGGACGCGCGGGTTGGGCATCGCATAGACGATCACGCCGGCGGGCCTGCGCCCGAGTGACCCGAGCGACCGCCGGGGCCTGAGCGTGAACACCGCCTTGATCCCGGTGGGTCGGTTGTCCCGGTAGTGACAGGCGGCCAACTGCCGGTAGTCGCTCATATCGCCGTCCACGACCACCAGTTCGTTCTGGATGGAACAGGTACGCATTCTCACCTCCGGGTCTTGGGACTCCCCATCGCCACGTGTCGCGCTGGGGACCCTTGATAAATGACTTCGGCCGCGCCGGAGAAATCCTTCACGACCAGGACATCCGGGGCCAGGTCGAGCAGAATATCGTCGTGGCTGGATGCCAGGACCAGCGTGGTCCCGGTTCGCTTGGCGAACTTGTGTACGTTAAATGCCACCGTCACGGCGGTGATTCGGTCCAGCTCGCTGCAGAATTCGTCCGCGAACAGATAGGGCTTGCCGAGAGCCAGCGCCCGGGCCAGACGAAACCTGTACTTCTGTCCGTCGCTCAGATGGCAGGGCCGGTTCAACACGGAGAAAACGTCGCCCAGACCGACGACGCTGAGCGCGCGCAGGCTGGTCATGGCATCGCCGTCGAAGCAATCCACGACCGGCCGGTCTTGCGGCAGCTCGATCTGCGCCAGGTTGATTGCCTCCGAACAGGGTACACACTGCTCCAGCTCGCGCAGCAGCACGCTCTTACCCGCTCCAGAGGCGCCGGTGATGTACACGATATCGCCGGGTTGGATCTCGACGCGGCACTGGTGCACCGGGGCTTTATCCGTGAGCCGGTCGAGGGTCAGGCCGAACATACGGCAGACCTGGACGGCTTTGTCCGTGAGAGGCCCCTGCCATGGAAACTGTTTTGAGACTTGATATATCGCCATATTAGTCGCCTTTCGTAACACTGTTCCATGTACGTCTTGCCGAGCGGCCCGTGTCTCCTGGCGTCGGCAGTGCATGCGCCGGACGCTGCCACAGTCACAGTATCGAGGCTCACCCGGGCGATGCACGCGGGGCAGATGCAAGATGTCGGGCCTTGCGTATGGCCGCACGCGCGCGGTAGTAGCTGACATTCCGGTTGCTGCTGATGCGCCTGGCGGATAAGCCGAGGACAAAATAGTCCTTCACGATGGCCAATTCGAGTTCGCTGAAGGAATCCCGCTGCTTCAAACAGAGCAGGAAGGTCTCATCGTGCAGCCTTTCGACAATCCTGCGAATCCGGCGGGCCACGGTGGATGTTTGCAGACCCGCCAACTCTGCAATCTGGCGCAAGCTGTTTCCGTGCTCGAGGTACATCATGACCAGGGTTCTGTTTGTGCCCGTGAGCAGGTCGATCCGACTGCGCAGGAGCTCCATCGTCTCCCGCTCGGCCGGACCCCGGTCAAGGTCCAACGCCACCAACTGTACATGGGCCGGATCGATGCTGAACTGTCCCATTCTCCCGACTCCTTTTCTCTAAGGGACTCAAACCGTCCTACCGACGTCCTTAATTCTCGCGTAGCAAATATTGTGTTATGCAAACAACAACTGGATAGATATTTTATCTGGTTGTGACACCACGTCAAGGATTTTGTTAGTTTTTTAGAAAAATATTTTTATGTCCCTGTAAGCCATACGGTGACAGGTACTTATGCGCACAGGGTCGTGCACACAAATCGAAAAATCGCGTTGTTCGACCGGGACACAGTAGAGATTGTGTTACCGGGGCGAAGATTACGGCTGTTATGCCGGAACGATAATCTGTTGTGGACTATTGTCGAGCGGTTCAAGGTCGCAACGCGCGAACGCCTCGACTACCTTGGGGGAAGATGGTGATTGTGACAACAGCGACGGCGACGGTGAGAAGATGCAGTCTGCGGGTGGTCTTGAGAATGAGGGGAAGAATTCCGGAAGACAGCGTATTGATTTTCACTGAGAATCGCGGCTACCATGACGGCCTGCGATTTCGATCGATTATCCGCACAAGCCAAGCTGCGGATATGGTCTTTGAAAGGGGTGAATGTATGGCTCGTGGTGGAAGCTCGTTGTTCATGGTGATCGCATTGCTGAGCTCGACAGTTGCGGTTGGGGCGCAGCCGGAGTCGCCTGGGATGACCATCCTGCGGGATATCGAGTATGTCCCAGGCGGGCACGAGCGGCAGAAGCTGGACCTGTACCTGCCCGGCCCGGCACAGGCGCAGGGCGCTGTGAACGAGAAACGGCCCCTGCTGGTCTGGGTGCACGGTGGGGCGTGGCGGGCCGGCAGCAAAGAGCGCTGCCCGGCGGTGCGCTTCGTGCGGCAGGGCTACGTCGTGGCGAGCATCAACTATCGGCTCAGCCAGCATGCGACCTTTCCGGCCCAGATCGAGGACTGCAAGGCCGCCATTCGCTGGCTCCGCGCGAACGCGGACAAGCGCGGCTGCGACCCGAACCGTTTTGGCGTGTGGGGCGCTTCGGCGGGCGGGCACCTGGTCGCCCTGCTCGGCACGGTGGGCGATGTCAACGAATTTGATGTGGGCGGGCATCAGGGTGTTTCCAGTCGCGTGCAAGCCGTCTGCGATTTCTTCGGCCCGACCGATTTTGGGCAGATGAGCCGCTTCGCGAGCACGATGGACCACGATGCCCCGAACTCGCCCGAGTCGTTGCTGATTGGCGGTGCCGTTCAGGAGAACAAGGACAAAGTGCGGCGGGCCAATCCGATCACCTATGTCACGAAGGACGATCCGCCCTTTCTCATCGTGCACGGGGACAAAGACCCGCTCGTCCCGCACCACCAGAGCGAGCTGCTC
>CAYFUB010000426.1:0-5458 GCA_964346195.1 uncultured Pirellulales bacterium
ACCTGACAATGATGAGAGGATGAGAACGATCGCTAGGGCGACGAGAAGCCACGTTTTCTTGCGAGGCCGACCGAACATGTGGACATCAAAACCCAATAAGTAACAGATAATGACGCACAGAAAGATGGCCCAACTCGAGGGACCGGCGAATGTGCCCGACGGCCTAGTTGCAAGTCCCAGATACACCGTGCCATGTATGGCCAGAGCGTATTGGACGCGTATCCACGCCGCGCACAACTCCACGAAGAGAAGGAACACAAGAACCTTTACTATCGCACGAATATCACCCATGTCCAAGTACTTGTAGGCGACGAAGACGAGCAGGAGCGGCGAGAGGCCCCTCAGGCCAATCAACGCCAGAGTGGGACTCTGCTCAGAGGCCGTCAGTACAAAAGAGATGGACAACAGTGTGCACATACAGACAAGAAGGGGATTGCACAAGACGCGCCGACCGCTCACGATACCAAGAAGGAACGTCAAGAAAATCATGCAAATAAGAATATCCTTGGTCGCCTTGATCGCGATGATGTGAGGTCCATCAGTGACGTAGACGCCCAACGGCGGGAGCACCTGTAGCCAATAGTAGAGTCCGTAAGCTGGCGTAGAAAACAACCCCACGAGAATCATGGATCGTATCAATTTCTTCTGCATGAATAGACAATCACAGATACTTATACGTGCTCATTAGCGTATGATCGGCCTACAATTCAGACACTTCATGCATAGATAACCGACATCCCCCTGGGCCACATAGAGCAGGAGACGTATGGCCTTGGTCAGATTCATGCATATTGAGCCGAGCAATTTAGTTCTTCGATTTCCGTATTTCGTCTTTATGGCTTGATATTCCCTTCCTGCAACGTGGTGCAACGTCGCCGTCTTGGTATTCGCGTGCTTCCTCGCGGCTGCCAGGTACGTTCGAGTAAACACGAATTGCGCCTGTATCAAGGAGAAGCGGACGAACAAGTCATTGTCCATGCAATGCACGAAGTCTGCGTCAATTCCTCCAACCCGGTCATACAGATCTCTGGTCCAAAATGTGGGTTCCTGGTAGATCCCGAAGCCTCCATATAACAGGCCGAGCTTGGAAAGAAAAGGAATGTAAGGCGTCAGCCGCCGTTCTCCAATAATCTGACCTCCCTCGTCAACGTGGTAGAGATTGCCGTAGAGCACATCCGAGTGTGGCTTCTTGCGAAAGGCGCCTCCCACCAAAAACAGTGCCCCAGGAAGGTAGATGTCGTCAGAGTTCAGATAAGCCAGTACTTGGCCAGTACACCTCGCGAACCCTTTTCGTATCGCATCGCTCTGGCCACCATCCTTCTCGCTGATCCAATATGCCAAGTACTTCTCATACTTCTTGATGATTCCCACGCTGCTATCCGTTGACCCCCCATCCATAATGATGTACTCGAGGTTGGGATAGTTCTGATTCAGGACGCTCAGAATCGTCCATTCCAGGAACTGCCCCTGATTATAGGAGGGTGTGACAACAGAGATCTTGGGCCACGACGGGTCCTTCTTGAGGATGGTCTGAGCGTCAAAAGAGGGTCTCGATACAAAGTCCTTGATCTGGTCAGACGTGAATTTTTTCATTGCTGGCAGTCGCTCGTACGTCTTACTTGACGGCTTCAAGATTAAGACTTATCGGGAATGCTGTTGCATTCCTATTGATGGTGGTGTTGGCCCAATCCGTAAACTCATGATGCGCCACCTCGGCTGGTTCCCAAGATCGAACTTGGCTGAACCCGGCCTCTTTGAGCCTATTGACCAGATACGGCTGATTGAATACGGCGTAGTGTATGTTATACATATGCTCTTGACCGCCCATCAGGGGACATAGGATGCTTTCCAGATCGCCGGAGCACGATTGGTACATGTGCACGATCTTGTCGAAATCGGGAACGGACAACCGGAGGACGCCGCCCGGCTTAAGGACCCGCCTCCATTCCCAAAGCGTCTGCCTCACGGCGGTATGCCGTATGTGCTCCAGAAGATGACAGGCATAGATGAGGTCCACGTAGTTGTTGGGAAACATGGACAAGGCCGTTACGTTGCAGACGTAATGCACGTGCGGGGCTGGTCGGGCGTCTACGTTAATGAATTCAGGACTCGCAATGTCGCCGCATCCGAGATGAACCAGTATTCGGCCATCCGGGTTGCTCGGCAGTTGTGGTCGAATCATAGACCCTTTCAACCGCGTGACCCTGCTCTTCAATCTGCGGCGGAATGCAGATGCCGCCCAGGACAGTTCAACCAGCTTCCTTTTCAAACAGCGATGTTCAATTGGCCTGGTCATTGCTTTTCGCCGGATGATTCCGGGATAATCATGGAGTCGTCGTTATTCTCCGGCCCTTCTCTCTTCGTGTCTCAAGAGAGCCGGCCGGCACACCCACCACAATGTCACGCTCGCGAACATCCCTGGTGACGACGGCGCCCGCACCGATGATGGCGTTCCGACCTATCCTCACGCCGGGTAGAACGACAACGTGCGCGCCTATCCAGACGTTATCCTCAATATGCACTTGTTTCAAGACGGATGAATGTCTGTAGATTGACGCCTTTGTGTCGTGTGTCTGGGAGGTGATGGCCGTATGGGGTCCGATCAGGGTGTTCTCTCCGATCTCAATCCCGCCTGCTCCCCACATGTGCACATACTCGGCCAAGCAGGCGCCCCTCCCGATGGATACATATCCGGGGTCATGAATGATCACCCCGCCGTAGAAGGTCACATCCGGACCGAGGTGCTTGAGTCGAGCCTTCCACCTGGCATGCCGCCATATTCTCGCGAGCCTGCCGAAACGGGCAAGTTGACTGAGCCGGCCCAGCAGCCGAAAAAATAAGGCTAATACGACAATCACCGATTCCTTCAGGAGTCGCATTCGTGGGGGCCCAGCGTCGGGTACGCCTGAGGTTTGAGTGTAAACACGTGCTTCATCTGTGTGAACAGGTACAGTGTCACTGCGGCCATTGAAGTCGAGGCCGCAATGACTACCGCGTGGACTGTCACTCTCGATACGATGACAATGAGCAGGACTCCCACGAGGTTTACCGTGCTTTGGACGAGGAAAGCTCCGAGGTTGCGCCAGATATGTCCCTTGCCCATGAGCGTCCAATAGGCGGGAACACCCAACAAGCTCATGAATGTCCCGATCAGCATGATCCGCAAGGCCCACGGGAGTGCTTCCGTGAACCGATCTCGCAGCCAGAGTCGAAGCAGTACCGGCGCGAAGGTGAACAGGATCAGGTATATGGGTGTTCCTGCCAGGAGAATGAGTCCTATGGAACGGCGATACAGCCGCGTGATTTTCCCTGCGGCATGCTCCATTGCACTTCCGTTCAAACGGCTGATCTCCGGCATCAACGGCCGAAGTCCCGCCTCGATCAGGCTCCTGACGTACATGCTTCCCGTAAAGGCGATTTCATACACCGGGATCGAAGCAACGCCCGCGTAGCGCGAGAGCATCAGCTTGTTGAACGGACTGAACAGCATGCTCACAAGAGAACCCGCGAATACGGTGCCTCCGAAGGCTATGAGACGTCTGCCATAGCCCACACTCAAATTATCTGTATCAAGCAAACGGAGTGGGGCTATACGGTGAATGAAGAAGACAGCCAGGAGATGGTTGGCCAGATAAGACAAAGCGTTCCCCATCAGCAGGCTGACGACTCCATAGCCCATGCACAGAAAGGTCGTGGCCGCCGATACGCCAATGACGCGGGCGGCAGCCCGGGTATAGTTCGCCAAGTCCATGCGTCCCAACCCTGACAGTGTGGCATCCAGCACCTGTACATTGAGGACGTAGATGCTCAGGACTCCCACGTAGGGGACCAGGGACGACACGATCTCAGCATCACCGGCATCCAGTTTGAACGCACCTATGATCCTGGCTTTGAAGAGTAAGATCAGGAACAGGACACCCAGCCCGCTGAGGCACAGAAGCGTCAGGGCGGTGGTCACATAGCGCTGTACGCCGTGAATATCACCACGGCCATAGTCTTCGGCTACGAGCTTGATCACGGCCGGACCGATGCCCAGATTCCCCAACTGTGCAAAAGTCAACACGACCGAGAGAACGAGCCACAAGCCGTACTTCTCATAACCAAGAAAGTGCAGATAGACAGAATAGCCGATGGCCAATACCGCGGTGTTGATTGCCATCGTAGCCGCACCGGAAACCATATTGATCCGGAGCTGGCTGGAGAATAACCTCCTGATCACGAACCCTCTTCATTCAATTCACAGATGACGCCGTTTGGTTTCATTCCATGGGCTCAAACGTCAATTCCAAACAGACTCCGTTCCCGTCAGTTGCGCTCGGGCCCGCACAGACGACCTGCATATGTCTGATTTCGTTGTTTTTTTCCGTGGCTCGCCGTGACTGGACAAACCGGGTCGCTTCCGGCAGCTCAGCCGCTTTGCGCTCCCACTTCAGACGCCGGCCCTGCGCCTCGCAACACGCGTCTTCGTACCGGCCGCACCCCGGGGTCCGTAGCCGCCGTCTCTCCGTCATCCGCAGGCACGCCCGACCGTTCTCGACGGCGAGCTTCGGCGATGTACTCGGCACTGAGCGCCAGGAAGATGCCCAGCATGAAGGCGGCGAGGCCGGCCACCACGCCCTTTTTGATCGTGCCCCGGCCCACCGGCCGTTCCGGAACGACGGCCGGATCGAGCACCTGGATCGTGGGCATGCTCCGGGCTTCCTCGATTTTCGCGAACTCGTACTGCTCCACCAGGGTCTGATAGAGCCGCTCCTGGATCTGCGCCTCACGGCTGAGGATGCTGTCGACCTCGCTGAGTTTGGCCTCGACCTCCTTGAGCCGGGTCTCCAGGAAGATCCGTTTGCTGGCAGCGTGCCCGGCGGAAAGTCTCTTGTTCTGCCGGTCCAGTTCCGTGGTGTAGGCGTTGGCGATGGCCGTCGATCTATGCGGGTCACGGTCCGTGACGGTGATCTTCACCGCCGCGCTATCCGTCGTCCTGATGTTCGTATTCTTCTTGAGCCGTCTCCGTGCATCCACCCGATAGCGCACCCTCTTGTACGTCTCCATCAGGCAAAATCGGTCGATGATGGCATCGGCGACTTCGCGGCTCTCCAGGATTTCGACGTACGTGTCGGCGATGCTGCCCGTCAGGCTGCTGATCGCATCCTGAAGAAGGGGGCTGGCCAGTGGGCCAATGTCGGCGCCCGATTCCTTTTGCAGGATATCGAGAGGCGGCACAATGGTGACGGAGGATTGATAGCGGCGGGGCATCAGGAAGGAGATGGTGACGGTCAGCCCCACGGCGAGAAGGCATAGAAGACAGATCATCCGGCGATGCCGCCAGATCACGCACAGATAATCGAGCAGGTCGATCTCATCATCAATCGGGCGGCCTGCCGGGGCCGGCGAAAATTTGGTTTGAGAATCCATTACGGTGTTCCATCCATCTCCTGGCTGCGTGATCCACTTCACGGAAAGG
>CAYFUB010000427.1:0-5042 GCA_964346195.1 uncultured Pirellulales bacterium
GATTGCGGCATTCGCGTCAGCGGCAGCACGTACACCCGGTCTCGTTACCGGCTCGGCTCCAAGTTCAGCTTCCGCCTCTACTTTCGTGACGACTATGGACGCCGGTGGCTGGATTATCCATTCATTCCCAACGCTCCGGTAGAGCGATTTCGCCATATCGTGCTCCGCGCCGGCCAGACGGACCGCATCAATCCTTTCATCAAAGATGAGCTCGGGCGACGGCTGCAACGCGATATCAGCGGAATCGCCTGCAACGGCACATTCGTCAATCTGTTCATCAACGGCGTCTACCAAGGATACTACAATCCTTGTGAACGGATCGACGAGGAGATGTTCCAGGAGCAGTACGGTACCGACGGCGACTGGGACGTCGTACACAACTGGCGGCCCGAGGACGACGATGCCGAATGGACCGTGGGCGACCCGGTGGACCGGCCGTACCGCTTCGACGCGCGCGACGGCGATATGGAAAGCATGACCGACCTGCTTGACTACGCACTCGCCGAGAACCTGGCGGCCGAAGAGCACTACCTTGAGATCAATCGTCGCCTGGACATCGTGCAATTTATCGATTATCTCATCCTGGAAGGCTACTGCAACCATGGAGACTGGCCGCATAATAACTGGACGGCGGCGCGGTTCCGTGCCGAGGGACCGCTCGGTCGCTGGCGGTTTTATGTCTGGGACATCGAGCATACGTTCGGCGCGAATTGGCTGGATGGTCCGTTCAAGACGCCCTCCAGCAGCGGCAATATCCAGGTCATAGGCATTCTATACGAACAACTACGAGCCAATCGTGAGTTTTGCCAGTGCTTCGCCGACCGCGTTCAGCGGCATTTCTTCGACCACGGCACGCTTCAGGCGGAACACGTGGTCGGTCGCTATGAGGAGCTCCGCGCCGTCATGGCGGGTGTCCTGCCCAACATGAGCACGTATATCCGGGACACGTGGGCCGAGCAAAGGCCGGTCCGCGCCCTGGATTCGCTTCGAGAAAAAGGGTTATTCACGTTTGCCGGCCCCCGCCTGTTCATCAATGGTCTGCCGCAGCATGGCGGCCCGATCCACCGTGGCGATGTTCTGGAATTCCTGAATCCGCAGGGCGAGGGAACGATTTACTATAGCCTGGACGGGACCGACCCGCGTCTGTCGAGCTACGAAGCCGACCGCGACGGCGCCGGTCCGCCAGCGCCGACCGGCCGCATCCTCTGGGAAATATGGACGGGCATCGCCGGGACAAAGATCTCCGACCTTGCAGGTAACCCGACCTATCCGCACGATCCCACTCATTCACAATATCTCAATGCCTTTGAGACCCCTATCCGCTGGGCGGATAACTATGGCGGGCGCATCCGCGGGTATCTCCATCCACCCACAACCGGGATGTACACCTTCTGGCTCGCCACCGACGACGCGGGACAGCTCCATGTAAGCTCCGACCACCGCTCTTCCGGAGCCACCCTCATCGCGGCGGTCGCTGGCTGGGCTCCGCCCTATGACTGGGACAAATATGCCTCGCAAAAATCCCCGGAGGTCTTCCTCGAAGCGGAAAAGGCCTATTATATCGAGGCCCTGCAAAAGGACGGCACAGGTGGAGACCACCTGATGGTGGCCTGGGCAGGCCCGGGTTTCGGGCGGCAGATCATCGATGGCGCGTTCCTTTCCGAATACGAACCTGTCATAGTGATGCCCCAAGTCTCCGACGCAGCGGAGGAATATCGCGGGCCAATCGTCCTGTCCGAAACAGCCCTCGTCTCTGCCCGTATCCTGAAGGAAGATATCTGGAGCGGCCTGGTGGAGGCACGTTTTGACACAATGCCGGCGGTTCGGATCAATGAGATCATGGCCGACAACGAGAACACCATCGAGGATCCGGATGAAGTCAATGACTTTCCCGACTGGTTCGAATTGTACAATCCTTCAACCGTCACAGTAAGCCTGGAGGGAATGTATCTGACCGACGATCCCAACAAGCCACATCGTTACCGGATCAGCGAGCCGGTGACGATAGCGCCGGGAGAATTCGTCCTGTTCTGGGCCGATGACGACACCGGGCAGGGGGTGCTGCATACCAATTTCAATCTGGACAAGACAGGCGAGACCATCGCCCTGTACGACAGGGACGCGAAGACCATAATCGATACCATTACCTTTCCGGCACTGGAAGGCGATGTCTCTTACGGCCGCTTTCCCGATGGCATTGGTGATCCTCGGCGACTGGCGCCCACTCCCGGCCAGCCTAACATGGGACACCCACTAATGAGTCTTGACGGACAAAACCGATAATCACGCCCTGCGGATAGCCGTGGCGAGTTGCTCTTGGCCGAAGCGGCGTGGGGCTGAGGATGTGGTTTTGAGGTTGTGGTCGGCAAGCCATCCCGAATGACTTGATGTAATTGTCGCCGGCGATACAATCTGGCCATGAAACGCACTCGGAAATACCAAGCCGTTGCCTCACTGGTAATCGTCTGTTGTTCTGTGAGGATGTTATTGGCTGAAAAGACCATAATCTGCAACGACACGGTTTGGCGGGACACCCGCGGCGAGGAGATCTGGTGCAATGGCGGGCATATGATCCGGGCGGGGGACAGGTTCTACTGGGTCGGATACGAGACCAGGCCGCGAACCGGCTTTCGGAACATCAGGCTTTACTCCTCAGCCAACCTGGCAGACTGGAAGTTCGAGAACAACATTCTCAGAAACGAAGGTCCCCTGTCCATCCTTGGCTGGGCGGGACGACCAGGATTGCTTCATAATCGGACCACGAAGAAATATGTGGTGATCTTTGAGGCCGATTCCCGGCGGTGGGAGCGGCACAAGGTCGGGTTTGCCTGCTGTGACGCGATCGATGGCGACTATGAATTCATTCGCTATGTCTATCCCGAAAGCAACCGGCCCACAGGGGATCAGTCTGTGTACCAGGAAGGGGACAATGCGTACCTAATCTGTACACTCGACAAGATGGTCGAGAACAAACGATTCCTCAACCAGAGTCTGGCCATCTTCAAGCTGACGCCGGACTACCTGGACATCGAGAAAAAGGTCTATGAAGGATTCGACAACGTCAACGGCGACCTGTCCATCTATCCGCGCCACCACACATCCCGGGAGGCCTCCCACATCATCAAGGTCAAAGACGTATATTACTGGTTCTCCTCAGGGCTCAAGGGGTGGAACTCGACCGAGACGATGTATGCCACAGCCCCTTCGCTGGCCGGCCCGTGGTCTGATTTGAGAGTATTGGCGACAGAGCCAACATCACCGGATTCGTTCAACACGCAGCATGATTTCGTCATTCCCATCACCGGGACGCAGACCACAACGTACGTGTATGTTGGAGATCGGTACAGCCAGCACCACAACCGGGGGGTGGGCAGGAACATCTTCCTGCCACTGGTGTGGGAGGATGGCGTGCCCAAGCTCATGTGGCGTTCAAAATGGAGTATTGATACGAGAACGGGGTGCTGGGAAGCCGTGGTCCGAGGCGACTGAGACGGTCCCACGCAGGGCCAACGGCAGCCGAGGCTATGCACATCTTCGCACGCTCGACTGAATGTCAAGGAGATCTCTCATGGAGGCCCTTCGCATCGCACGCTTGTGTTTGCTCTTGGCGCTCGCTCCCGTCGTGAGCGCCGGCACCCGTGCCTCTTGGCAGCCGACCGTGGAAATCGAGGAAGGCGTCTACGACTACGAGCCCGCGAACAATGGGGCCGGGCCGATGTGGTGTCACGGGTCCACGTGCCTGGTGCGCATCGGTGACGACCTCTTCGCCAGCGGCCTGGAGACGATAGCGGCAGCCAAACCGCTCAACAACTGCCGCTGGATGCTGTTTCAGCGCGGGCCGCGGGGCTGGCGAAAGGTCTGCTTCGATGCCGCCGGGCGGACCCGAGAGCCTTGCCCGCTGGTCGGCTTCCCGGACGGCCGGTTGTTCCTCTCGGCCAATCCGACGTTGAATGCGGACCCGAACGCCTATGCCGGGCTGGCACGACCTGAGTTGCTTCAGTTCGATGTCCATGCGCCGAGCAAACCGGCGCGAACGCTGATTCCCATCTGGGACAATGAGCCCCAGTTCACCGAGCATTCGTATCGGAGCTTCGCCGCCGACGGGCCCAATCGCGAGCTGGTCCTGTTTCAGAACATCGGGTACACGCACGCCGAATGGACGTTCCTGGACCGTCGGGGTCAGTGGAGCGCGCAGGGTCAGCTCAAATGGCCCTGGGGCGCAGACTACTCGAAGCCCCAGCCCATTCGCGTATGCTATCCCAACGTGGCATTGAGGGATCACGAGGTTCATTTCTGCGGGGTCAGCGACATCGTCGAGCCGAACGAACAATGGCGCGCGTTCAAGAAACAACTCACCGGCCGGGAGTGGGATTATGACTTCCGCCGGCTCTTCTATACCTGGTCGCCCGATATCACCACCGGCCGCTTCCAGCCCTGGGTCCAGATCGCCAGTCGCGAGAAGACCTGCGGGTGGATCAGCCCCGGCGATCTGTTGGTGGCCCCGGACGGCCGGGTGCATATCCTGTGGACCGAGCGCGCCCTGGACGAGCGTCTGCGGGAGAAGTTCTTCCCGGGCGCCAGACAGAGCCACTCGCTGAACTACGCCGTAGTCCGCCGGGGCGAGGTGCTCCTGCGCCGCACCCTGCTGATGGCGGAGGAAGGCAAAGCGAACGAGCGAGCCGGCCGCGGCAGATTTCATGTTGCCCCGGACAACCGCCTGTTCGTGTTCTTCTACGTGTCGGGCTCGGACAGTAGCGGCCGATCCGTCTCCGAGAACCGCGTGCTGGAAATCCTGCGTGACGGATCGGTCAGCGACTCGGTCCGAGTTCCCCTGGAGAGGCCATTTACCGATTTCATGACCGCCACGCCCCGGGCCGGTTCGCCGCCATCCGGAACCCTGGAGCTGCTGGGCACGCGCCAGGGCTCAGGGACGACGATCAGCTTCGCGCGGATCAAGGTCGAATGACAGGCCGCCCTCACCGGGGCGAGGGTAATACGGATTATGATTGATTCGTGCGCGGTCTGTCATCCTGAGCGGAGCG
>CAYFUB010000428.1:0-7558 GCA_964346195.1 uncultured Pirellulales bacterium
GTCCCGTAGGAAAGGGCGAAGAGCTGGAGCATCTTGCCTGCGACGAGGTCCTCGATGACGTGGCCGCCACCATAGCGGAACTCGCCGGGGTGGTACATGTTGGCCGGGTCGGCGTGACGCAGTTGGGTCGCGCCCAGGTAGGCGTCCACCGCGGCGATGCCCGCGTAGACCAGGACGTCCTCGATCCAGGCCTCCGACATGCGGATCCGCGGCTGGGAATGCCCGAAGTTGAGAAAGCATCCCGAGGAGCACATCGGCCCGAAGGTGGCGGTGGTGACCACGTCCACTTCTTTGGCGGCCGCGGCGACGCCCTTCTTGTCGACATAATCCATAATCTCATCGGCGGT
The DNA here is from genome assembly GCA_964346195.1 of uncultured Pirellulales bacterium. GTDB lineage: Bacteria > Planctomycetota > Phycisphaerae > Sedimentisphaerales > Anaerobacaceae > PLanc-01. The sequence goes on from CAYFUB010000428.1 coordinate 348, forward strand.
CAGCACCACGGCCTTGCCCGACTCGATCCGGTCGTTGATCTGTTCATACGTCTTCATATTCCACCCTGTCGCAGCACTATGACGTCCTCCTTGTGGAGACATTCGGGTTTCCCTTTCATGGCCGCAGCGAAAGCGCATATTGTAACCCAACGTCGTGCGATATCAAAGGGGTCGTGCCGCTTTTCGCGTGGTTGTGCGGATTTTCAGGCGTCAAGGGTCCCGGTTGCCTGACAGGTGCGGGTGGCAGCCTCAAGTCCGCAGGACTTGGGGATGGCGATCAGCATTGAGGACTTATTGCCACCATCGAGGAAGCCGATTCCACCACCCCCACGCTGCGCGTGAGGCTGCGACCCGTTGTTTTCCAGAGCCTTGGTTGCCTCTCACTGCGGCTTCGGGCCGGTCAAGTGCCAGTCGATGCCGAGGAGGCCGTGCCAGTGCGGCACGTCGTTGTCGAAGTTGAACTCGAAGGGCAGGCTGCCCTCCAGCCGGGTGCCGTCCTGCAGGGTGACCTTATAAGACACCGTGGGCAGGTTCCTGTACCCGTGGATCTCCTCCGGGCTCAGAAAGACCTCGCCCAGTTCGACCTTGACAATCGGATTTTTCGAGAAGGTCGTACAAATCCACTGAACGAGGACATCGAACCAGTGATCGGTCATGTAGTATCCGACGATGGGGAAGCTGCTCCAGTGCACGTTCTTCTGGAGATAGTGCTGGTAATCGGCCGTTCGGATTTTCTCGAAGAGCTGCTCGGCCGCCTGGTGGACCTCCGGCGCGTAGTCCAGCGCATGCGCGTGTTTCTCGCGGATGACCGCCTCCTTGTCGAGCCCGTTCTTCAGCGCCAACCGGCCCAGGTCCTTCGTGGCTCCGGGTTTCAGCTCGAACGCCTGCCCCGTCACCTCAGCGAAGGCGATGGAGCCAATCTCCAGAGACAGCCGGGCGATCCCGGGGGGCAATTTCTCCAGATGGAAGCGACCTTGGGCGTCGGTGCGAATGCCGCGCCACACCTCCGCACCATCGGCAAACGTCAGGGTACAGCGCACCTCTTTGCCCGCCACCGGGGCCTCGTTGGGATCGATGAGCAGGCCCTGCAGACGGGCGGAAGGTATCATGACAATGCGCAGGCTGTCGAGGATTTGCCCGGGCCGGGGTTGGACTTTTTCACAAGCTTCCGGGACGAGCGAACCCGCAAAATCATAGCCACGGACGTACTGCACCTCGTCCGGATACAGGTAGAGCACCGCCCACCCGTCGGCACCGGAGCAGGTTCCCTCGGTCCAGCCGCCCTCGCCATTGGGCGACCAGGTCGCACCGGTCGTGATGTCCGGGAGGGGATTTCCATTGGCATCGAGGTACTGGACGCGCACTTCCGCGAGGTTGTCCAATTCGATTTGCACGTCGGTCAGCGGCTGATCCGACACGACATCGATCTCGGTTTGACCGATGCCGCGGTCGTAGCGCAGATTGTGCGGCAGATAGGCGGTCAGCCGGTGTTTGCCCGGCGCGGCGTCGGGGAACTGGAAATTGCCGTCGGCGTCAGCCTCCACCATGTTGCCCCAATCACGGTCCATTCGGACCAGTAGTCCCCCTAGGCTGTAGACGTGACTCGCGGCCCTCACCCGGCCCGAAACGCGCGCGTTGCCGCCCAGGTCGGGCGCCGTGACGGTTTCGCCGTCGCGACCCCGGATCTGATACGTTAGTGTCTTGGCCAGCGGCGTCTCGGGATTGAGAAGGGCACGGATTTCCACTCTGCTCTGCTCGTCCGTACAGTCGCCGTTCTTGCGGGTGAAGAACTCGACGAGGCTCGGGTCGCCCGGCACGCCCTGCAAGAGGTACTGGCCGTCGCCGTCGGTGAGAACCTCGTCGATCAGCCAGCAGGGCCATTTGTGGACGGACACCTCGCAGCCGGCGATCCCTTGGCCCCTGGCATCGACGACTCGACCCTGGATGCTGCCCCCCCGATTAAGGACCACGGTGCCCAGGTCGCCCTGGTCCAGGTGATCCCAGAGGAACAGGAATCCGGTCCCCGGTTTCAAGATGTTCAGCCACTGCCGTTCGCCACCTTTGGCGATCCACAATTCGAATCGGCCCCTATCATCGGTGGTGGTCAGGCCCATGGAGCCAAAGAAATTCCAGTCGCTGTTGCGGCTATCCTGGAGACGGATGGTCGCATCCGGGACAGGCCGACCCTCCGGATCGACCAGCGTCCCTGCAATCCGTAGGCCGGGCTCCAGCTCGAAATTGAAGTCAGGATATTCGGTATTTTCCGGCGTCACGCGAGACTTCCCGTAGATCGGCTTGGTCTCGTATCCGGGGGCGCTGGCATAGACGCACAAACCGTCATGTCCTTTCTGCGGCCCCGTTGTCGTCAACGGCGTCACGAACACTAACTGGTAGTTTCCTTGGGCATCTGTCCAGGTCTGGCCGGAGGGGGACCGTTCGAACATGTCCTCGCGCCCATACATCCAGACCAGGATATGTCCGCGCACCAGCGCATTGGCGATGGGCGCCCCCGTCCCTTTGTCCGTCACCTTGCCCGAGACGGTGACCGTGAAAAGCTCACCCTCCAGCGAAAACTGCAGCTCGAGCCCATTCGCCGGGGCGGCTTCGGTCCGCTGGGGAAGGGCCGCGCAGAACATCGCTACGCACGTCAGAATACCGGCAATTTCTTTACACTTCATAGGGTTACCTCACCTTTCCTGATGTAGAGACATCATTCCCACACCTCAAGCCCCTGTACATTCACGGCGACCGTGAGCACGGTTCGGTCCGCCATCCTCGTTGTCTCGATCGGCTCCGGCGCGATTCGCTCGACACGCGCCCGGCCCGGCAGGCGGAACTGGAGCAGGGTTAGCGTGTCCAAAGCTCCGACCGGCTTGGCGAATCGAATGGCACCCCCGTCCTCGGCCCGGAGAATTCCTTTGACTTCCTGCAAGTGCAGGATGAGCCGAGTGCCCGCCGACAGGCGGGGGCTCACCGCCGATTTGTCGATCTTCAAATCACGTCCTTGACAGCCGGCCGGGATCTCCCGCCCGTCCAGCGTGAACAGCCGCACCCGCGCCGCCGGCGACTTCAGTCGCAGCGAATACCCGCCGTCTCCTGTCCGCCGGAACTCGTCGAGACCTGCCACGGTCCAAATCGCCGTCGTGCTGGCGTCGTGAACCTCAAAAATGTAAGGCCGGCCCTGCTTGTTGCCGCGCTGTTGGGCGAGTTCCGCGTTCTTGTGCAGCAGCCGGAGCATCTCGTCCAATTCAGGGTTCGCCAGGTGTCTGCGGGGGGATTGCCCTTCCTCGGCATACCCTTCCGTACGGGCGCCCAACAGCACCTTGTCGCCGCCGGATTCGAGTTCCACCAAGCCGGACGTGACGCCCACCCGGGTCTGCCGGGTTCCGTCGGGTCTCTTGACCAACTGCACTCGAAAGACGGTTCCCAGTGCCCGGATCCGCGCGCCCGGGGTCTCGACGGCAAGCACTCGGCCGTGACGCTGCTTGGCCGCTTCGATGTTGACAGCCCCTTCCTGCAGTTTGAAGGTCGAACCTCTTCTTCCGTCGATGATCTGAATGGCGCTCCGCGGCAGGACCGTCAGCTTGCTGCCGTCTTTCATCAGGAGTTGGGCCTTGCTGCCGGACAGGGTCCGGATCGACTGGCCCGTGCGGACCGGCTCGCTCGCCACCACCGGTCTCATTGCACCGCCGCCGTCGACCTCCACGGCTCCATAGACCGGCTGGAGCCAGTCGACGCCCTCGGCCCGCGGGTGCACCAGGACCCAGGCCAGGGCAAAGACCGCGGCCGCCGCGGCTGCCGTGGGCAATCCTCCCCAGAGCAGCTTTTTCCTGCCGGCCCGGCGCTGCTCGCTCACTTTCTTTCGCACCACCTGCACGAGACGCTCCTGGAAGTCCGGATTTCTCTCCCCGGCGGCGGCCTGCAACAGCCGTTGGAGATTCTCTTCGAAAATGTCCCGGTGCGGTTCAGGTTTCATGGGTTATGCCTCACTCTCAGTTGCCTTGTCGGTATCAAGCAGTTTCAGGAAAGCCGCCCGAAAGGCGTTTCGCGAGCGGGTCAACAGCGATTCAATCGCCTTTTCCGATTGTCCCAGCCGTCCGGCAATCTCGGATACCCGCCGATTCTCCAGGTACTTGAGGACCAGGACCTCCCTGTGCCGGTGAGACAGTTCCATCATTGCTTCCTGGACCAGCAGTTGCGTTTCCTGCCGGGCGAGAATTTCCTCCGGCAGAGCGACATCATCGAGTCTTTCGATGATCTCCCGTGCAACATCACAGAGCGGGCCCGAACCCGATGCTGCCCCCGGTCGCGCTGGCAACTCGGGCAGCAGCGTATGGGCTTCGTTCCTTGACACGGCCTTGAGCCAGGCAAACAACCGTCCCCGGGCGGGATCGAAACTCTTGATCGACTTGACACACCGAATAAATGACATCTGGACTATTTCCTCTCCCAACTCGCGGCTGCAGCCGAACTGCAACCGAACGAACGTCAGCAGGGGCATGGAGAACTCTCGGCAAAACATCTCCCACGCCTCTCCATCCCTTGCGACCAGTCGGCGGACGAGGGCTATTTCCTCGGTTTCATTCATGAACACGCTCTACACAGCACGGCTCTTTCACTATCTGTACAGGGGCCACCAGAAAAATCCTTCGTTCCACTTGCGATTTGACACACGAAAAACCGATTTGCCCGAATCGGCACACGGAAGGGCTCATCCGCGGAACGGGCCCTACCCATCTTAACGGATTTTGCCCGCGCCTGTCTCTCCGCTTATTGCGGTACGTGGCGGGCATACGCAAAGCCCTGAGAGTCATTTGAGGCAACCACCTATGGCCCGACCATGCGAATTCCCTACTATGAATTTTGAGTCCTGTTGAGAATCGTGCTGCCCACGACGAGAAAATGACTCAGAGAGGCGCACGGGAAAGGCTCGTGCAATTTCTGGCTGGAATCGGCGAGAGGATTTTGCCAGCGGCGGTTTGCGCGATTGGTGCCGTTGCAGGTCGCGTGAGCCGCAGTGGTGTGGTCCGGCGTGCGTGGAATGGATCGAGCACGCCCTGCAACGGGCTTGAGAGGCATGGTATGGAGAATACGCTTGAAATCCGGACACCAACGAGTACCCTTGGGGGGAAACCACCGCCGGTTGGCGCTGTGTACGTTGGGCCGTCTGATGCGATGAAATCGCCTTCGACCAATCTGGACGCCATCGATCACGTGGTAGAACTGCTTGCTGTCAGCCGGAGTGTCTTGTTCATCACTGGCGCCGGGATCTCGGCGGATTCCGGCCTGCCGACCTATCGCGGCAGCGGCGGACTCTACCACGTCGACACGACCGCCGACGGCATATCCATCGAGCGAGCGCTTTCCGGCGACGTATTCCAGGATGACCCGGAGCTGACCTGGAAGTATCTCGCGCAGATCGAGAAGACCTGCCGGATGGCCCGCTGCAATCGGGCCCATGCGGTCATCGCCGAGATGGAGCGGCACTTCGAACGGGTCTGGACGCTCACGCAGAACGTGGACGGCCTGCACCGCTCGGCCGGGGCCCGCAACGTCATCGACATTCACGGCGACCTGCACGACCTGTGCTGCACGCGCTGTCTGTACCGCCGGACGGTCGCGGACTATGGCGAATTGACTTTCCCGCCGCAGTGCCCCGAATGTTCGAGTCTGCTGCGCCCGGACATCGTGCTGTTCGGCGAGCCCCTCGGCCTGGAGAGAATGATGATGCTCCTGATGGAGTTGGATCGCGGCTTCGATATCGTCTTCACCGTCGGTACCAGCAGCGTCTTTTCCTATATCGCCGAGCCGGTCCGCATGGCCGCCGCGCTCGGCCGGCCCGTCGTCGAGATCAATCCGGGTCGCAGCGAGGTCAGTGACCTTGCCGGAATCAGGCTGCCCATGCGCGCCGCTCCGGCCCTCGATCTCATCTGGCAACGCTACCGACAGGTCACGCCGCACAGCGCGTGACCCGCAGCAGACGACCGCACCAGCACGGGACCGGACGTGTCATACGGATTATGAATGATACTTGCGCGGCATAGACTCAGTCATCCTGAGGCGAAGCCGAAGGATCTGGCCTCCGGATGAGGTGTTTCTCCTGTTCGCAGTCCAGATCCTTCACTCCGCTGCGCTTTGTTCAGAGCCTGCCCTGAGCGTAGCCGAAGGGATGACACATCGAGTGCAAGAACTACCCATAACCGTGTCACAGATTCGTTCCTGCACTTGGATCACGGGACATATAGGTCCTATTCGTCCCATGGGCCCTATAGGTTCTGTAAATCCGCTGTCGGATATGACCTGCGCTTACGCACCACCGGTCAGTCTCACTTGTGACGGCCTGAAGACGTAGGCGTCCTTTTCATCGAAGTAGCCGCACAGGAAGGCCGTCAGGGGCAGGCCCGAGCGCAGTGACAGCATCAGGGCATACAGAAAGACCTGGATATCGGCATCGCGCTCGGCGGCGGCGCGCGGCTTGTAATCCCAGACGCCGACCCGGCCGTCGTCTTCGTGGCGAAGAACATCGATGTGACCGGTGAGGGTCGCGTGCGTCTTGAGGACACGCGCATAGTCCGCGAACTCCCACGATTCCACCCAGACGGGCACCTCGCAGGCAATCGTGTTGGGATCGTGTTCAAGAAAGAATTTCTGGAGGTTCTCGTGCCCGCTCTTGACAGGGCGGAAGCCTCGGCTTTGCCCGGCGCGCGCGGCAATGTCGTGGTGCTTGATTCTCGTCAGCGGAATCTCGATATCAAGCCGGTTCCTGCCGGCGCCGGAGGCGCGGAATACCGTCCGGCGGAACAAGTGATTCGGGCAATTGGTGAACAGCGCGTGCAGGTAGTCCACCAGGGGTGCCGGCAGGGCGGTCATGCGTGCCAACGCGACCCGGTATCGGTAGAAGGCCGGTCTGTGCTCGAAGGAATGTGTCCGTATCTCCGTGAACTTCCTCATTCGGCACGGGACGAAGATGCCGTACTCCTCCAGCCGGAATTCGCGGGTGGTTCGTTCATGCCGGCCCTGAAGGATATCGCGGAGCTTCACCTGCGTGAGAGCCCTTTGTCTCGTAGCCCATAGTTGCTCCTTAATGGCATCCCGGACCCTCTCCGGCCGGGAAGAGTCCACGGCGAGGCACAGAAACTTAGCCGGGCCGCCGATTTCGTTGGGCCGAGGCACCGCAATGCCGAAAAAGGATATGGGAAATTCGCGGCCCA
>CAYFUB010000429.1:0-3002 GCA_964346195.1 uncultured Pirellulales bacterium
CCACCTACAGTCAGGCCGGCAGCTATGAGGTGACGTTTACGGCCAGCGACGGCCTCGCCCAGGACTCACAAACGATGGCGATATCCGTAACGAACGTCAACCGACCGCCCAGCCTGGCCACAATCGGCGACAGGTCGGTCGATCAGGACGGCACCGTGACTTTCGACCTTTCGGCCGTCGACCCGGATGGCGACAGCATGACCTACTCAGCCACCGGGCTTCCTGCCGGTGCGAATCTGACCGGCGGAACCTTCAACTGGACGTCCGCCGAGGCCGGCTCGTATGAGATTACCTTCACGGCCAGCGACGGCGAACTGGTCGATTCGCAGACCATGACGCTCGTGGTCGTGACGGTCGGGGGCGACCAGACGGCTCCCGTCGTGGCTCGTTATTCGCCCGCGCCCGACGCCATTCAGGTGCCTTTGAACAACCTGGTGACTCTGCACATCACCGACGCCGGAAAAGGCGTGGACGCCGACTCCGTCACGATTGCCGTGGATGACAACGTCATTTACCAGGGCGACAAAGACACTTACACGAGCGCGTACGGGCAGTGCAGCCGGTCGGGCACGAAGAACGACTACATGTTCGTCTACCAGCCCAACGAGATGTTCGACTTCGATCATGTTGTGACCGTGCGGGCGAGCGCCGCCGACCTGGCGGGTAACGTGATGAATGAGTACGTGTACTCGTTCGCGACCGAGATGCGGGTGTTCGCGGGTAACAAGCAGGTCAGCAGGAACGCGGGCTCCGCCAACAAGAGGCGGCCTGTGACCGTACGCGATGCCGCCGGGAATATCTGGACCGCCTGGCATGCCGGCCCGGAAGGCAGCCGGGATGTCTATATCGCCCGGCTGGTCGTGGGGGCCGATGCCTTCGATTCCCCCACACGCCTGACCACGGACCCGGGCGATCAGTGCAATCCGGACGTTGCGGCAGCCGCCGACGGCTCGCTTTACGTCGTCTGGCAGGACAACCGCCGGGACCACTGGGACGTCTATGCCTCGGTCTGTTCCGACGGGGAGAAATTCTCCCGCGAGGTGCGCGTCAGCGACTCCAACGACAACGAGATCGGTCCAGTGATCGCCATCGACCGTGAATCGCCGAGCCGGGTCCATGTCGCATGGCAGGACGGCCGCAACGGCAACCAGGACATCTACGTGGCCACTACGACCAACGCCTTCGCCAGCACCACTATCTCGCCGGTCACGACGGACGCCGCCGACCAGACGGAACCGGCCATCTCGGTCGACGGGCAGAACACCGTCTACATTGTCTGGACGGACATGAGAAACGGTCAGGCGGATATCTACGGGGCTGCTTCCAACCGCGGACCATGGACCAACGTTCCGATTGCGACCAGTGCCGACGCGCAGACCGAGCCAGCCCTGGCTACCGAGCCGGGCCGTTCCGTGCTGCACCTGGTATGGGTGGACGATACCCCCGGCGATCGGGACATCTACTATGCGAAACTCGATGGGCTGCCAGGCAACCCGGTGGCGGGCGGCAGTATCATCGACGACACCTCCGGCGCCGACCAGGTCGCTCCGGACATCATGTGCAGCGAGCAGGGGAAGGTCTTCGCCTGCTGGGAGGACTCACGCCACATGGGCATCTACGGCAGCGACAGCGATCTGTATCTGGTCGAATTGAGCGAAGGAACCGTGAGGACCAATGTCCTCGTCGGTGATGAGGGAACCAATGCCAACCAGAGCGAGCCCGCTCTCGGCGTGGGCAGCTATGGCGAGCCTTACGTGGTCTGGGTGGATGACAGGTCGACGGCACCGGAGATTTACTACGCCGCCACGACGTTCATCGATCCCGAGCCGCTGGATGCAAGGATGATCACGGCCTCGGTCGGAGGCACCGTTGGAACGGCGCCCGAGGCGATCAGCGAGCTCGAAGATGTCTCGATCGTTGTGCCGCCGGGAGCCTGCCAGACGAATCTCCGGATGACCATCTCACGGATTGTCAATCCGCAGGTCTCTCCAATCGATTGCCTGGGAAGTTATGACTTCGGTCCCAGCGGCATCGATTTCGACCCGCCGGTGACCGTCACCATCCCCTATCGCTTCTCCGGCGGCGGCCGGGCCCGGGCTTACTGGTACGATTCACTGACGGGCGCGATGAGCCAGCAGGGCATCACGGATATCGAGAACATCACGCTCTCGTCCAATCTGAGCGCCCTGCGCTTCAAGACGACGCACTTCACGCCGTTCTACCTCGTGGCCGGCGAGGCCGACGTGGACTCTTCGTGGGGCTTTAGCGGTGGCTGCTCACTGTCTCCCACCGGCGACGGCTCGCCCGAGCAGTTGCTGGTGCCGTACGCCGCAATCGCCGCGGCCATGGCCATCCTGAGACGAAGAGACAGAAGAGTTCTGCAAAGCACGCTGGGAAGTCGTACGTGACGGAGGGAAGGCATCAGGATGGTTATGCCATCGATCGGGAGGCCCGGAGGCGGCGGAGAAATCTGCCACATCACCGGCCGGGCGCGACCGAGACGGCCCTGTTTCGTTTCTCTGTCGCCTTCTCGGCCACGACCAGGATATTTCGCGACAGAAAAGGACCGGCGAGGCCGTTGCACGCCTTGATGAAGGGGCGAAACCGGGATTTCTCATCGTACCGGATTCTTCTGACTCGTAAGCCGCTGCCAGCCACCCATCTACCCACTGATTGTGATGTCGTGCGATGGATACCGACCTCCTCGAACGGCTCGGCGGCGCGCCACAGTCGCGCGTCCACCGTTGGATCGAGCCGGTGCTTCAGGAACTTGAAGTTCGGCACGGTCAGAAGAATTGTCCCCCTGTCAGCCAGGTGTCCAGCGCAGGTCATCAATAGCCGCTGCGGCTCCCGAACATGCTGCAGGACGTGAAGGAGCAGTATGCAATCAAAACGCTGCGGGCCCAGGTGCTCGAAAGCAGTTCGAAGGTCGGGGGGTATCAACTCGACACCTCTGCTCTTTGCTGATTCCGCGATGATCGGATCCAGCGGCACGCCAACAA
>CAYFUB010000430.1:0-3093 GCA_964346195.1 uncultured Pirellulales bacterium
CAACCAGACGAAGTTATACCAGTTGCGCAGTTGACATTCAACGTCACTCATGCCGGCGGGGCGACGGCTGGCCGGCGGCATGGGTTTCACGGGTCCGGTCAGATACGTGGCATAGACGGCACGAATGGAGCCAATGGCGCCTTGGTGTATCCGCTCGTAGAAGGCGCGGCGGGCCAAGTGATACCGCCAGCAGAAGCCGGACACCAGAGCCAGGTTCTTCTCCCTGGCTTGGGCCGCGGACTCGAGGACGGAGCGCACGCCCGGGGCATCGGTGGCCACGGGTTTCTCGCAGAAGACATGTTTGCCGGCCTCGACTGCAGCTCTGAGATGCTGCGGTCGGAAACCGGGCGGCGTGGCCAGGAGGACTACATCCACGCCACTATCGATCACTTTCTGGTAAGCGTCCAGGCCCACGAAGCACGCATTGTCGGGGACCTTGACGCGCTTGCCGAATTGCTCGTTGCCCGCGAGGCTCTTACGGCTGCCCTGCAAGCGATCCTCAAAGACATCAGCCATGGCTGTCAGGACCACGCCTTCGCCGGTTGTCAGGGCTTGCGCGGCCGCACCGGAACCGCGTCCCCCGCAGCCGACGAGCCCGACTTTCAGCGTATCGCCCGGAGCGCGGGCCGCGGCGGCCTTCTGAGTGAAGGCCAAGGGACTCGCGAGAGCGCTGCCAAGAGCGGCCACGCTGGAAGTCCTGAGAAACTCTCGACGGGACGAACCGATAACTGATTGGGATTTTGATTTTTCCATAGCCATGCTTATATCCCTGAGCGAAATACAGATCAAGAGGAAAAACTCCTACGGGTTTTGACTCACTGACGGAAATCTTGCCTCTGGGTTTACGGTTTGGCCTTGTGTGAAGCGGAGGTCGGGAGACGCGCGGCGTAGCCCCTCGGACCTGTCATTTGCGATTCGTTTCGCGTCCCAACGTCCCGATTTCGGGCTTCTCCAAGCCCGACGGTGTTCCGGGCTTGCACTACTGTCCCGGCCACACGTCGCGGTAGGTGACCAACTGAATTCCGCGTCGCTGGATGACCTCTTTGACCCTGGGACTGCAAAAGGCCTTCGTCACGGCGTCGCGGTGGGCGGCGACTTCCCAGTAGCCCTGGTGTCCCATCGCCCGCATCTCCGGCGTATCCAGCCCCGGGTGCTCGACCAGAATCCAGACGCCTCCCTGCACTTCCTCAAGGGCCTTCGCCAGCGCGGCCTCGCGCTGCTCGGCGCTGGTCTTGCTGTCCGCGGCCCAGCGCAGGTGCTGCGCCCCCGGCGTTTCGACGGGCAGCTTGTACTCCTGCGCCAGCCGCTGTACGAGCGCCCGCAGTTCAGGCGTGCACGTGGGCGTGCCCATGTGGCTGCTCAGGTGCGAGACCTGTGGGATCATCTTGGTCGCCAGCTCGATCTGGGCCCGCAACTCCTTCTCGACCTCCTCGATCTTCCACTTGGACTCCAGAAAGCCCGTGTTTGGCGGAAAGTCCGCCCGCTGGCTCGTCATCGGGAAGAAGTGCCCCTGCCTGTCCACGAGACTCGGAGCTTCCGTCAACGGGCCCCACTTGTAGTTCTCCCACTCGCTGGTGAGCGTCAGGTGCACGCCCACGTCGTAGCCGGGGTTCTCGCGCAGCATTTTGGCCGCCTCGTTGAACCACGGGCACGGTATCTGCACCTCGACGCTCCGCGCAATCCCGTCGCGGTAGCACTGGATGCAGGCGAGATTGGCCGCATGGCACGACCCGATATCATCCGCCCGCACCACCAGTTTGATCTCGCCCCGCGACGACTCCGCCCGCGTCAGGCCACCCCCTGCGATCCCCAGGACAATCGCCAACGCCACCAACGAGCAGCCAAGCACTTTTCGTATCATGACAGACCAGCCTCCTGAATCCTTAACCCGGAAACGTCCATCGGCTCGTAGTGACGCCGTCAGGCGTTTTCGTAGCATGGGCATCTTGCCCATGAGTTGCAGAGCCATGCCCGCCTGCGCGAGGGCAAGCTCCGGCTCTGCCCATCGTCATCTTGTTGCGGGCGAACTGCTCACGGACAACATGTGCAGCATGCCCACGCTACTATGGCCTTACGGGCACACTACGAGCAGGTTTAACCCGCCGCCATTATAAATCGTGTCCCCATCCCCGCAAGGATTTTGCCGGCCCGCCGCGGCACGGCGTGCGACAATACTTTGTGGGGTCCGGGTGGCAGCCTCAAGGCCGAAGGCTTTGGGATACGCCGTGCCTGGGGCGCGCTCGACACAGACTTTGCCGCCATCCCCACGACGCGCGTGAGGCTGCCACCCGGAGCTGGCGCTCAACGCGTGCGCGCAGCGCGGCACAAGGAATAATGCAATGGCGGCATAGGCATCCGCCACCTCGCGGGCATGGTTGATGTTCGCCGGTACAGCAGCTACAATCAACGCAAGAACAGGAGTGCATGGCATCAGACCGATATTTCAAGTCTGTTCTGGAGGTTCGAGATGCAGGAGACAGTGACCTTGAAGGGTGGGTGTCTTTGTGGGGCGGTTCGGTATGAGTGGCGGGGGACGGGCGTATCGGCGTCGTATTGCCACTGCCCGGACTGCCGGAAGGCTACGGGCGGGCCGTATACCGTCGGCGTGGGCGTGGAGGCGGCGGGCCTGACCATCCGCTCCGGGAAGACCAAGGGATATACCAAGACCGCCGACAGCGGCCGGCAAATCACGCGGGAGTTCTGCCCGGAGTGCGGTTCGCCGCTGTTTACCAGCGGCGAGGTCCTGCCGGGCGTGGTCTGGATCAAAGCGGGCAGTCTGGATGAACCGGAACTCATCACGCCGACGCACCAGACCTGGACGCGGATGGCCGTTCCTTGGGCCTACCTCGATAAAGACCTGCCGGCCTACCCGGACAATGGACCGGCGCTGGGCGGGAAGATTCCGTGACGGCAAACTTGTGAGAACGGAACGTGCCGGGCACTTTCTCCAGGGGAGCCAACACGGCTTCTCTCGCCAAAGGCTCTATTCGCGTCCATCAGTGGCCCCTGGTAGCGCGCGTGTTCCCTCCGCGTTCCGGCGGACCTCCACTTACCGCTCTCGCGGCGCGGGCGAGACGATCTTTGTGACACGGA
>CAYFUB010000431.1:0-30363 GCA_964346195.1 uncultured Pirellulales bacterium
GGGGCCAACGCCAACGGTCATTACTGGAGGCAATTCCTCGCCGGGGAATTCTCCCAGCGCCGGCTGGTGGCCCTGTCGGCACGGACCGGCGAGCAACTCTGGGCCTGCGATGCCAACTACCGGCACCGTCCCGTCATCGTGGGCGACATCGTGATTGCCGAGCCCTGGGGCTTCGACTTGCGAACCGGCCGCCAGAAGACCCGTGCTCACCCCGTGACCGGCGCCGATACCACCTGGCAGTTCTTCCGGCCGGGACATCACTGTGGGGCCGTCTCCGCCTGCCCGCAGATGCTGCTCATGCGCTCCGGCTTCACGGCCTACTACGACCTCTACGAAGACAGCGGCATCCGTCACTTCGCGGGCCAACGGCCCGGCTGCTGGATCAACGCCATCGCCGCCGATGGACTGGCCCTGATTCCGGAGGCCAGTGCCGGCTGCATTTGCCTCTTTCCCATCACCTGCTCGCTCGCGCTCGAACCGCGGGCGGACCACTACCGATGGGGAATTTACAGCACGAGCGGCGCCAACACCCCCGTCCGACACCTGGCCGTCAATTTCGGTGCGCCCGGCGACATGCGGGTCCCCGAAGGCACGTTGTGGTTTGCCTATCCTCGACCAGGCTTGTCTTCCGACCGACGGGCAATGGGCTTCTCCCTCGATTTGCAGGTGGATCTCCTCCCCGGCGGGCAATATCTCCACGACGAAGCAGAATCGACAGCCCCGGCTGATCAGCGGGTCCGCACATCCTACGCCAAGGGCGTGAAGCGATGCATCCTACCTTTGAGAGGTGATACTGATGGGCCGGCAGAATACGTCGTGCGCCTCTATTTTCCGGCGCCCAAGGGCGGGTCTCAAACCCGCCCCTTCGATATCAAGCTGCAAGGAAACGTCGTCGCGGAAGCCTTTGATCCTGCCAGGGCTCGCGCACCCCTCGAATTCGCTGGCGTGCACGTGGATCGCGACCTAGACATCGAGCTGATCGGCTCCGGTGATGCCGCACCTGCTCTAAGCGGCCTGGAGGTCATTTGCACGGACGAATCGACGTAGGGGCGGGTTTCAAACCCGGCCCGTACGGCAGTCGCGCCCTGATGCGTCATATAAAGGTGACGATCTCGTCGAGGGTCTTTTTTCGGATGTCAGGCACTGTGGCGCCGTCGGCAGGATAGCCGACCACTAGCACCAGGAAGGGCCGCTCATTCTCCGGTCGGTCGAGAATGCGGTTCAGAAAACCCGCCCGGCTGGGCGTATATGGCAGTGCGGCCAGCCCCGCGTGGTGAACCGCGGCAATGAGCATCCCGGTGGCAATCCCAACCGACTCCCGCACATAGTAGTGCTTCACCTTCCGGCCGTCCGGCGACACGCCGTAACTGCGGGCGAATACCACGACCAGATACGGAGCCGCTTCGAGGAATGGCTTGTGGCTGTCGGTCCCAAGGGTAGACAGAGCACCGAGCCATTCTTCACCGGCGCGCCCCCGGTAGAAGTCGTATTCCTCCTTCTCGGCCGCTTCACGTATGCGCCGCTTGGTCACAGGGTCGCTCACAGCCACAAAGTGCCACGGCTGCATGTTGGCCCCGCTGGGCGCGGAACCGGCGGCAAGCAGGCACTCCTCGATGATCTCACGCGGCACCGGCCGGCTTGAGAAGTCTCGCACGCTCCGCCTGCGCTGCAAGTCGCTGCGGAAGGAAGCCGCACGCTCTCTCATCTCTTGGAGCGGGTATTCACGATACGACGCGAACGGGACGAACCTGCCAGCAGTCATACTGCCTCCCAGAGTCGGTGTTTTGGGGATGCCGTTTGTAGTGACGCCGTCAGGCGTTGTTTTCAGTAGCATGGGCATCTTGCCCATGAGTCAAAGGGCCATCTTGGCCCTGCATTCACGGGCGGGACGCCCGTGAGACACACGGGCAGGATGCCCGTGCTACTGTGCCCTTACGGGCACACTACAAACGAATCTTATCGTCTGCGGGCGGACGGTGTCAATCATCCGCGCCCGGGGAGCCATCGACCCGGCGGCTCGGGCGCCATGTATTCTTGTCGTCCCAGTCGTTCGGGTCGGTAGCGGCGGGGTCCCGGACCGTGAGAGAATATCCCTTGCCGTCCGTCGCAGGATACCAGTTGTCACTGTACCGGAAATCATGAATCACGCCGCTGGCGGCATCGACGAGTCGGATCCTCTCGCCGCTGTTGTCCAGACTGCCGGCGTACCGACCCGCCACATTGAGGCCGGCGCCGTATTTCGCTTCGAAAGCCGCGATATCCTTCACGACCAGAACATAAGCACCCGCGGCCAGCTCAAGGCTGGGGAAAATGAAATCGATCCCCGCTGTGAACTTCGCGAACCCAAGGTTCAGGGACACAGGACCGATGTTCCTGAGCTCGACGTACTCCGTGTTCGGGTCGTGGGGACTCCCTGTCTCGGGAGGATGGTACATGATCTCCGTAATGCGAAGGTTCTCGGCGACAGGGCCAACAGCGAAGACGGCCTCGTTCAGAGCGCTCCAGGTCGCACCGGCGAGGATGCGGGCCTTGAGCCGCACGCTTCCCGTCAGCGTGGCCGGTCCGGCGTACCTGATCCCCGTGGAAGAGCGCCCGGAGCTTCGCGCACGCTGGGCGGCAACCAGCTCCAGCGAGATCAGAAAATCGGAGCTGGTGGTCGATTCGTTCAGTCCATGAATGGCCAGGATATTTTCGCCCCGGCGCAAGGCGTCGATGGAAGCTGAGACGTTGAAGCTCTCCAAATTGCGCGCGTCCGAATCCGTATGCCTGCCGGAGGCCGAGGCATTCCAGGCCGGCTCCCCGGAGACGTTGGCCCGGCAGACTTCGACGCCGTTGAGCCAAGCGACAAAGCCGTCATCGTATCGCATCCTGAGCGTCAGCACGTCGAAAAGGCCGGGGTCATCGTCGAACACAAAGGAGATACGAATGTAGCAGCCGGAGTTGCGGCCGTACATCAGGTCCTCCAAGTCAAGGTTGATGAGGCTCTCATAGCCCGAGCCTCGCTCGTAGCCGACCCCTCCCCCCATCGCCGACCAGGCCGAATCGTCGAACAGGCGGTCTCCCTTCCAGGAGTCATGGACCGGACCCGTGGGCACGAGGACCCGCTTGTCGGCGCTTTCCGCAATGACGACCACGCTGCTCTCAGGTTCAGAGATGTCAAACGGCCTCGGATCGGAATCGTCCACCGTGTAGTAGATATCCCCCGTGGTGTTCGGATTCGTTATGGTGAGTGCAAACCCCGTCGGGACATGGCCACCACGGGGATGCAGAACGGGCGGGTCGATGGCGGGGTAATAACCCTCTTTCCGCAACGAGGCGATGAAGCGGGCTGCGTTGCCGTCCATGAAGCCCGGGCCCAGCATCTCGTTCTCGGCGAACACCCAGTCGACGTCGCGTGTCCGCGTGGGATGGCCGAGGCTCTCGCACGTGTCCCCCCAACGCGCGGATTCCGGCACCACAGCATCGCGAATGAAATCGTTCAGCGTCAGGTAGCGGGCCTTGCAGCTCTCATCGGCAAGGACGCCGTCGTTGAACAGGTGCCGGTATGCACGGTCGGCGAAGAGCACCATGAAATCGGGGTTCCGGCGCAGCGAATGCCAGAGGGCGGCAAGGGTTGCGCCGCCACTTTTGCTGCTGCGGAAATCAGGATGGACCCAGCCGTTGTTGTGGCCCCTGGTGGTCAGCCAGGACCATTCGGCGTCCCATCCGAAGTATAGAAACGGCCCCGGAACGTCGTTGCGGTTGGCCCCCCACCAGTTGTTCTGCGGCCAGTCGGTGACACCGGCGAACCACGACAACATCACGTAATCGATGAAGTTCTCGATATCGAGGTACTGCCGCAGCTCGGCGTAGTTGGCGGGATCGGCCATGTCCTTGTCTTTGAGTGCTCCCTTGAGGTAGTTCCACCGCACGGGGTCGCCGCCGTGGGAGCCGCCGTGACTGACGGAATACCAATCCTCCTCTTCGCCGCCCAGGTATGTGGACGCGAAGGCGGCGTTCGGCTGCTCCACAGGGTTGTACAGACCCCAGTACAGGCCATTGATGTACAGGTGCACGAACGTGCCATGCGAGCCGATGCCGGACATGGCGATCTGCGTATCGCGGAACCACTGGTCTATGGTGTACGTCGTTCGCTCGGGGTTCCAGACCCGGGCCCAGGAGCGGTTGTTGCCCCCGCGCAGAATGAGCTTGTCGAAGTAGTCCGCCGCCTCATCGCCATGGAGAGGCGCGTCCCGGAGCAAAGACGACTTGAGCCGGGCAGCGCCGTACTTGGCGCGGAAATTCAGTTGCAGCGAGCGTTTCATCCGGTTGTGGCTGTGGGGCTCGGCGCCGCAGTCGGCCTGCACGCTCTTGCCGGGCTCGTCCGGATAGATGACCTCCACCGAGACGGGTCTCTCGCCGGAGCCCCAGTAGAAAGTGTCCATATCCTTTCTGTCTGCGGCGAGGGAGAGCGTCGGGATGGCCTTGAGAGCGTCGATGATAATGCCGCGGTAGGCCGCGCCGTTGACCACTTGTGGGTCCATCTCGTAATCGTGGTAGGCGTAACTGCTGCCGCCCAGCCAGGTCCAGGGTCTCGGATAGCCCGGAATGTCCGCGGGCTGGCCAATGACATCGGCCAGGAAAATGAAGGTGTGCGTGTGCACGGTCGTTTCGAGCCAGCCGCTCTTGAAGGCCGCGGCCCGCACTACCGTGGTCGTAGTGACGGGGATCGGGCCGTCATACACCAGCCCGTGGTTCTCCGTCGGCCAATTGCCGTCAAGCGTGTACCGGATCTTCGCGCCTTCCGTGGCGGTGGTAATGGCCAGCACAAACGGTTCGCTATAGAACCCCCGCTCGTGGTTGAATATTGGACCGGCGACAACCCCGGGATATGCGCCTGCATTGGCGCGCCCGGGCGTGGCGGCGACCATGTAGCCCCATTCGCCGGTGCCGTCCGGCGACCGGCCGAACGATATATCTGTGCGCTGGCGACCGAAGTGCACGACGTCGACCAAAGTACTTCCATCGGCTTCAAAGAGGCCGATCTCGTCACCGTCAGCGGCAAGCTGGAAACCCGCGTGGAGGTCTATGTCGTCGACATCCCCATCCGCCCATATCAATAAGTACCCCCGCGCCGGCACCGTCGTGCCCGCGGGGATGCGCCACTTGGCGGGAAGGGACAGATTATCGGTCAAATACATTCCCCCCGCATCGACGGGCTGGTCGGAGAAATTGCGCAACTCGATCCAGTCGTCCCACTCCGACTGCCCATCTTTGAGGGTGGTGCTGTTCGAGGCCAGGAACTCATTAATCACCAGCGGCGTGCCCGCCCCCGGCCCAGCGCGAGCCTGCGTCAGAACACACACCGATAGCAGAAATGGCCGTATAAGAGCTTTCATGCACCCCTGTATCGACGCAATTCGCATCTCACTCCAAAGCCGGGATTCACGCCACTCCTCCGTCCTGTCGCCGGGACAGGCTGATCGTCGAGGCGTCTTCAATTCTAACGGCCCCGCCCATCGGGAACAAGCGGATTTGCCCTGCCTCTGCGGCTTGTTTCGGCTACAATTCACACTACTTCAGAAAAAGGAGGTCACGATATGCAATACAGACCGCACGCCAAGACCATTCTCATGACATCCGCTCTATTCATGGCGGCCGTACCATGCTCCGGGGCGGATAGTCCCGCGCGCCGGGCCGGCGTCACCGTCGACAAGCCATACATCCTCCTGGAGCGAGCCGGCGTTCGAGCTGTCATCGTGAACAACGACCCGGTGGACGATGACGTACTGCCCGGACATCGGGAGGGCTATAGCGGCGTGGCCTCGCTGACCTATCACGGACAGGACCGCAATCTGTTCGTGCCGATACACGCAGGCCTGAACTTCGAGCACATCCACGACGGCACCGTGCAGCCGCGGGACATCCTCTTCGAGCCTCGACGCGCTCCCATGACGATCAAGCGAATCGACGAGCATACCGTCGAGCTCCATCAGCCCGCGACCCCACATTGGAGGCTCGAGAGCCGGCTGCGTTATGCGCTGCTGGAGGACGGGGCTATCGAGATGACCCTGGAATGCATTCCGCACGCCCGGACCTTCAAGAATGGCTACATAGGCCTGTTTTTTGCCAGCTACATCCATCAGCCCGAGTCTCTGGATGTCTATTTCCTCGGACATCCGGCCGACGACATGCAATCGGAGCCGGGATGGATTCGCGGCGTGACGCCCGAGCACGGTGTGCGTCCGACTCACCTGGCCGCTGACGATGATCGTGATTTCGCGCATGACCCGAATTTCCCGTTGTCGCTGGTGTTCAACCTCTCGGACTACCGCTACCGTGAGCCGTGGTATTATGGCATCAGCCACGGCGTGGCCCTGGTGCAGATGTTTCGCCCGTGCGACCAGGTGAGGTTCAGCCAATCCCCCTCCGGCGGTGGCAACGGAAATCCCGCCTGGGATTTTCAGTGGTTCATCCCGCTATACGAGGTCGGCAAGAGCTACCACTTCGTCATGCGCGCGATGTACCTGCCATTCCAATCGAGAGAACAACTGATCCGGGCCTCGGCCGCCCACCGAGCCTTTCTATCGCAGGAATGAGAGTCGTGAGGGGCATACTCGAGTCAGTCGCTGACGTTCAATGCCATTTCCACGTTGCCCTCGGACTGATTGTCAATTCGTTGCGGGCCGGTGAATATATTCTCGGCGATGACGGCACGGCGGACATCTTTTCCGAGCCGGACCTGCGGCCGATCCTGCTGGAATTCGCA
Organism: uncultured Pirellulales bacterium; assembly: GCA_964346195.1. Classification (GTDB taxonomy): domain Bacteria; phylum Planctomycetota; class Phycisphaerae; order Sedimentisphaerales; family Anaerobacaceae; genus PLanc-01. Next base: position 6,749 of record CAYFUB010000431.1, read on the forward strand.
ACCCCGAATGAGAATCGTGCCGCTCTGCGCCTGGAGCGCCGGGCGGTCCCCCTCTTTGCCACCCCACTGCACGAACGTGCAATCCGAGAACCCCACCGTGCCACTGCCGGCAATCCTGGCGATCTGGTTGCAGGGTCCCCAATAGGCGCAGTTCACAAAGCGAACGCTGCCCTTGTTGGTCTCTTTGACTTCGATCATCGTCGGGTCGGGACCGTGAAATGACACGAATTCGCCATTGGTGATAAGAAGCCCGTACGGCGCACATTCCTCCACCACAAGGGCCGTGTGACAATCGTCGGCCCCGATACCGAGGAAGTTGCCGTTGCACACGCCGGCCCGGCTCTTGATGAACTTGTAGCCGGCGTTGTACCCGAAGCAGAACGTGTTATAGACATACTGCCAGTCGGAACGACCGAAGATGAAGGCTTCGCCGTTCTCCATCTGCCACTGGAACAACTTCGGCCTCGTGCTCCACCAGGGATTGAAGTGGACGTTTTCAATCCGTCCGATGTCGTAGATGGCATCGACCAGGATCCCCCGGCGAAGCGGCTGGCCCTGCACGTCACGAATCAAGTGCCGCTCGTTCCGTGTCGCGTCGATTCCGTTGTAGGGATTGAGCAGCTCCACCGCCAGGACGGCCGGATTCTTGCCGCGCAGGGCCACGGCCCACGGATACGGCTTGGGCTCGGCATCCACGTTCTGCTCGGGATAGTACAGGACAACCCCTTTCAAGGTGCTGTTCGTATTCAAGGTGATGAACGCCGGTCCCTCCTCGCTCCCCGTGCCTTCGGTCACGAGAAACGTCGTGCCGTCATCGGTCGGCTTGGGCAATCCCCGGTCGCGTATCCCATTGTGCGCCGGGACTGATTGCCAAATGCCGAGCAGCGTGACCGCGTTCGGCGCATTCAAATGACCGGCAAAGAAGTAGTTGCCGCGCGGGGCATAGACGATGCCGCCGCCAGCCTCCCCTGCGGCGTCAAGGGCCTTTTGGAATGCCGCCGTATCATCCGTCTTCCCATCGCCTGCCGCACCAAATTGACGCACATTCAGGCAATCCGAAGGAGCAGCTTCCTGCCCGGCAACCTGCGCCGTCCATATGAATAAGAAGGCGAAAAGCACAGGGATAGATCGTCTCGCGATTCGTTCTGCGGCAAGAGCATGTTGCATTCGTTTTACTCCTCACTGCTATCGACCTGTTTGATTTCCTCGAGAAGGGCCAGCGCCTGCCCTACCATGATTTCCCCGGCCCCCTTGGCGAGGTGGGTCCCCGACTGGGGCTCGTATCCGCCCTCGTCGTAGGCCCGGCTGTGGCAGACGTACCCGATGCCGTCATTGGCTAATGTGACGATGAAGAGCTTCTGCAGGTTCGCCTTCCTCTTGATCTCCAGCCCCACCTCCACGAGGACTTCTCCCGGCAGACCCAAAAGGTGAATGTCCCCCAGCTTCAGGACCTGAATCTCGGTAGTTATGCGATCCAACGTCTCTTTTGCGGGGAACACAACCTCTTTGGTAAGCGCCTTCAGGGCAACCTCGTCGGTGGTAGCAGTCAGCGAGAGCCTGCACAGCGCCTCACCTCCCAGCGCCGTTCCGATCTGTTCGCAGGGCCTGACGCCGCGCTGCAGGGGAACCGTATTCCCGGCGAGACCGAGCAGGAAAAGGCCGATTCCTCCTTCTGCCTGTTCCACGACGCGCGTAGCATACGCGGGATAGTCGGCCGATACCGTCGTGCTCAGATACGGATAGACGCAGACCGGATGACAGCCGAAACCGACCACAGAGCCGATGACCTCGCCATTCACATCTTCCATCCGCATGGTGAAGACCGCGGGATCGACAGGGCCAAAACGCAACGGGGGGTCCCTCGGCGGGAGAGTAAACGTCACTCGCACGTCGCCTTCGGCAGAGGTTTCCGTCTTCCTCGTCCCCGCAATCTCGGCAGGCAAAGTGAACATCATCTTCGCCCGGCCGTCTTTGGCGATCGGCCTGCGGTTGTAGTGCACTTCGGGCAGTTCGCCGAACGCCGCACCGATTTTCACGTCCCGCATGTTCTGATGGGCGATCAGCACCGCGTCGGCCATTTTGCGCACCAGCGTTGCCAGATACGCCTGATCGATGTCCGCGGCAGGAAGCCGGTTTTCCGAGGGGAGTTTCGATCTCGTGAAGACCTCCGGCCCGGAATGCGTATGAGTCGCGCACACCATGATGTTCTGTTTGGGAATACCGGTCTTCTCGTTCAGAATGTCGCGCACGGGTCCGGCAATCTCCTCCAAGGGTGTGTACAACAGGTCGGCCGAGATAATTGCCAGAGTGTCGTGCCCGTCGTTGAGAACCATCGCTTTGGCGTAGAGCTCGTCCAGCACGGCATCGCTCGGCTGACCCTTGGACCCGATGAGAGTGACCCCCAGCGGCGGCGTGATGTTGACCTTCGCGCAGCCGCCTTTGAGTGCCCCCTGGCCGACACCACAGATGATATGGGTAAACAGCAAAACGATAAGAACCGAGGTGGCAGATCCGGGTGTGCTGCTGGTTCTCATGGCCGTGCATTCCCTTCTTCTTCGGATTTCCGAGCTTTTGGCCGCCCATTGTAGCTTGACCTCGCGGCCACGACCAGTCCGTGGCGTCCGGATTATGGTTGCAGGCACGGCGGGCACTATACTATAAAGGACAGCGGAAGACATCCTACTGTACGAAAGGGGCGAAAAAATGGCCAGCGGCGATTTGACACGACGACAATTCATAGCGGCGGCCTCGGCAAGCTCTCTCGCGGCGGCGGCTTCAAGCACGATTCCCGCCTATGGGAATGTAGTGAAAAAGGCGGGGAAACTGGCAGTCCTGGGCGGGGAACCCGTCCGGAAGAAAAAGGCCTGGCCCGGGTGGCCGTATTGGGATGACAAAGTCATCGAGTCCGTACTGAAGACAACCCGCAGCAGGATCTGGTGCCGAATCCAGTCCAGCTCGGGCACTGTCCCGACCTTCGAAAAGGAGTTTGCCAAACTGACCGGAGCGCGGTTCTGCGTGGCCACCGGCTCCGGGACACAATCGCTGCACACCTGCGTGGAGGCACTGGGGATTGGCCCGGGCGACGAGGTCATCACGTCTCCTTACACGGACCCGGGGACCATCGCCTCGATTCTCTCCGCCCGCGCCCTGCCCGTGCTGGCGGATATCGACCGCGAATCGTATCAGCTCGATCCCGATGACGTGGAAAGAAAGATCACGGAGAATACGAAGGCCCTCATGCCCGTCCACATGATGGGACAGCCGTGCGACATGGACAGCATCATGGCCATTGCCAGGAAGCACAACCTCAAGGTTATCGAGGACGCTTGTCAGGCGCACCTGGCCGAACACAGAGGCAGGAAACTGGGGACTATCGGCGACGTCGGCTGCTTCAGCTTCCAGTCGAGCAAGACCATCGCCTGCGGCGAGGGCGGTGGGATCATCGGCAACGACGAGGAGTTGATGGACAAGTGCTACACCGTGCACAATCACGGCACCTCGCGCCGGGGCCGGACCGAGACGATAGGACCGAAGTACCGGATGAACGAATTCGAGGCGGCCGTGCTGCTGGGCCAGTTGCCCGGCGCGGTGGAACGCTACCTCCGCCGCAATGAAAACGCCGCCTATCTGACCTCGAGGATGAAGGACATCCCGGGCCTCGTCCCCCAGAAGTTGTACGAGGGCTCGGAGAGCGGTTCCTTCTATCTCTATGCCATGTCCTACCACAAGGAGCACTTCGGCGACGTGGAGCGGGCGACCTTTCTCAAGGCCCTAAGCGCCGAAGGGGTCAGCCTCAGCCCGTACATCCGGCAAGGGCTGCACAAGGAACCCTGGATCGACAACATCCTAAGCTCGAAGGTCTATAAGGCGATGTTCTCCGGCGAGCGATTGCGGACATACCGGGACCAGTGCCAGTGCCCCAACTGCGACCGTGTCTGCGAGGAGATAGCCATGATCTGGGCCTCCGGCCCGCTGCTCGGGAGCAAAGAGGATATGGCCGAAGTCGCCGACGCCATCGAGAAGGTTTATGAGAACAGAGACCAACTCCGGTCGGTGTGATGGGAGGAACGAGCACAGTGACGCAGATGGCAAATCCGAGGAGGAAGGCCGATGGCCGCAAATGCAGAAAGGTTCAGGCAGTTCGTACTGACATCCGTTGCGACGGCCGTCGGGCTTGCGGCGACGGCAGGCCCACTGCCGGCGGCAGCCCGTGAGAACCAGGCCGTACTCTACGCAGAGAGCTTCGAAGACGCCCGGCCTCGCGGCTGGGAGTTGGAGAGCGGCTGGGCCGTGGTCGAGCAGATGCTTCAAGGCCAGGGACACCAGTGGGCGCGTCCCGAGGTCGGGCCCTGGCAGGACTTCCGGCTCGAATTCCGTCTCAATCTCATCCAGGGAATCATCCATCTGGTGTACCGCCTCAACGACGCAGGGCGCTACTTCATCGGCTTCCATCAACACGGCTCGTACCTGCACAAACAGTATTGGCCCGACACATTTCTACCTGATCTGGCCCGCAGCGAAGTGCCACACAGGTTGGATCGCTGGTACCGGATCGAGATTGCCGGGCAGGGACCCCGCATCCGATTCTTCGTCGATGGCGTTATGGAATGGGAATTCACGGACCCTGAGCCGCTGCTCCAGGGCGGATTTGCTTTCGAGACCCTCGATGAGAGCATGGCACGCATCGATGATATCGTCGTATACGGCCCCGCCCCCGGCGCGCGCCCGTCCTGGGTGCGAACGGGCGGACCGCTGGGCGGCCTCGGTTACGACGTGCGTATGCGGCCCGACGATCCCAACGTGATGTACGTCACGGACGCCCAGGCGGGCATGCACATGAGCACGGACGGCGGCCGAACCTGGTTTCCCTCCAATCAGGGCATCACCACGCGCGCGGGCGAATCCGGCGACACGATTCCCGTCTTTTGCCTCACGATCGATCCGCACGACTTCGACACGATCTGGATCGGCACGCAGGATATCCGCGGCATATTCAAATCGACGGATGGCGGCCGCACCTGGATGGAGATGGACCACGGCGTGATCGAGTCGATGGGCATCACGTTTCGCGGTTTCACGGTGGATCCGCGGTCCTCCAATATCGTGTACGCCGCCGCGGAGTTGTCAAGCTGGGCCTGGGCCGGCGCGCCGCGCAACGGCCGGGAATTCGATATGGTCAAGGGCGTCGTGTACAAGACCACCGACGGCGGACAGAACTGGACCGCGGTCTGGCGCGGCGACAACCTCGCCCGGTACATCTGGATTGACCCCGGCAACCCTGACGTGGTCTACGTGTCCACCGGCATCTTTGACCGCGAGGCGGCGAATTCGGTCCCGGCGACCGGCGTCTCCGGCGGCGTAGGCATTATCAAGAGCCTCGATGGCGGCCGGACCTGGACCCCGGCCAACGGCGGCTTGGCGAACCTGTACGTGGGCACCTTGTTCATGCACCCCCAAGACCCCCGTATTCTGTTGGCCGGAACCGGCAACAATCAGTACTACCGGGAGGCGGGTGCGTACCTGTCGCTCGACGGCGGCTCCTCCTGGAACAAGACGCTGGCTGATGACAACATCAATGCGGTCGAGTTTGCTCTGTCCGATCCAAGGATTGCCTACGCCGGAAGCGCCGGGGCCGTATATCGCAGTGCCGACGGCGGCCGAACGTGGCGACGGATGTGCGGCGGCGAGCAGGGTTGGGGACCGCCCGGTGTCCGGGCCGGCTTTCCCATCGATTTTCAGGTGGACCCAGATGATCCCAACCGGCTGTTCACGAATAACTACGGCGGCGGTAACTTCCTGACCACCGACGGCGGCCGGACCTGGACGGTCGCGAGCAAAGGCTACACCGGTGCCCAAGTCCGGGATATCGCCGTGGACCCCGCGAACCCAGCGGTGGTCTTTGCCGCGGCACGCAGCGGCCTGTTCACCAGCACCGACGCGGGGGGCGACTGGGCCGGCCTGTGTTACCCTCCGTTCAACTCATTGGAGTGGTACGTCGTGGCGATTGACCCCGCCGACCCCCAGCACGTGCTGGCGTCCAACAACTGGGACGGCCGCATCCTCCGCAGTACCGATGGGGCACGCACGTTCCTGGCGGTAAGCGGGCGTCCCAGCGAAGACATGAGTTGGCGAGCCATTGCCTTCGCGCCCTCGGACCCGGCCTTGGTGTATGCGGGCACGTCGGCCTTCGTTTCCGCCGGGACCTTCGACAACCGGATGGCCGCCGGAGGAATCTACGTCTCGAGCGATCACGGCGGTACGTGGACCCAGGCCAATGACGCAGTCTCCCGCAATACCAACGTTATGGACCTGGCCGTGGATACGGTTGACGCCCGGATAGTCTACGCGGCCACGGGAAATCACGGGCTCCTCAAGACCCTCGATGGTGGTCAAACGTGGCTGGCCATCAATCAGGGACTGCCGCAGTCACCGACAGCCCTGTCGGTAACAGTTCACCCCACGATGAGAAGCACCGTCTATGCCGGCCTGGACCGTGCCGGGCTGTATCGCAGCCATAACAGCGGCCAGATCTGGCAGCCCCTGCCGGCGGGCCTGAATCCCGAGGCAAGCATCACCGATATCGTCTTCGACCCAACAAATGCCCAAGTCATTTATGTGTCAGATCGATTGGGCGGCGTGTATCGCTCGACCGACAGCGGAACGACCTGGACGGCCATCAACGACGGTTTGCGCGTGCGGTCCGTCAATGCGCTGGCCATCTCCTCGAACGAGGGCCATCTGTATGCCGCGACCGAAGGGGAAGGCGTCTTTCGCCTGGATTTGACGGGCGAGGCACCCGCGAGCGCCAATGCATCCGCATCACTATCCATGAACCGTTTTGCGTCCAGCGATTCGAGGGCCGGACCATGAGACGCAAAGGCACGGCACTGCTTGCGGCCACGGCTCTGGCGGTATTCGCCATACGCCTGGTCCCCCTTTCCTCCGCTCCGACGCCGGTGACCGGACCGGATACCGTGTGGGGAACCGTGCTCGACGCAAACGGTCCGGTGGCCGGCGCCTCCGTTCGAGTACAGGCTACCGACAACAGCACGAAATCCGGTGCTGATGGCAGCTTCTTCCTGGCGGGTCTGGCGCCTGGCGCCCGGGTGACGGTCACCGCCTGGGCCCCGGGCTATTACGTCGGCTGGACGGAGGCGACGGCCGGCGGGGAAACTGTCACCATCGTCTTGAAGCCGCACTATACGACCGACAACGCCGACTACGACTGGTTTTCCGATGAGGGAGTTGCCGGGTCCAGGAGCTGCAGCAAGTGCATGCCGGACCTTTACGACCAATGGCAGAAGGACGCCCATTCGCAATCGGCTGTCAACCCGCATTTCCTGACCATGTATCAGGGCACCGATGTCCTGGGCAACCGCAGCCCCCTCACGCGGTACGCTCACAGCCGGGACTACGGCCGATTCCCCCTGCGGCCAGATCCTAACGAGCCTTACTACGGCCCCGGATACAAGCTGGACTTCCCCCAAACCGCCGGTAATTGCGCGACCTGCCACGTCCCGGCCGCCGCCGCCAAGCCGGGCCGGGCCTACGCCGTGGACCCCAACGAAGTCGCGGGAGTCGAGGCGGAAGGCGTGTTCTGCGAGTTCTGCCACAAGGTTGGTGAGGTGACGCTCAATCCGGTCACCGGCCTGCCCCCTCACAACATGCCCGGCGTCCTCTCCATGCGACTGTACCGGCCGGAAGAGGGACAACAACTCTTTTTCGGAACGCTCGATGACGTGACGCGCCGGGTCAGTTACCTGCCGCTGGAGAAGGAAAGCGCCTTCTGCGCGCCCTGCCATTTCGGCGTCTTCTGGGATACGGTCGTCTATAATTCTTTCGGCGAGTGGCTGGACAGCCCCTATAGCGATCCGAACACCGGCCAGACCTGCCAGAACTGCCACATGCCCGCCACCCAAGCCCTCACCATCGTTTTGCCCGAGGAGGGCGGATACGAGCGCCCGCCCGGACACGTGCACAACCACCGCATGCCCGGTGCCATGGACGAGCGGCTTCTGCAGGACGCGGTCACGCTGGCCGCCTCGGCCCACATCGAGGCCGGCACCGCGGTTGTGACGGTCGCCATCACCAACGACAAGACCGGCCACTATGTCCCGACGGACTCGCCCCTGCGCCAGCTCATACTGCTGGTCCGGGCCATCGATGCCCAAGGCCGCGCCTTGCGGCAACTGGATGGATCCACGGTCCCGCCCTGGGGCGGCATCGGCGATCCGAATCAGGGATACTATGCCGGCCTCCCGGGCAAGGGGTTCGCCAGGATACTGGAGGAACTGTGGACCGGCGTCTCGCCGAGCGGCGCCTATTGGAACCCGACGCGCGTGCTCAGCGACAACCGCCTGGCGCCCTTTGTCACCGACACGTCCACGCATACCTTCGAGGCCCCGGCCGATGGCGCGGGCACGGTCGAGATCACGCTGATCTTTCGCCGGGCGTTTATCGAGCTGATGGATCAGAAAGGCTGGAGTGCCCCGGACATTACTATGGTGCAGCGTCACATTCCGATCATGCAGTCGCCCTAAATGGGGAATCTACCTATGTTGAAGAGACATAGCCTGCCCGTTGTCCTGCCGCTGGTCACATGGTCCTTTCTCTTGTCGGATAGCCTGCTCGCCGAGGCACGGCCGACTAAGAAAATCGTCGAGTACGGATGGGACGTGCCCTATCCGGACTTCGTTCGGGATAACATCCGCGCGATGGAGAAACGACCGTTCGAGGGCATCATCTTCCGCACCAACGAATTCAACCACGCCTTCGACACGCGTCCCTGGGACAAGAACGCCTTGCAGCCCCAACTGGATGCACTGAGGCAGATTCAGTGGCAGAAGTTCACGGACAACTTCCTGACTCTCTACGCCGCTAATAGGCAAAACATGGACTGGTTCAATGACGACCACTGGAAGACCATCACGGAGAACATGAAACTCCTTTCGCTGGCCGTCCGCACGGGTAATTGCGTGGGAGTGTGCTTCGACCCGGAACCCTATGGCGAGGACCCCTGGGTCTATCCGGGCCGGTACAAGGACAAGTCGTTCGACGAAGTCACGGCACAGGTGCGTCGTCGCGGCCGAGAATTCATTACGGCCTTGCAGGAGCACATGCCCGAGCTCAAGGTCCTGAGCTTCTTCCAGTTTGGCCTGTTCCGTGATGTCGTCGATGAGCCCGACCCCAAGGTCCGAGAGCAGAAACTGTTGCAGCTCTGGATGGCTCTGCTCCCGGCATTCTATGTCGGCATCCTCGAAGGCGCATCGCCGGACGCCATTCTGATCGACGGCAACGAATCGGCGTACTACTATGAAAACCCGGAGGAATACTACCGAGCCTACCACTTGATCCGCCAGCGTGCGCAGACGCTCATCCCCGAACCTCTGCGGCCGAAATACAACGCTCAGGTCCAGGCCGGCATGGCCCTGTATATCGACCAGGCTCTGGGAAAACGCACCGTCCAGACGACCAGCCACTACCTCGGCCCGGAGCAACAGCTCAAGTTCTTCGAGCACAACGTCTACTACGCGCTGAGCACGACGGACGAGTACGTCTGGTGCTACAGCGAGCGGATGAACTGGTGGCTGCCGCCGGAAAAGGCCGGCGCGGACCGGGCCCTGCCAGCCGGCGTGGAGGAGGCCCTCGTCTCCGCCCGTCGCAAGGACGACGAGGGCAAGCCGCTGGGCTATGACATCGACGAATTGATCAAGGCCGCACACCAGAAAAAACGAGAGGCCCAGTCCCAAAGTGATAAAACCAAGGAGTAAGCCGTCTCCCGGCAGTCATACCGAGCGAAAGGAAACAGGGATGGAAACAGATCTGAATAGAAGAGAACTTCTGAGGCTCGCGGCGGCAACCGGGGCCATGTATCTCGGCCGCCCCGGTATCCCGGCCAAGGGCGCACCCGACCAGAAAGGGGGACTGATAAGCCCCGGATGCCGGAGGACAAAAGTCAGGGTAGCCAAAATCTACCTCGGGGTCCCGGGCAGCCATTACCCCTATCCCGATCTTGACGTGAAGAAGGAGGTCCGGTTCTATGAATCACAGTTCGCCAAATTGAAGGGCGATCTGGCCGATGTGGAGTTTGTCGTAGACGAGTTGATCACCTCCGTGGACGAGCTCAACAAGCATAAGGACGCCTTGAAAGGAGTTGACGGCATCCTGGCCATCCACCTGACCCTGTGGACCATGCCGGTTCTCGAGGAGATTCTGCGTCTGGGACACCCCACGATGATTTTCTCCGCTCCCTATTCGGGACATGAGTGGCACAATCTCAGCGCCATGTATAAGCGGGCGGAGTGGACGAACTTCGAGTGCCTTCTCACCAGCGACTACCGCCAGTTGGCCGTGGCCATCAGGCCCTTCCGCGCTATTCACCACCTGCGCGAGGCGAAGATCCTGAACCTGACGACGCAATCGTTCGCCCCGTACGCGCAGGACGTCGGAGAGAAATTTGGGACCGAGATCAAGCAGATCGAGCTGTTACGCATGCTGGAGGCCTACAACGCCGTCAGCGACGCCGCCGCGCGGGCCGAAGCCCAGTCCTGGATCCGAGGCGCGGTCGAGGTCGTGGAGCCTTCGCAGGAGGAGATTGTCAAGTCGTGCAGGCTGGCGCTGGCCTTCGAGAGACTATTGGATGAGGAAGAGGCGACCGTGATGACCGTGGACTGCTACGGCAGCATGTACGGCCCACTGTGCCAGTCCTATGCCTATCCCTGCATCGGATTCGCCAAGCTGAACAACCTGGGGTTGGGCGGCATCTGTCAATCCGATCTGCCCTGCGCGATGACCCACATTCTGTTCCAGGGGCTGACGGGCCGACCCGGTTTCGTCGAGAATCCGGGCTTCGACTTCTCCACGAACAGCGCGGTCCTAATTCACTGTCTGGGCACGCCCCGAATGGATGGTCCTGATGGTCCGGCCGCGCCGTATCGGCTGCGGAGCGTCATGGAGCGCCAGGCAGGGGCCGTCCCCGAGGTGAAAATGCGCATCGGCCAGAAAGTCACCCAAGCCGTACTGGATGGGACATCGAGTCTGCTCTACTTCACCGGGCAGATCGTTGACACGCCGGAAACCGAAAGAGGCTGCCGCAGCAAAATCCGGGTCAAGATAGACGGCGATGCAGAACAACTCTGGAAGAACTGGTCGCACGGGATACACCGCGTGACGTGCTACGGGGACTTGACCAAGGAACTGCGGCACTTCTGCAGATTCAAACAGCTTAAGATGATTGATGAAGCGGCGCCACAGACTTAGGTGCGGCCTCAGACTTTGCCGGGCCGGTCGCGCACGCCAATGATGCCAGGTGATTCTTGGGACAATCATCCCCCAACATCGTCATCGCCAACGAGAACGCCAACTGGGGGGCGAGCCGCGCGAAGGTCCGCCAGGCGACGGACTTCCTGCGAGAGCAGGGATTCAGCTTTTCCCTGTCCCTTGCCCAATATCGCGGCCACGCGCGGGAGTTGGCCGCCGCGGCGGCGGCACAGAGCGTCGAGAAGGTTGTCGTTATCGGAGGCGACGGCACGCTCAATGAGGTCCTCAATGGCCTCTGTACGTCCGGACACCAGCATGTGCCCCGTATCGGCATCATCCCTTGCGGCTCGTCGAACGATTTCTGCAAGAGCCAGGGGATCCCTCAAGACTGGCAGCAAGCCTGCCGGACAATCATCGATGGAAGAACCAGGGACACGGATGTCGGGCGAGCAGGGTCATACCACTTTCTTTCAGCCTCCTGCCTTGGGTACTTCGCCGACATTGCGGAAAGGAGCCTGCGGATGAGACGGTTCGGCGGCTCCTTGCGCTACACGATTCCGGCTCTTTCCGTCATCGTGAGAATGGGCTCGGGCTGGGAGATGCACGTGAGGGCCGATGAACGGGAGTTCCACGGTCGCTACGGGGTGCTGCTGGTGGGCAATGCCTCGCGCTTCGGAGGGCTCACGATGCTGCCCGACGCCCGGCCCGACGATGGCGTTCTGGACTGCCTGCTCATTGAGGCCGGCAACCGGTGGGAAGCCCTGCATCTGCTGCGGCTGGTTTACCAGAAGGCCCTGGAACGTCACAAACGGGTCACCCGATTCCAGGCGCGGTCGCTTACCGTCTCACTTGACCATCCCACCCGGCTGTGCAATGATGGCGAAGTGTACCCGGAGCTCATCCGGGACATTGACTACGGCGTGCTCCCGCGAAGATTGCGGACTATTTGCTGAACCGGAGCAGGAAGGAGGCAGAACATGGACAAACTGGGCGTGGGAATCATCGGCTGCGGGGCGGTGGCGGGAGAGTACGTGAAGGCTTTCCAGAGAGACGAGCGTTCCGAGGTCCGGGCGCTGGTCAGCCGCAACCACGCCAACGCCCAGCGGTATCGTGACGAGCACAACCTGCGGTGCGCGATTGAGACAGATGCGGACCCGATGCTCGCGAGGGCGGATATCGATATCGTGGTCGTATGCACGCCGCATGACTCGCACACGCGGTACGTCGTCGCCGCGGCCGAGGCCGGCAAGCACATCATCATCGAGAAACCCGTCGCTCTGACGGTTGAAGATGTGCGAAGGCAGTTACAGGCGGTCCGCACGAACGGCGTGAAGACACTCGTGAGCTTCGTCCTGCACTGGAATCCCCTGCTGATGACCATCGACCGACTGATCGATGAAGGCGCTTTTGGCAACATCTTCATGGTCGAGGTGGACTACATGCACCGGATATGGATGACGCCGCAGCAGAAGTGGTTAGGCAGCCGGGAGCACAGCGGCACGGCCATCCTGACCGGCGGCTGCCACGCGGTCGACGCACTGCGATGGTTCGCCCGGAGCGAAGCCGAAGAGGTCTGCGCCTACCAGGTGAAAACAGAGAATCCCATTGAGTACCCTGGCACCATATCCGTGAATGTGAAGTTCCACGACGGCAAGATCGGCCGCACGGCGACGACTTTCGACGCCCGCATGCCCTACAAATTCAATATCGGGGTCTACGGCACGGAAGGCTCCATTCGCAACGACGAGCTTTTCACCCCGAAGCTGTTCCCGGGCCAGAAGGGCTTTACGAAGATTCCCTGCATCCTGCCCGACAGCGCTGATGTCGCTCACCACCCCTTCACGAGCGAGGCGTCCCATTTCCTCGACTGCATCCTCGGCGACACACGGCCGTTCCCAGACCTGGAGGATGCCGCTCAGACCCAGGCGATGTGCTTCGCCGCCGACCTGTCCGCCGAATCCGGCCGGCCCGTGAAAATAGATGAATTAGGGCCTCTGACAGAATGAACACACGCCCAGAAACTGCTGCGGCTGCCTCGATGGACGCGCATCCGTCACCCCTGCGGAGGGGCCCCCACACGCATTACTTCGCGTGTGGGAAGGGCCCCCCAACGCGGAACTATGCGTTGGGGACCCCGAACCCAGGCAGGGGTCCAGCCGACTCGCGAAGTGTGAATGTGGTCACGCCTTGGGCACAATCCCTATACATAAGTGGCTGGATTCCTGCCTGCGCAGGAATGACAGAGTCGTGGCCGCCGGATGCGCTTCCGCAGGACGACGAATAGGTGCCGGGTGATACTCATTCAGTTAGAGGGTCTTAGGTGACATGCAGGCTCGCGATACGAAATGATTACCCTCGCCGGCACACTCTCCAAAGGATGGATGAACCAGGCCCTGGGCGTGGTGTTCGACCGGGATTATTACTTGAACCCCGACAGACGCCATGCCATCGACTGCTTGTGCAATGAATACGCCGCCGAGACGTTCCCGGACTTGGCGCTTTTCTACTCTGAGTCGAATCTGGGGCGCATCAGCTATTGGGACCCCACCCAGGTGCAGATCGGAGGCATCCAGCCCAACATGATTCTTGGTATGCTGCTGGGCGCCGATTTTATCCCCGGCGACAACCGGGATGCCGATATCACACCTGCGTGCCTTGCCGGCACAGATCCCGAAGAGCTTCCCGCGCCTGAAACATTGCTGAATCACGACCTGGTCAGGCTGTTCGACAGCCAGATCGCACAAATACAGAGCACCGCCGAAAAACGCCTGCGGGCGATTCCACCATTCTTTTGGGATGCGTCCGGCCGGGCCGCTATCCACGGCGTATTGACTACCGCCCAGAAACTCTACGGTGAGGCCGTGTACATGGACATGTTGACCGCGCCGCAGAGGTGCATGAAACTCATGGAGTGGATTGCCGATGCCTACATCGTGCTCTGCCGGCACTTTGAACAAGCCGCCGACCTGCCCCGCACGGATGTCCACGTGGGCGAATGCTCCGCCTGCATGGTCAGTCCCGCCTTGTTCGAGACGTTTGTCGCGCCGCTGACCTCGAAGATAGGCCGGTCGCTGGGCCCTATACGGCTCCATTCATGCGGGACCAGCACCCACCTGCTCGGGGCCTTCACAAGGATCGAACACCTGCAAGCGCTGGACCTCGGCGGCGAGACCTCCATCGCCAAGGCGCGCGAGGCGTTCGGCAAGCAGATACCGCTCAGCATCGTTCCCTTGCCGCGCGATATGTCCGCGGAAAGCACGGAGCCGATAGTGAACTGGGCCCGGCGGACCCTCCGGGACAACGCGGGCGGCGACATGATGTACGTATATCACCTTGAAACCAGCTACAATATCGACACGATCTACGGCCTGGCTGACTTCCTGAAGCATCAGACAGGTTTCGAGGAAGTGCGATCTCGCCGCAGGTGATGTGTACATCTGCTTGCACGACTATGGAGACAAGTGGTATCCTGTGCCCGTAACAGAAGCTCGTAGGGTGCGTACCACGCACCAGCCTTCATCACGCGCGCTTAATGGTGCGTAATACACACCCTACAAGACTGGGCACCGGCACTGAGCCATGTTCCATTGGGATAGGGAGGACACGATAATGTCGCTAACGAGACCCATCACACGACGTGACTTCATCCGCCACATCACCGCGACAGGCACAGCCAGCGTGGCTGTCCCCTACTTCATCCCCAGCGGCGTTCTGGGAGGAGAGGGCAAGCCGGGGGCCAACGACAAGATCGGCGTCGGTCTGATCGGCTGTGGAGGCATGGGCCGAAGCAACCTGAAGGCCTGCGCGGGCCGGGCCGATGTGGTTGTGACGGGCGTCTGCGACGTGTGGAGATCCCGGCGGGAGGCCGTCGTGGCCGAATACCAGGGCACGGCCAAGCCGTATCACGATTACCGGGAGATGCTCCAGGCCAAAGACATCGACGCCGTCATTATAGCCACGCCGCCGCACTGGCACTGTCGTATCGCCGTCGATGCCTGCGCTGCGGGCAAGGACATCTACGTGCAAAAGCCGATGACCATTCACGTCGGCGAGAGCTTCGCCCTTCGCAACGCCGTGCGCCGACACAAGCGAGTCTGCCAGATCGGCACGCAGATTCATGCCGGGGAGAACTATCGGCGGGTCGTCGAGTACGTTCGCTCGGGCAAACTGGGGTCCATCAGCGTCGCGCGGACGTTCAACGTCATGAATCAGGGACCGGAAGGGATCGGCAATCCGCCCAACAGCGAGCCGCCGCCGGAGATTGACTGGAACTTCTGGGTAGGCCCCGGCCCGATGCGCCCATACAACCCCCTGCTCGTGGAGAACGCGTACAACAACTGCTCTCTCATGGCCTTCAGCGGCGGCTGGACGCCCGGCATGGCCCCGCACATCGTCGATCTGCCGGTGTGGGCGCTGGATCTGGGCTACCCCGAGACCACGTACTGCTCCGGCGGACGGTACGTCATCAAGGACGCCGGCGACGTGCCGGACGTGCAGGAGGTCCTGTGGCAGTATCCCAATTTCACGATGACGTGGATGATGTCCATGATCAACAGCTTCGGGTTCGATTTCGGCCGCGGCTCGCCCGCGAGGAGATTGGGAATCTACTTCCACGGGACCAACGGCACGCTATACGCTAATTACAGCATGCACGAGGTTGTGCCCGAGGGCGACCGATTGAAGGACGCCCGGCCGCCGGAGAAATCGATCCCGCCCTCGCCCGGCCACGAGCATGAGTGGCTCAACTGCATCAGGACTCGGGAGCAACCGAGTTGTAACGCTGACTATCACTGCCGCATTGACGTGCCGATTGGCCTGGCCAATCTCTCGATGAAACTGCGCCGGGCCATCCGCTTCGATCCGGCGACGGAACGCATCCTGGACGACGAGGCCGCCCGCCTGGCCGTCCCGAAATACCGCGCGCCGTGGCAATTCCCCGCTGAGTATATCTGATTCAATCCGGTGCACCTATGGACGCAAACAACTTGAAGAACATGCCCACCGGCAGGATCGGCAAGCTCTCCGTCGGCCGGCTCATCAGCGGCAGCAACCTGATCAGTCCCAATATGCACGCGCGGGACCTGCTCTATATGAACGCCCTCGCGAACCATTACAACACCGAGAAGAAGGTGTTTGAGACCTTACGGAAATGTGAGGAGCAGGGAATCAACACTATCGTGCTGAAGAGCCACAATTTCCGGCGCATTCGCCTGTCGCGGTACTGGGACGAATGGGGTGGCGCGATGCAATGGATCGCCGACGTGATTACCACGGACATCGACCAGTATGAGAAACTACTGGTGGAGCATCTGGAGCTGGGGGCCGCGGCGGCCTATCTCTGGGGCGGCTCCAGCGACATCTGGTATTTTCAGAAGAGGCCGCACAACATCGTCAGGGCCTTCGAAATCATGAGGAGATATGACGTCCCTGTCGGCATCTGCGCCCATCGGCTGGAGCCCATCATATTCTGTGAGAAAGAAGGACTGGTGCCGGACTTTTATATGAAGACCCTGCACCACGACCGGTACTGGTCCGCTCATCCGCAAGAGAACAGACGCTACATGGAGATGTACGAAGAGAACTCCCCGGATCACGCCTGCTACCACGACAACATGTTCTGCCATGACTACGAGCGGACCGTGGCGTTCATGCAGGGCGTGAAGGTCCCCTGGATCGCCTTCAAGGTCCTGGCGGCCGGGGCGCTCCCGCCGGAGGACGGGTTCCGGCTGGCTTTCGAAAGCGGCGCGGATTTCATCTGTGTCGGCATGTTCGACTTCCAGGTCGACGTGGATGCGGCGCTTGCCAGGAGGGCCATTAGAGAATCGCAGAATCGTAAACGCCCATGGGCGGTATAAGGACAGTCGGGTTCATCGGGAAAACCAACGCCAACCGCAAAGGAAAGGGTACGTCATGCAGACGAAAATCAATGTCGCGATTGTAGGCCTGGGGTTCGGGGCCGAGTTCATCCCCATTTACCAGCGGCATCCTCACGCCAACATGTACGCCATCTGTCAGCGCACGAGGCGAAAGCTCGATGCCATCGGCGATGCCTTCGGTGTGTCGAAGCGATACACCGATTATCGCGACCTGCTCAACGACCCTGATGTGCATGCGGTTCACATCAACACGCCGATCCCCGACCACGCCCGGATGTCCATCGCGGCCCTCAAGGCCGGCAAGCACGTCGCCTGCACGGTGCCGATGGCCACCACCATCGCCGACTGCAAAAAGATCGTCGAGCTCCAGCGGAAGACCGGCCGGCAATACATGATGATGGAGACGGTGGTTTATAGCCGCGAGTTTCTCTACATCCAGGAGCTCTACCGCAAGGGCGTGCTCGGCAAGATCCAGTTCCTGCAGGCCAGTCACCAGCAGGATATGGACGGCTGGCCGAACTACTGGCCCGGCCTGCCCCCCATGTGGTATGCCACGCATTGCGTCGGGCCCGTCTGCGGGCTGCTCGACAGCACCGCCGAATATGTCTCCTGTTTCGGCTCGGGGACCATCCGTAGGGAGTTGATCGGCTGCTACGACTCCCCATTCGCGGTGGAGACGACGCAGATCAAATTCAAGGACTCCGACCTCAGTGCACGGATTTATCGCTCGCTGTTCGACGTGGCGCGGCAGTACCGGGAAAGCTTCGACGTCTTCGGCTCCAAGGCCTCCGTCGAATGGCCCCTGGTCGAGCACGAGCCGCTGGTGATGCACCGCGCCAAGCTCCCGGAGCCGAAGATTCCCAAGCCGGTCAAGGCGCCCGACTACGCCAAACGTCTGCCCCAGCCGATCCGGCGGTTCACCACGAAAGGCGTGTATGACCTGGCGAAGCACACGCACCTGAGCTTCACCCAGGGCGCCGGTCACGGCGGCTCGCATCCCCACCTGGCGCACGAATTCATCATGGCGCTGGTCGAGGGCCGGGACCCCTTCCCCAACGCCCGGCAGTCAGCCAACTGGACCTGCGTGGGACTCTGCGCGCATCAATCGGCATTGAAAGGCGGCGCCATCGTCAAGCTGCCAGCGTTCACGCTGTGATACGAGCGTCTAAAAGGGTGTGCGAGAACCGCGTCTTCAGTAGCATGGGCATCTTGCCCATGAAGGGTCCCTAAAACGCGATCTTCGCGTTTTGGGAGGGGCCCCCCAACGCGGAATCACGCGTTGGGGACCCCGAGCCCAGTCGCAGGGCCATCCTGGCCCTGCCGACCTTGCTTCTGCACGGACAAGATGCCCGTGCCGCTTTTCACATCCCTTCTAAGCCTCAACCGCCCGGATGGCATCGTTCGCGATGCTCGGCCGCACAGCGATCCTTCGGGTCGGGCCGAGGCCGCGCCGAGGGCCGCAGGCCCTGTTTGTAGTGTGCCCATAAGGGCACCGAAGACACGTGTCGAGAGCGTGGGTACCAAAACACGAAACATCGCGTTTGGGGTTCCCGTCCCGCCCTCGAATCGCGGGCAGGATGCCCGCGACACAACGCCTCACGGCGTCACTACGAACGTGCTTGACGACGCCACCCGCGCGGACCATTCGTACCATCCATCATCGCAGGATCTCGCGGGCCAAACGGCTACGCAGCTCCAACAGCCGATAGGGGTCCTGGTCCCAGGTGCCCCAGGTCGGTACCGCCTGGCGAACGATCTCAGCGACGGTCTCTTTGCCCCGGCGTTTCTCGAGCAGCGTGAAGTACTCGTAATCCTCCATGCCGTCGCGCAGGTTCTTGAGCCGAATCGAGGCTATGGGGCCTTCTATGCCGGCGTCCTCGCCAGGATAGAACAAAGCCCCTTCGCCGTTGAACCGCACCCGAAAGCCGGGACTATCCCACGGGTTACGCTGCGGCGCGCTCCAGCAAACGGTGGTCCAATACAGGAGCCCCGTCACACCATAACGCCGATTCAGCCACGGGGCTATCCGATAGCTCAGGACGGGGAAATCGATCTGCCAGTACGGCGGATGGTCGCCCCTGACTTTCTCATACTCGGGATGATAGGATGGCGCCCTCTGGCACAGCGCCGTGTAACTCCATACCTCATCGCCCGCGGCCTGAGCACGCCTGACGCTCGGCTCGTGAAGGAATCCGAACAGGGGGCACCATATATCCACGGCCTCGTCGATGGAGCCCCAGTCCGGGTCTTGCGAATACGGCTGCTCGACGACCAGACGCCGCAGGTTCGGCTCGGCCTCATGGACCAGCGCCCCCAATTGCCGGACCCGCTCGTACGCCTCTTTGTCGTTCGGCTCGTCGAGCATATAGAGATACGCCCGCGCGGCCCAGCCCTTCTTCTTCAAATAGGCATACCATGAGCGGTAGTAGCGAATCGCCTTGTCGTGGCCGGCGGTCAGAACATCCGAGAACGGGGCACGCGGAACCTCGATATTCGTGACGTGGTATCGCTCGACGAATTCGCTGATGCGCCGGTCGGTGTCCTCGTCGAACACGGCGGCGCCGTCTTCGGCAATCCTCGGAAGCAGCCGGCGCGGCAGCGGCGGATTGATGCGGTGCGCCGCCATCATCGCAACGTATCGGTCCTCCAGCAGGCGATATTCCTCCGAGTTTTCCTTGAGGTTGTGGTGCCTGGCCGTATACGAGAACCCGCCGAAATGGTTTTCGTGCGTCGGGCCCTCCGGCAGCGCGAAATCCCAGACCGTCAGCCGGACGGGGATGGTGACAGGCTCAGTACCGCGAGCCCGCACCGTGAAGGTACCCCTGTAGACGCCTTGGGCAGCATCTTTCGGTATCTCGACGTCCACCCACAAGGGCTGATGCATGTCCTGCCACAGGTCGAATCCCGTGGCGCCGAACCGCGGTCCTTCCTGTCCCCGCTCGTTCCAGCGCGGCTCCGGTATCTCCCGCCCGGTGTACGGGTCCGCAAAGGGAACGAGCGGGTCGGCTATCAGGCCCGGCGCGACCGTGGCCCCCGGAGAAGAGTACCGAACCGGGATGAACACTTCCCGGTAGAGGGTCACATTCTTGGCGGGAATGTTCGCCTTGGCCTCGTTTCGCAAGGGCGATATCTCTGCGGAGACCCGCTGCAGACTCGCACCGGTCGCGGTTACCACGACTTGAAAAGATTCGAATTCACCGCGCGCGCCGGCTATCTCCACGGCCTCCGTCCCCTTGAAATCCCCCTCCTGCCGGACGCGAACCGTCGGCGGCAAGGCCCTCAGCCGGATCGTCCCCGCCTGAGCGATCGCTTGAATGAGAATCGAAATGAGCAGGACAGCCAGCCGCAACTCCATAGGTATTCTCAACGATTAGCGATCTCGGGAACGGTGATTCTCAGGGCCGGCGGGCCGCTCCTGTCCGTGGGCGGCGTCGCGGGTGCCATCGCGATTTCCAGGGCCAACGGCCCATCTCCATTCTCCGGCAGCGGGCACCCGATTTCCGCCCACCCATCCCTCATCGTTGTCTTGTCCACCGTCTCGGCGGCGAGTTCCTTGCCGTCGGCCTTCACGCAGATCTTCCATCCGTCGGTTTTCGGATCGCAGGCCGCCGAAAGTCCCAGCAGCGCGGCCTTGCCCGTCGGGATGGTCACCGTCTTCGTCAAGGCATAGCCCGTCGCGCCCCTGGTCAGGCCGTTCAGCACGAACACGTTTTTCCGGCCCTGCCACTCCCAGGCCATCGAGCTTCGGCCGAGGTCACAGTTGGTGATCGTCCAGCCGTCCAGCAGCTTGGCGGCCCACTTCAGTCCGGGACTGCGAATCTGCCTCATCTCCGCGTCGCTGTAGAGACTGCCCGCGATGGGGCCCGGGTCCTTCAAATCCTCGAACCTGCTCGGCGTCGGGGCCTTGACCGGTATCACGAAAACCTCGGCGCCGCTCGCGTCTTTTTCGACGCGCCCGCCGACCTTCGCTAATCCCTGGTGGGCCAGCTTCTCGCAAACGTCCAGCAGCCGCGGGAAATTGTAGGCCGTATGGCTGAAGATTCTCGTCTCATCGAGCTTTCGGTAGTACCTCTCGGGAAGGTTCGAGGCGCCGCGCGTGGTGAACAGGATGCCGCCGCTGGAGGACGGGTTGCAGTCGCTGTCGAATCCGCACCGGCACGAAATGATTATCGTCTGATCGAGGTCGCCCTGCCCGTAGAGCAATCCCATCAGGACCCAGGCGCCCTCGCGCTTCACGTCGAGCGTGCAGATGTTGTAGTTGCGGTCCTGATGGTATTTCTTCTCCGCCAGGGCCCAGGTCTTTTCCCAGTCGGTGGGGTTCTCCTGGTGCCACTGAATCATGTCGCGGACCATGCCGGCGTATCGGGATTCCGCGGGGATGGCTTCCAGGCCCGCTTCGATGAGCTTCATGACATCCTTTTCGAAGAACGCCTCGGCGTACATGGCGCCCATGAACTGCCCGGCGTAGACGCCGTCGCCGTAATTCATCAGCCGCCCGAACTTCTCGCCCAGGGCGATGACGACGTCGGGCATCCCCGGCGCGATGAGGCCCGAATAGTCCGCCTCGATCTGGTAATCGATCGCGCCGGCGCAGTCGTGGAACTGCGGGTGGCTGGAGTCCGGGGGCGCGATGCCGTTGCGCAGGTTGCTTCGGCCCGCCGCGTTCGCGACCCAGAGCGCATAGCCGCTGTTGGCGAAGTCGATGCCCGCCTGCCGGATAGGGACATCGAATCCGTATTCTTCCATGGAACGCAGGAAGGTCATCTCCACGTAGAGATCGTCCTGGCCAAAGGCCTGGTTGACCAGGTCTTCGCTGAACGGCGGCATCCGGTCGGCCGGCATGATCGTGTGATATCGGCCTTCGGTCGGCCCACCCCAGGAGACCCCGATGCTCTGGCCGATCCAGCCGGCTTTCATCTTGTCGCGATACTCCTTGATGGGCAGCCGGCGGAACTTCTGCCCGGCCGCTTCTGCACGCGACTGAACCATCAGGCCGACACTCCACACACTCAGGACCGCGCAAACCGCGGCCCGGCTGAGTACATCCGAACACCTCGTCTTCATGGGAGTCTCTTCCTTCGTATTCCAATCGTCTCGGAGCGGGTGTGCGTTCACACGCAGCCCCGCCAAAGTGGAAGCCGATGACATCCCCTAGCACCCAGGAGCCATCGGCAAGCCTGCGCTTGCCGCCGCCACCCGTCACAAATCTCCCATCCAAGACAACTCAGGAGAGCCTTCTTGACGGGACTGGTGTTCGCATGCTACGCCTTGAGGGCCTTGTTCATGCGCTGGAGCGTGTCGTTGACCTCCTTCGGGCGCATCATGCCGACGGTGATCGCGTCCACCAGTTCATTCTGGAACACGTACTTGAGCGACGCGTCTTTCTGCTCGGGCTTCACGAGCTTGCCCGCCCCGAAGAGCTTCATGCCGAGGACGACCTTGCCATTCGCGCGGGCCTGCTTGAGGACCGGCGCGACTTCTTCCGGCGGCACGTCCATCTCGGCTCCTTTGCCCACATTGTTGATGCGGGCGAGAACGACGTCCACCCAGGGATGAGCGGCCGCGACTTTCAAGGCTTCATGGTCATGACAGGAGACCCCGACGGCCCGGACGGCCCCCTTCTGCTTCATCTCGGATAGCTCGTCGCGAATGCGCTCGAACGTCCGGGGCCACTCGCCATCCGTCATGCAATGAATCAGGCAGATGTCGAGGACGTCCGTGTTAAGCTCCTTGCGAAAGCGGTTCACTTCCTCTATGGCCCCGCCGGAAGGCGAGTTCCAGTATTCCTTCCGCGGCCAGATCTTGCTCATGACGATGTACCTGTCTCTCGGCACGTCCTTGAGAGCCGTGCCGAGGTACGGCTGTGACCCATAGAGGTCGGCCGTATCGAAGAAAGCGATCCCCTCGTCCACCCCGTGCCGAATCAGCTCAACGAACGCTTTTTCGCCCAGTCGGCTGTGCGCCGAGGAGCGTCCTCCGCCGTCCCATCCGGTGCCCTGGGCGATCCGGGTGGCTTTGATGCCGCTGGAGCCCAACATCACCACATCGGTAGCCCGTCCCTTTGCGGCAGCCTTTTTCTTTCCCTCGGCCGATAGCCATGCGGGGCGGGCCGCAAGGACACCGGCACCCGCCAGCGCGGTGGCAATGAACCGGCGCCGGCTGTAGCCGTGAAGTGTGTCTTTCGAAGGGGGCGTTTGCTCGTACATATGAATGTCTCCTTTCACAGTCCGGGTGTTGCGTTGACCAGTCACGGCATTATAGCCCGGGCCATCGCACTTCTCAAGCGAGAATATGAAACAGGGTGAGATCGGGGTGCACGTCATGTTTGTAGGTAGATTCGGCGAAGACCCTCTGGAACTGGCATTTCGACCGGAGGCCGAAGGCCGGAGCGGAGAAATCTGGCTATGGACAAGAGGCACCTTCCCTTCGCGGCCAGATGTCTCGACTGCGCTGACGCTTCGCTCGACATGACAGACTAGG